>DYRD01000025.1 GCA_020718905.1 Syntrophus aciditrophicus | reverse complement strand
TGAGTTTGATCTCGTTGCGCCAGTAATCGTTGAGCGGTACGGACAGGTTGGCCCCCGGTTCCATCGTGGCGAAACAGAGGATTGTCCCGCCCCGGTCCACGCATTGCAGCGCCTGAGCGAAAGCGGCGGGGGCGCCGGTGCAGACAATGACGAGGTCGGCGGGGCGTTCATCGTTAACGCTTCGCACCCAGGCCGGTATATCTTCCCGGGCGTCGCTGACGGCGTCGGCGCCGAAGGTCCGGGCCAGCATGATATGCAGGATGCCGGAAATGCCGCTGCCCAGCACCAGCACCGCTTGTCCCGGTTGCAGGCGGGCCAGGCGCTGTCCCCGGATGACGCAGGCCAGGGGTTCGATCATGGCGCCGGCAGCGAAGGAAACGTCCGCGGGCATGAGAAAGACCCCCCGGTCGACATTGAGCCGGGGGACCCGGAGATATTCGGCGAAGCCGCCGGGATCGTAATTGGTGCTGTGAAGGGTCTCGCAGGCGGTGTGGTATCCTTGCAGGCAGTAATGGCAGGTATTGCAGGGGATATGGTGAGAGACAAAGACCCGGTCGCCGTCGCGCCAGTTCGTAACCCCTTCGCCCACCGCGGCGACAATCCCGGCGATTTCATGGCCCAGGACCAGGGGTGCCTTCCTGATCCGGTACCATTCCATGGCATCGCTGCCGCAGATCCCGCTGGCCATGACCTTGACCAGGATTTCCCCGGGGCCGATCCGGGGTACGGACATCTCTTCGTTCCTTACGTCATTGCTCCCGTAATACATGGCTACGCGCATAGGCAACTCTCTCGCTCATTATTGAATCGTTGCGGGTTCATTCTCCCCTGCTTGCTTCGCGTCCGTCATTCCGGTGCCAGCCGGAAGGGGGGAATCAAAACCGGACCCGCTCCGGGGTCCGGCATGACGAATAATAAGGCCCTGCTTGCGGCCGATGAGGTTAATTATCGGTCAGTTTGCCGCCCCCGGGTGAGTTCAGACTTTTTTCCCTTTATTGATCCTTGCTTTTTTGACCTTTTCCGCCTTGACGTCATTGAAAAGTTCCCAGGCTTCCCTCGCCGTGAGGTCTTCGTGGATGATGGCGTGGAGGGCCTTCATCATGGCCACGGGGTAGGGATTCTGCCAGACGTTGCGACCCAGATTGAGGCCGATGGCCCCGTTTTGCATCCCGTCGTAAACAAAATCGAACACTTCCTTTTCCGTTTCACATTTTGGTCCTCCCGCCATGACAACGGGAACGGGACATCCGCAGGTCACTTTATCAAAATTTTTGCACCAGTAGGTTTTCACCACCCGCGCCCCCAATTCGGCGGCGATGCGGGAACACAGGGCAAGATACCGGGCGTCCCGTTTTTCCAACTCCTTGCCCACGGCGGTGACAGCCATGACGGGAATGCTGAAGTCCTCGCACTGATTGACGATTTCCGACAGGTTCATCAGTGATTCCCGCTCATAGTCGGTGCCGACGAAGATCGATATCCCCACGGCCGTGGCGTTGAGACGGAGGATTTCTTCGATGGAAGTAGTGAGGGATTCATTGGCGAGGTCCTTGCCGAGGACGCTGGCCCCTCCCGATACCCGGAGAATAACGGGCTTGCTCCCGACGGGAGCGACGGCGGACCGCAGGACGCCCCGGGTAACAAAGAGGGCGTCGCAGTAGGGAAGCAGCGGTTTAATAGTTTCTCCGGGTTTTTCCAGACACGATGTCGGTCCCTGAAAGTAGCCGTGATCGATAGGCAGAAAGAAGCAGTGACCATCCGCCTGAATTAGTTGGGACAGACGGTTTTCCATTCCCCAATCCATAATAATTAGCCTCCATGATAGATATTTTATTTATCAGTTTATCACATTACCCGCATCATGGGTAGGATGATTTATTGAGGAGCGGGCGGATAATTTAATCTGGCGGGAAGGGCGACTTTCGTATATAAGGAAGGCACCATAGTAAAGCTTTCAACCAAAATACAGCTCAGGAGCATATCCTATGAACAAAGAAGCCTTCCGCAAGATCAGTTACGGCCTTTATCTGGTCAGTTCCGTAAAGGACGGCAAATTTAACGGCCAGATTGCCAACAGCATGTTTCAGGTCACCTCGGAGCCATCCACCATCGCCGTCAGCATCAATAAGGAAAACCTGACCCACGCCTACATCCTGGCCAGTCGGGTTTTTTCCGTCTCCATCCTCTCCGAGGAGGCCCCCATGAACTTCATCGGCCTTTTCGGCTTCAAATCGG
The DNA here is from genome assembly GCA_020718905.1 of Syntrophus aciditrophicus. Taxonomy (GTDB): domain Bacteria; phylum Desulfobacterota; class Syntrophia; order Syntrophales; family UBA8958; genus UBA8958. Next base: position 27,518 of record DYRD01000025.1, on the reverse strand, counting down.
GCCGGGATGTGGACAAATTCAAGGATGTCAAGTACCGGATCGGGAAGACCGGCGCGCCCATCGTCCTGGATCATGCCGTTGCCTATCTGGAGGTCAAGCTTATCAAGGAGATGGAATGCGGCTCCCACACGATCTTTGTCGGGGAGGTCGTCGATTACGATAATATCCGCAATGATCCGCCCATGACCTACTCCTACTATCATACCGTCCGGAAGGGCAAGTCCCCCAAGACGGCGCCGACCTATCAGCAGGAGGAACCCCAGGCCGCGGCAGCGGCGCCGACGACGGCGGCAAGCTATGTGTGTTCCGTTTGCGGATACGTCTATAACCCCGCCGTCGGGGACCCGGAACACGGCGTACCGGCAGGAACGCCCTTTGAAGATCTCCCCGACGATAATGATCTGGAAGGTGATCCTTAGATTATGCCGGCCGGGGAGGGCGCAGCTGAACCATAAGCAATCAAGGGTTTGTTCCTGCAGACTTCCAGACCCGGCGTAAGCGCAATGAGTTGGTGACGACGGAGACGGAGCTCAGGGCCATGGCCGCGGCGGCAAATTCCGGGTTCAGGAGGATGCCGCCCCAGGGATAAAGGACCCCGGCCGCGATGGGGATGCCGATGATATTATATATTATAGATGAAGGCCCAGAAAAGATTCTGGCGGATCACCTTCATTGTCTCGTGAGACAGACGGATGGCCTCCGGGACGGTCTTGAGGTCGTCGCTCATGAGGGTCATGTCGCTGGCCTCCATCGCCACGTCGGTTCCGGCGCCGATGGCGATGCCGATGTCGGCGGCCGCCAGGGACGGGGCGTCGTTGATGCCGTCGCCCACCATGGCCACGATCTCTCCCTGACCATGCAATCTGCTTATTTCCTTAGCCTTATCGCCGGGGAGCACCTCAGCCAGCAAGGTATCGATACCCAGTGCCTCCCCCACCACCCGCGCCGTCTGGGCGTGGTCGCCGGTGATCATGGCGATCTTGAGGCCCGCCCTTTTAAGCATGGCAATGGCCTCCTTTGCCGAGGCCCGGGGGACGTCGGACAGGCCGATCATTCCCAGGAGCTGTCCATCCCGGGCTACAAAGACGCCCGTTTTCCCTTCCCCGGCCAGGCGCGCTGCGGCAGCCTCCAGGGGCAGGAAAGGAATGCCGGCTCCTTCCAGGTAGCGGCGGTTTCCCAGGAGACGGGGACGTCCCGCGATCAGGGCGCCGGCTCCCAGACCGGCGTTGGCCGTGAAGGCTTCGATTGCCGCGGGGGTGATGTTTCTCGCTTGACCCTCCCGGACGATCGCCTCCCCGAGAGGGTGTTCGGAGACGGATTCAATGGAGACGGCGATCCTCAGGAGGTCGTTGGCGCCGATCCCCGGGGCGGCAATGATGTCCGTGACCTGCGGTTCCCCTCGGGTCAGGGTCCCCGTTTTATCAAAAACGACCATGGTGAGCTTGTAGGCCTTTTCGAGACTTTCTCCTCCTTTGATCAGAATTCCCCGTTCGGCCCCGAGGCCAGTGCCCACCATGACGGCGGTGGGAATGGCCAGACCGAGGGCGCAGGGGCAGGCAATGACGAGGACGGAGACAAAGTTGAGGAGGGCCCGGCTGAAGTTCCCGTCGGGGACGAGAAAATACCAGACCATAAAGGTTACGATCCCGATGGCGAAAACCACGGGGACAAATACCGAGGCCACCTGATCGGCCAGCGGCTGAATGGGGGCCTTGGATCCCTGGGCCTGTTCCACGAGGCGGATGATCTGGGCCAGGGCCGTTTCCGTCCCAACCTTGGTGGCCGTAAAGGTGAAAGAGCCGGTTTTGTTGATCGTGGCGGCGTAAACGGGGGAACCCTGCTCTTTGGAGACGGGCATGCTCTCCCCGGTAAGCATGGATTCATCGATGCTTGACGATCCGGAGACGATCAGACCGTCCGTGGGGATCCTTTCCCCGGGGCGGACGAGGAGGAGGTCGCCCCGGACGATTCCCTCTATGGGGATATCCTCCTCGACGCCGTTGCGGATGACCCGGGCGGTCTTGGGCCGGAGCCCCATGAGGCGCTGGATGGCCGCCGAGGTCTTGCCCTTTGCCTTCGCCTCTAGGAGCCGGCCGAGGATGATCAGGGTAACGATCAGGGCGGCGCCGTCGTAGTAGACGTGGGGAGGGATGCCCGAACGGGTGAACAGCTGCGGGACAAAAGTGGCCAGGGCGGAATAGGCATAGGCCGCGAAGGCCCCGACGGCAACGAGGGTGTTCATGTCCGTGGTTCCCTGCTGGGCGGCCTTGACCGCCCCGCTGAAGAAGCGGCTGCCCACCCAGAAGAAGACGGGGGTCGTGAGCAGGAACAGGGCGATCAGGAGCGGCTGCCTGGGGATAGCCATGAGGAAGGGGATCCAGTGCTGCATGGAGCCGCAAAAGATCACCCCACTGAGGGCGATGCCGACGGCGAAGCGTACTTGCAGATCCCTTATCTCTTTTTCCCGGGCGGCAGCAATCGGATCTTCCCGAAATTCTTCGGGAATGCCCAGATATTCGTATCCCGTCTCCGTGACGAGGGCCGCGACCTCTGCCAGGCCCGCCCAGTCAGGGCGATGCCTGATTGTCGCCCGGGCCGTTGCCAGGTTGACCGAGGCTTCCGTCACGCCGTCCAGGGATTGGAGCGCCCGCTCCACTCGCCGCACACAGGCGGCACAGGTCATGCCTCCAATGGAGACGGTAGCTTCGTGTACATCCTCCTCAGGCAACTTCATACCCCGCTTTTGCGAGGGCCTCCCGGATCAGGTCTGCCGCCACGGGCCTCTCCTCTTCAAAAGACGCCTCCCCCTTCTCCAGGTTGACCTGCACATCCGTCAGCCCCTCCACGTTCATCAATGCCTTCTTCACGGCCATTACGCAATGTCCGCAGGTCATGCCCTTGATCGTTGCCATATTGCCCCTCCTTTGCGTGGGATGATTTGAAATATCCGGCAGCCTTGGAAAACCTACCCATGCTACATAATATACACATGAATTACAGCTTGACAAGACATGCTCAAGACGATAGTAGATACCTATCCTATAAAAATAAGGATCCGTCATGATCATCCGTTGCTGGGGTGCGAGAGGTTCCATTCCCGTATCAGGCTCGGAATACCTCAAATATGGGGGCGATACGACGTGTCTCGAAATCCGGACCAAAAATGATGATATAATCATTGTCGATGCCGGTTCGGGAATCAGGCGCCTTGGTAATGCCCTGCTGGCGGAGGGGCGGCGCGCTTACAGTATGTTTTTTACCCATGCCCATTGGGATCACCTCCGCGGGTTCCCCTTTTTCAAGCCCGTTTATTTCAAAGATACCCGGATCAGCATGTACGGATGTCCCTTCGCCAAGCTATCCGTCAAGGATCTCATCGCCCAGGTCATGATGGCGCCTCATTTTCCTATTAATTATGATGACATCCACTGCGACATCTCTTATCATGATACCTGCGGGACCCGTTTTACCATCAATACCATGACGGTGAACTCCTTCCCCTTGAGCCATCCGAACCAGGGAATGGGATACCGGTTCGAGGAAGACGGCAAATCATTCGTCTTTCTGACGGATAATGAATTGTCTCATGTCCATCCCGGCGGTATGGGTTTCGAGGATTATGTCCGGTTTGCGGCGAACGCCGACCTCCTTATCCATGACGCCGAATTCAGGGAGGATGATTACAAGCAGACCTGGGGGCATTCCACTTATAACGATGCGGTCCGTCTGGCTATTGAGGCCCGGGTGAGGACGCTGGGCCTCTTTCATCATAATCAGGAACGAGACGATGCGGGGGTGGATGACATCGTGGCGCGCAGCCGCAACCTGATCCGGGATCGGCAGGCGCCCTTAAAGTGCTGCGCCGTCCGGACAGACATGGAATTTACCCTCTGATGCCTCGTTCATGACCCGGCCCGGAAAAATAATTGATTTCCACGTCCATCTCTTTCCCGACCGGCTGTCCGAGGCGATCTGGAAACGGTTTGTCAGCGACTATGGCCGGCCGGTTCTCCAGCGGCTCGCTTACGGGGAGTGCCCCGCCTGAGGATCATGTTCAACCTGGGCAGCGATTTCCTGGAGCGGCATCAGGACCGGATTCTCTATGGGTCAGGCTCTCCGAACATCATCTTTCCCCGGGAGGGTGAGACCAAAGAGCTTCTGCGCCTGATCGGTCGGCACGCTCAGGATCTTCCAAAGTCATCCTCGATCCGCTCGATATCGTCTTCCCCGAAATAATCGCCCGTCTGCACCTCGATAAAGGCTGCATTCACTGCGCCCCGGTTGGCGATACGGTGGCTTGCCCCGGCGGGGATGTCCACGGCCTGACCCGGGTCCAGGGAAATCTCCCGGCCGTCAATGGTCGCCAGGGCCTGCCCCTGAAAGACATACCAATGCTCGGAGCGGCAGCGGTGGCGCTGGAGGCTCAGACGTTTACCGGGATAGACGACAATCCTTTTGACTTTGTGATCCGCGGCGTCGGCCAGGACCTCATACCAACCCCAGGGGCGATGATCCGTTTCCATAAGGATCCTTTCTACTTCGGCAAAAATAGTATTGGCTTTTTTTAGCCTCTTACCATAAGAGAGGCCGTCGGCGCATCTTTAATCTTGCCGGGGGGGGAGTAGATACATAATGGACCTGACTTACCAGCTGGTACGCAGCAGCAAGAGGAAGAAAACCCTGTCCCTTACGGTGAAACCTGGAGGGATGGTGGTAATCCAGGCCCATTCTCCCGTTCCGCGGGCTGAGATCGACGGATTCTTCCGGTGCAAACTGCCCTGGATCCGCCAAAAACTCTCGACCCTGGCGCTGCCTGTTCCTCGGGAGGTCCCGGGGAGCGACGCCCTGGCCGCCGGCGACCAGGCGCTGTTTCTTGGCGTCGCCTATCCCGTGATTATAAACGGGATCAATCTTAACGCTGACCAGCTGAATTTCGACGGCAGCCGGTTTATCCTTTCCCCAGCCGCCGCCGCTGCGGGCAAGGAATCACTCCGGACATGGTATCGGCAGGCGGCGGCGTCATTGCTGCCGGACCGGGTCCGGGCTTATGAGGGAATTATGGATTGTAATTCTCGTGCCGTTCGCATCAGCGCCTCCCGGTCACGGTGGGGTTCATGCTCCGCCGATAACCGGCTTGCCTTCTCCTGGCGGCTCATGATGGCGCCGCTGTCCGTGATCGATTATGTCGTAGTTCATGAGCTGGCCCATGTGCGGGAAAAGAATCATTCCCCCCGTTTCTGGTCCCTCGTCGGGGAAACATGCCCCGACTATAAAGACCGGCGGCGCTGGCTGCGAAGCGCGGGGGCCGGCCTGATGTTGTAGCCAGCGGCTTTTCACTCCTGTCCAGATGTCATAACCATTGACATCTCCCCTTGCCATCATTATAAGAGACACGGATAATCTTTTGACAATTAAAGGATTAAGATAATGAACAATGATAACGCCCTCCCTCTCACCGCCCTGGCGGATGGAGAGGAAGGCATCATCCTCTCCCTTGCCAGGGGCCGGGATCTGGCCGGCCGCCTTGCCGGCATGGGTATTTTCTTGAATGCCAAGATCAGGATGATCCGTAACAGCAGCGGTCTGGTTATGGTCCAGGTCGGAGAAACAAGAATTGCCCTGGGGCATGGGGAAGGGGGGAAAATCGTTGTTTATCGTACGGTTTCCGCGACGGAAGCGGCAAGAGTCCCGGAACCGAAGCAGAAAATCCTCGTGGCCCTTGCGGGCCAACCGAATGTAGGCAAATCGACGGTGTTCAATATCCTGACGGGCCTTTCCCAGCATGTCGGCAACTGGCCAGGGAAGACCGTGGAAAAAAAGGAAGGGGCCTTTGCCTGCCAGGAAGGAGACCTCTGCATCGTCGATCTCCCCGGGACTTACAGTCTCACGGCCTTCTCGGAGGAGGAGCGGGTCGCCCGCGACTTCATCCTGAACGAAAATCCCGATGTAATCGTCCTCCTCGCCAACGCCGCCGCCCTCGACCGGAGCCTCTACCTGCTGACGGAACTTCTCCTCCTCGGGCCGCCCGTAATCGTGGCCGTCAACATGATCGACGTGGCGGAGACCCAGGGGGCTCGCATCGATATCCACGCCCTCGAACGGGCCCTCGGCGTCCCCGTAATCGGGATGGTCGCCTCCAAGAATCAGGGGCTCCGGGAACTGATCAACCGCATTATCTCTCTGGACCGGGGGGAACTGTTCTATCAACCCCGGCTGCCCGATATTGCCGCCGATCACCGGGAGGTCTTCGGGGAGATTAAAGACCTCCTCCGTGAGCACCTTCCCGACCAGAAGCGGCATATCTGGCTGGCGACGAAGTTCATGGAGGGAGACAAGGAAATATCTAAAAAGATAGAAGACGTTGTTCCCCCGGAGGTCTGGAACCAGCTCAAGGCAATCCTGGTCAAGCACGAAGATTCTCTCCATGCCGTGGTCGGGGGACGTTACGACTGGATCGAGGAGGCGACCCGTTCCGCCGTTTCCCGGTTCAAGATGGGACAGGTGGTCATGACGGATCGCCTCGACCATGTCCTGACCCGTCCCCTCTACGGGATTCCCATTCTGCTGGCGGTGTTCGCCGGTGTCTTTCTTATAACCTACCAGGTCGGCTATCCTCTGCAAAATGGTCTGGAATGGCTGGTAGGCGCCTTTGCCCGCCAGCTAGAGCCGGCGCTGGTGTCTTTTTCTCCCTGGATCAAGGGGCTGGTGGTTGACGGCATCATCGGCGGCGCCGGTTCCGTATTGACCTTCCTGCCCATCCTCGTCATCTTCTTCGCCGTCCTGGCCATCCTCGAAGACGTGGGCTACATGGCCCGGGCGGCCTTTGTCATGGACCGTTTCATGCATCTGATCGGACTCCATGGCAAGAGCGTCATCCCCATGTGCCTGGGTTTTGGGTGCAATGTGCCGGCGATCCTCGGGGCCCGCATCGTGGAATCAAAAAAAGAACGACTTTTGACGATTTTTCTGTCCCCCTTCATTCCCTGCACCGCCCGGCTGGCCGTCCTGACCTTCGTCACGGCGGCCGTATTTGCCCAAAAGGCCGCGCTTATCTCCTGGTCCCTCCTGGCGGCCAATATCCTGCTGTTGGGCATGACGGGGATGATCATCAATCGTTTCGTCCTCAAGGACGAACCCCTGCCCTTCATCATGGAGCTGCCCCTGTATCACAAACCCGATTTACGGACCATCGGCATGGTCATCTGGAACCGGACCGGCGCCTTTGTCAGGCGGGCGGGAACGGTGATTCTCGCCGTATCGGTGCTCGTATGGGCGTTGTCCTACTTTCCCTACGGCCGGGTGGAAGACAGTATCCTGGCGGGGATGGGACAGTTGATCGAACCGCTGGGGCGGCCCTTGGGGCTGGACTGGAAGATGATGACGGCCCTGCTGACGAGTATCGTGGCCAAGGAAAACGCCATTGCCACCCTCGGCGTCCTCTATGGGGTGGGCGATGCGGGGCTGGTGCGGGTCCTGCCCACCGTCATGGCCCCGGCTTCGGCCCTTGCCTTTCTCGTGGTCCTCATGCTTTTTATCCCCTGTGCGGCAACGGTGGCGGTCATGAAGCGGGAGATGGGAAGCTGGACATGGTTTGGGGGCTCTTTTGCCCTGATGCTCAGCCTGTCCTTTTTCCTCGGCCTGATTGCCCATCGGCTGGCGATCTGGATCGGCTTATAAGTACCGATGGTTTATGGGCGTTGAGATTTTGGGGAAACGAGCTTGCTGATGCGTACTTATTGGAGACAATAGCTAAGTTTCCCTTCAAAAATCAAGGTTTCATTAGGCGGATGATTCCAAATGGGTAAGAGTTCCTTTAAAAACACGGGCGAGCAGAAATATATTCGGGAGATAATGGACCAGCTCCCCGATGGGGTGATCCTGCATGCATTGGACGGCAGGATAATCGCGTGCAATGCGACGGCCTGCAGACTGTACTGCTATACCCGAGAAGAAATGCTCAAGCTCAGGATTGCCGATCTGGCTCCAGAGAGGATTGCCGCAACCCTTCCCAGATTGATCACCGTGGGCGGGACTACTCAGGGAGTGTATGTCTGGATGACTACCCGCAAGAAAAATGGACAGGTGTTCACAACGGAGGTGAGCAGCAATTTGATCCGTATCGGGGGAGAAGACCGCATCCTGGTCTGTATGCGCGATATCAACTTGGTCAGCCAGGAGCAAACCGCCCTGGCAGGTTTAAATGACAGCGGCGCTGAGCACATACCTGTCTACCTCATAACCTGGCAGTTTCACGATAACGATTTCGTTCTTATCGGCTACAGCAACTCGGCGGAAAGATTCACCCGCGACCTGATCTCATATGAGATAGGGAAAACGGCATTTAAACGAGAAATGACGTATCGCACGATTACTACCCGGGAGGATAAATCCATTTCCCTTACTTACGTTTATGTGCCTCCGAATCTTGTTGTCAACCATATTGAAGATATGACGGACCGTCATAAAGCGCAGGCAGCGCTCCAGGAGGGAAGAGAAAGACTGCGGGCGCAATATGATCATATGCCCGTCCCCACATTGACGTGGCAGGGCCGGGGGCAAAAGTTTTTTTTGATCGACCATAACCGGGTCATGAAGGAATTCACCAAGGGGGCCATCGTAGACCACTTGGGAAAGACTGCCGACATGCTGTATTCCGACCGGCTTGATATCCAGGCGGATATCCGGAATTGCTTCCAGCGTAAAAAGGAGGTGAAGAGGGAAACTTTTTACATCACCTTTTCCGGCCTGGGAAAAAAATTGGTAGTTATAACAAATACTTTCGTTCCGCCCGATCTCGTTCTGAGCCATATTGAGGATATTACCGCTCGCAAGATGTTCGAAGAGGAACTCCGCAACTCGGAACAGAATTTACGCAGTTTGTCATCGCAGCTGTTCCAGGCGGAAGAGAAAGAACGCCAGCGCATTGCCCGGGATATTCACGACAGCATCGGCCAGCACCTGTCGGCCATTAAGATCAATGCCGACCGCGCGCTGACGCAAGTTCCAGCGGGGTCGCCGGCCGAAGCCATTATGGAGGCGGGAATACCCCTTATCCAGCAAACAATAGAGGAGGTCCGGCGGATTATCATGGATCTGCGTCCCACCGTTCTGGACCTGGGAATCCTGGCCACAATCTCCTGGTTCTGCCGCGAGTTCAACAAGATCTATCCCGATATAAAAGTTGAGCAAGAACTGGCTGTCGAGGAGCAGGTAATATCAAGTTCGTTAAAAATAATCCTGTTCAGGATACTTCAGGAGGCAATGAACAACTCCGCCCGGCACAGCAGGGCCTACTGCATAAAAGTCAGTTTGAGGCATATTAACACCATGCTTGAACTGATTGTTGAGGATAACGGGATCGGATTTGATGTGGATAAAACCCGGCGCCGAACTGACTGCAAAGGGGTTTGGGAATTGCCAGTATGCGCGAACGGGTGGAACTTGCGGCGGGACAATTTTTATTGCAGTCCCGGTACGGTTTCGGAACCATCATTCAGGCTTCATGGCCGATCGGCAACGAGCGGTAAAATTATTTTACAATAATTTCCTTCTCGATTGCCAATGCCGTCAAGGCGGATGCGGAATGAAGATCAAGTTTTTTCATCAGGTTGTCCCGATGCTTGGCCACTGTCTTCGGGCTGATGCAAAGGAGTTTGGCCATATCCTTGTTTTTAAAATCTTCGGCAATAAGTTTGATGATTTCTCTTTCCCTCGCGGTGAGAGTATCCCAGGGCGATAGGGGAATCTTTTTTTTCTTGCCTTCCAAATATCCCTCAATAACTTTTTCGGAAATTGCCGGGCTGAGATAACGTTTGCCGTTCAGAACATTAGTAATTGCCAGCAGAAGTTCCGAATGGGAAGACTCTTTAAGAACATACCCGTCCGCCCCTGCCCGCAGGCTTTCCAGGACGTGCTCCTCCGTTTTGTGGACCGTAAGGACGAGCACTTTTACCTTTGATGATTTTGCCCTGATTGCTTCTACACCGTTCATTCTGGGCATGGAAAGATCCATGAGCACAAGATCGGGATTGAACTTGGCGATGCACTGAATTGCTTCCAGGCCGTCTTCGGCCTCGCCAACTATCTCCAGGGCAGGGCTGGTATTAAGCAAAGCCTTCAGACCGTCCCGGATTATCGTATGGTCTTCCACGATGACAATCGTTTTTTTGGCGGTTAACAAAAGGGTACCCTCCTTAAAATGGCTGCTAAGGCATTACATATGCTGAAATAAGGTGGAGAGCTTATTTAACATGAAATCATTTCATAGTAAACACCACAAAGATAAGCAGATGTTCTTCGCGGCAGTTCAACGTAAACAGGTGCTTTAATGATTAACCATTCAGGTTACAATTGCCGTATCAGCGCGGCGGTCCAGCAGATTTTAGACGTCCCTTCGTCGCCTTCTTTTCTACCTTTAGCTTCGATCCTTTTAAAATTGAGAGCAGAAAGGAAATCCTCGCTCAAAAAATATCGATGGAGATTACCATGCCGCAAATTCTAACCACAGCAATTGAAGACCGGGAAATCAAGGGATCGCCGTCATGTGCGCGCGTAGAGAAGCGCTATCAGGCGCTTCTTGACCAAGAACCTTACATTGATGCGCAACGGGCGGTTCTGTTCACAAACTACATGAAAGATCACTGGACGGAGCCGAGGTACCTGCGAGCGGGGGGAGCGCTCAAGCACGTCCTGTCCAATATGACTGCCAAGATTTGGGATGATGAGCTGATCGTAGGTAATATTTCCCGCTACTTCAGGGGAACCCAGGTCTATCCTGAATATGAGACCTGGATAGTGGAGGGTTTCCGGCAGATCAAACGCGAAGAGGAGAGGTATATCCAAGGCGCCCTCCGCGAGAAAAAAGGCGATCGGCTGGGTATCTATCTGATCTACTCCGATGACAAAGAGCAGATCCTTGATGTGGCCAAGCTCTGGGAAGGCAAAGCCTGGCGTGATCTCGCCGAGCGATACCTCAAAGAAACGAAATCCGATTTCGACCGGGTGGAGAAGTGGATGCAGCAGCTTATATTTCTCCGTTTCATGTTTGATGTCCCCGAGAGCAGGCTGATTGTCGATTACCAGAAGATCATTGATGAGGGGCTTGAGGGGATCATCAACCGCATTGACGGCAAACTGGCCGGTCTGGGCGATCTGAACACAAAGGAGAAATTCGATAAATATAACTTTTACCAGGGTGTGAAGATGGCGTTGGAAGGGGTTGGGCAGTTCGCCCTGAATCATGCCGAAGCGGCCGAGCGGTTGGCGGCGGAAACGCCGGATAAAGGCCGCAAAGAAGAACTGCTTGAAATCGCGCGCATATGCCGCAAGGTTCCTTTCAAGCCGGCGGACACATTCCCCGAAGCCATGCAGGCATTCTGGTTTGCCCACGTGTGCCTTTTCATCGAGCTCAACGGGCGAGGAATTTCCCCCGGCCGCTTTGATCAATATATGTACCGGCCTTTCAAAAGCGACATGCAGGCGGGCAGGTTAACGGCGGCGCAGGCCTTGGAATTGCTGGAGCTCCTGAGGATCAAATGCTGCGAGATCACCCGGGCCCACGCCACGTTTACCGAATCCTATCTCGGGGGCAGTATCTATCAGAACGTCACCCTGGGCGGTGTGGACCGCTACGGAAATCCGGCCGACAATGAACTATCCAAGTTGGTATTGCAGGCGGGAGTGAATATCAAGACATGGCAGCCCACGATATCCGTGCGCTGGTGCGAGGATATGGACCGGGATTTAAAATTCAAGATTATTGACGCTATCAAGGCCGGCTCCGGTTATCTCGCCCTGTTTAATGACGAATTGGCTACGAAGCGGTTTATGCACTTTTCCGGCGCCAGCCTGGAAGACGCCCGGGATTGGGCGCCCTGCGGTTGCGTCGATATGCAGATCTGTGGCAAGCGCATGCCCATGTATGCGGTTCCCCATACCAATAACCTGAAGATTTTTGAACTGGTGCTGAACAATGGCGTCAATCCGGTAACGGGGGATAAGCTTCTCGATATCGAGCTTGACCTTGAGGAGGCAAGCTTCGACGCGATCGTCAATGAGTACAATCGTGCTGTCGATATGATCATTCAGAGGGAAGAGGAATTTTGGAACACCATTATGCTGGTTCACAATGATCTCGGATTGGTCCATCCTTTCATGACGGCGCTCCTTGACGATTGCATCGCTAAAGGTCTCGATGCCTATGAGGGCGGGTGCCGTTACAATGATCCGGCGTATGTCATTTCCTGTGGCATCGTAAACGTCGCTAACAGCCTGGCCGCGATCAAGAAGGTTGTTTACGACGATAAGCTTGCGACAATTTCAGAGCTGCTGACGGCCTTGCGAGAAAATTTCGCCGGCCATGAACGTCTGCGCAAACGGCTTCTTGATGCCCCGAAATACGGGAACGATGATGATTACGTTGATGAAATTGTGGTGCGATTGTATAACGCCTGGTCCGAATCTTCGCAAAAAACAGTCAACTGGGTGGGCGAGCCGTGGCGGCCCATCACCTTGTCCGTAACGACCCAGGTGTTGATGGGGAAGGCCTGCGGGGCCAGCCCGGACGGTCGCCAGGCCGGCGAATTTACAGCCGACGGCGCTTTGTCTGCATTCCCCGGTTCCGACGTTAATGGTCCGACAAGCCTTATTAAAAGCGCCGCCAAGGTTAACGCCATGGGACTTCAAGGGACCCTCTTTAATATGAAATTCAATCCGTCGGCCATCGAAGGGATGAAAGGGGCGGAAAAGTTTATAAAATTAAACGATGCCTATTTTGGCATGGGGGGATATCACGTTCAGTACAATATCGTAGATCGCAATATGCTTTTGGACGCCCAGAAGCACCCTGAAAGCTACTCCGGGTTAATGGTAAGGGTTGCCGGATTTACCGCCGGATTCATCGATCTTGGCCCCGATGTGCAGCGGCAGATAATTGAAAGGACTCAGTTCACCGGTCTGTGAGAGGCGACCTTAACGATAAGGCAATGAATATAAAGGAAGTATTCCAAATAAAGGAGAAGGGAAATGTCAGTTAAACAGCAGAAAGTTATTGTTGTAGACTCCGACAAATGCGCCGGCTGTCACAGTTGTGAAATGGCCTGTTCTATTAAGCACTTTGGCGATTGCAGTCCTTATCACTCCAGGATCAGGATCCAGGAGTTCAGGGACGTCAACACGTTTATCCCGGTAATGTGCCAGGCATGCAAGGACGCTCCTTGCACCAAGGTGTGTCCCATGAATGCCCGCAGCAGACTGGATACGGGAGCCATAGTCACCTTGGAAGACAGGTGCATCGGCTGCCGCGCCTGTATCTATGCATGTCCGTTCGGCGCTTCGCATGTCAATCCCGAAACCGGCAAGACAATGACTTGCGATCTTTGCATGGAAGACGAACTCGGGCCGTGGTGCGTTAAGGCCTGCACAATGCAGCAAGCGCTGCAGTTCGTGGATTCCGGCAATGCCGCGCTGGCCAAGGGAAGGGATTGGGCCAAGAAGCTCAAAGAGGAATATGAGCCGCCCAAGGCCGACGAAACTGATTTCTCTTTCAGTTTCAGCGTTAAGTAGCTTCGGGATTTCCCCGTTACCTAGAAAGGGAGGATTTGAATATGCATGGATGGAAAGGCAACAGATTAAGAATTGATATGACAAACAGAACCTACGAGGTTGAGCCCCTTTCCGAAAGTTATTTTAAAAAGTGGATCGGGGGCCGCGGCTTCAACTCGGATGTGGTCTATCACGAAACACGGCAGGGCATGGACGCATTGGATCCAGATAACCCGCTTTGCTTTGGCTCCGGAGCTCTGTGCGGAACATTTGCGCCTCTGTCCGGCCGTACTACCGTCAGCGCCCGTTCCCCCATGACCTGCTCGCTGCTGGGGAGCAGCGTTCACGGTCACGGCGATACGAATATGGGCGGCGCCTTCGGTCCGATGATGAAATACGCCGGCTATGACCAGATCATCGTCAAGGGCAAAGCCGATGAGCTCACCTGGATATATATCGAAGCCGGGAAGGTAATATTCAAGAGCGCCCACGATATCTGGGGACTCGGAGCAAAGAAGGCCACCATCAAAATACAGGAGGAGTTGCATGATCCCGATGTGAAAGTAGCATTAATCCGACCGGCCGGCGAAAATCTGGTGCGTTTTGCCTGTATCATGAACACATTCAGTGCGTCAGGCGGCCGCACGGGAATGGGCTGTGTGATGGGATCGAAAAATTTGAAGGCCATCGCCGTCCGTGGCACCCAGCCGATTACCATTACCAATCCGACCGAATTCATAAAAGCCGCCTGGGCGCTACGCGAAGAGATCCATAATTCTCCTTCGGCCATCCGTAGGATGGCCGAAGGAGAATTATGGATCTCTTCGATGTCGGAAATGCAATCGGCATCAACGCGCACAAAAATGTTTCCACCGGTTATATGAAGGATATTGAAGAGGTTTACGGGGGCGTCGAATGGGCCAATGAATTCCTCTTCCGCAGAAAGGCCTGCTGGTCATGCCCCGTGGCCTGCGGCAGATATACGCTGATCAAAGAAGGCAAATGGGCCGGCTTTCATTGCGGCGGTCCTGAGATGGAAAGTGTCTGCAACCTTGGTCCCAGAATCGACACCTATGACGTGGCGGGCGTCAACGTCCTGTGCGGCATGGTAAACGACCTCGGTATGGACAGCATCTCCGCCGGCGCGGCTCTGTCCTGGACAATGGGAGGCATTTGAAAAAGGATACATCACCAAAGATGATACCGGCGGCATCGATCTGAGGTGGGGCGATATCGAGACCTCCATCAAGGTGCTCGGCATGATCGCCAACCGCCAGGGGTTCGGCGATATTCTGGCCGAAGGCAATATTCGCGTGGCTGAGAAGCTGGGTGTCGGCATGGACATTGTCCCCCATTGCCGCGGTCTTGAGCACATAAGCGTGGACCCCCGCATCACGATGGGATTCAGCCTCGGGTACGCAATGTCCACCCGCGGCTCGGATCACCTGAAAAACTACTCCTGCCTTGAGTTTCCTGGTTGCGCCCGCAGCAGGGCGTACCAGCTTCCCAAAGTTCTGGGAGCGGATCTGGAAAAGAAGTTCTGGGACAACTTCCCGGCCCAGATGTCTGAGCTCGATACGAAACCGGCGCTGTGCACCTGGTCGGAAAAGAACAAGTGCATCGCCGATATCGTCAGTTGCTGCTGCCAGGCGATTGGCTCCTGGGGCGGCGCGGGGTCCTGGGACGAGGCCTACACCCCGCTGCTCAGGCTGGCTACCGGAATCGACACTCCGGACGAGTTGCTCTTAACCACGACCGAGAGGATAGTCAATATTGAGCGGGCCCACTGGCTGCGCGAGGGCGGCGGTATTCAGGATGACACCCACACCGATCGTTATTTCGATGAGCCTGTTGTGGACGGTCCCCACAAGGGCATGGTCATCGATCGTGATAAATGGAAGTGGGCACAACAAGAATATTACAAATACCATGGCTGGGACGAGCTGGGATTCATCAAACCCGAAAAGGCAAAGGAATTGAGTATCGATGAAATAATTCCCGATATGGAAAAGGGGAAAAATATTTGCCGGGAATGGCTCAAAAACAATCCGGGCAAATAGTATGCGGAAAAACTGCATATCTTAGCGGGCAGCCGGTAAACGGGGCCCGCCATGATTAAAAGGGGAATGTTTTGTGAAGGTTGTGATCATCGGAAACGGCATTGCAGGAAACGAGGTATCCCGGTTTTTGCGGCAAGGGGGCGAAAAAACTGAAATTACCATTATATCGGCGGAGGAATTTTCCGAATACGATCACTGTTCGCTGCCGTATTTTATCGGAGGCGAGGTCTCCAGGGATGCCGTATTCCGGCGCGGCATGGATGATTACCAAGCAAATGATATTCGGCTTGTTCTGAGCGATGGGGCGGAAAAAATAGATCCCGTCGGGAAAAAGGTGATTACCGCGAGCGGCACCGAATTTCCCTATGATCGGCTTGTTCTGGCCCACGGAGGGAGTCTCTTTGTTCCGCCTATCCCCGGCATCGAAAAGAACGGCGTTTTGAGCTGCAAGGAACTTGGGCAGGCCGACAGGCTCGCTCAACATAAAGGATCCCAGGCGGTAGTCATAGGGTCAGGCGCAATCGGCATTGAGGCGGCAGAGGCCTTGAAGCTGAAGGGCTATAACGTGACCATTGTTGAACTGCTCGACTGGATTCTCCCGACCATGTTTTGCGAGGAGACGGCAAGAAGGCTGGAAACGGACCTGCGGGGCTACGGCATCGAAGTGCTCACCGGGGAAAAGGTTGAGGGCATTGAAGGCGACACGGCGGTGAGTGCTTCCGTGCGATACAGTGGTCATCGCCACCGGCGTTGTGCCCGGTCGGGCGCTGGCCCAAACGGCTGGAATCAAGGTGAATCGCGGGGTACTGGTCAATAAGAAAATGAAGACCAGTATGACAGATATTTACGCCTGCGGCGACGTGGTGGAAACTTTCGATTCCTCCTCGGGCGAGAGCTGTGTGTATCAGCTCAAGCACAATGCAATTGAGCAGGCGCGCGTTGTTGCACGCAATATTATGGGCGAAGATGCCGTTTACGGGGCGCCCATGCTTTTGCGCGTGCCCATTTTTTTGATACTCACACCGTAAGTTTCTGCAAGACAATCAAGGGGGCTTCCTGCGGCAAGGATAACATCGAGGTAATCGAACGGGACTACGGCCGCGATTATTTGCGGATCCTGCTTCACAACGGCAAGATTATCGGGGGACAGGCTATTGGCCGCTGCGCAGATAATATCGGCATATTCATGGGCGCCATGTGGCGCGGCGATGACATTAACGAGCTCAGGAAAGAATGGAAAAAGGTTGTCCACATCGAGTCTGTGTATCCCTGGATATACAGGCGCATGGGTTTGCTGATCGGTTTATCAGCCCTGGCGGCGTCTTCAGGCATGGAAGCCATCGAAAGGCAGCTAATTCTGCCGGAGGCCAATATTCGGTCATCATATAAGTCGTAAGTCGAAAAAACATTTTAGAGCGGGAGGATGCATTTTATGGCTGGAAAACAAGGTTCATTCGAACATCCATTTGCAAGCGCTGGACCAGCGGGGCTGATGGTGCTGGCGTTTTACCTGGGTTGCCTCTTGCCGGTGGCTACGCATCAAGTCGACCACTCAATGGCTACGGTCCTGGTGGCGCTGGGCCTGGCCGGCGGCATAACGCAGCTCACAGCCGGAATCATTGAACTGAGAAACGGGATGATCATGCAGGGTAATATCCTTCTCGCTTTCAGCACCTTCATGTTTCTCGGAATGGGCGAGAATTTTCTCAAAGCAGTCAAGATCATGCCGCTTAATACCATGGCAGTTGACGGCTGGGTGTTCCTGATCATGGGAATATTGATGTGCGGATTCACTATCGGGCACTTGTTGGTTCCATTTGCGGCATTTCTCTTTATGGTCTTTACGGACTTGTTTTTTGTGCCCACCGGTCTCTATTTTCTTACCCATGAACAGATATTCTGGACAATTGCCAGTTGGGATCTTCCCTTCGTCGTGATTGCGATTATCTGGGTGGTGTTGGGGTCGGTGCTCAACAATTTATTCGGAAAGCAGATCATTCCGTTGGGGAAACCTTTGATTATCCTCAAGCCTGTTGAACGCCCGATGAAAGATGCCGCGTAGCGTGTTCCGCGGGAGGACAGAAATTTAATGGAAAGGGGATTATTGTGAGCAAAGCAAGAGATGATTGGGAAAAAATGAAATATGGGCGTGCAATTACGGAAGATGAGCTTCGCAAAAGAACTCATCCTGCTTGGCCGTATCTATATTTCAATCCCGGAACACCGGTTGAGCCGGAGAAGGTCGACGAGATCCTCAAAGGCTGTATCGACGTTCATATCCACGGCGCTCCGCTGGGCGGATGGTTGCCGGGCAGGCCGACCATCGTTGAGACCTGCATCGAGGCCTCCGAGGCCGGCATGAAAGCCTTGGTCTTTAAGGACCACAACACAATGGTTAACAACTGCGCGATCATTGTTCAGGATTTTCTGGGGCGGATGCAGAAGGACAAGGCGGCGCAGGGCCTTGAATTTACGCCTGTCGAGGTTTACGGCGGCATCACCCTGAATTACAGCGTCGGCGGCATGAATGTAAGAGCCGTAAAAGCGGCGCTGGATTACGGGCGCTGCAAGGAAGTATGGCTACCCTCACTGGATGCCATGCATCAGCAGCAGGCAATGTGAAGACAGGGCGGAATCCGTGTCACGCAGTCCATCGGCTCGGATGAGTTGACGAAGGAAATGAAAGACATCCTCGATCTCATGGCCGATTACAACAAGAACAGGAAAGGCGACAGAACAGTCCTTTCGGCCTGTCACGTCTCCAATGAAGAGAAGGTTGCCATTCTCAAATACATCAAAAAGAAAAAGATGGATGTCAAGGTCCTCATGGACCATGTGACTCAGGAAATGACGATTGTCACTCCTTCCGAGGCCCGGGAGATGATCGCTTTAGGCGGGTATCTGGAATTTGCCGAGTGCTCCTGTATTCCCTGGCCGGGGATGCAGGATTGGATCGTAGCATTTGATTACTCGTTTAATCTGATCAAGGAACTTATCAAAGAGAAGAAGACGGGTAATCTTGTGCTGATAACGGATGCGGGTCAGCCGGGCAACAAGCCGGTGCCGGGCTGGAAGATGTTTATCAAAACACTGCTATCTCAGGGCGTAAAAGAGGCGGATATCGAAATAATGGCTAAAGATGTACCCGCCAAACTGATCTACGGATAAACAATAGTTAATCAGGTCACCCTAAGCAGCTCAGAGCGGGCCGGTTCCGGACATAACGGGGCAGGACCGCCAATCGCCCCGGCTTTGCCAATGGCGGGAATATATATAGGGCAGGGCCGGATACAAACACACGGGAATCGGAAATGGAAAGTGGCATAGTTTCGGAAATTGTACGGTTTGCGACCCACGATGGCCCCGGTATTCGCACGACTCTATTCCTTAAAGGGTGCCCGCTGCAATGCCGCTGGTGCTCCAATCCGGAGACAATCAATCCGGCTCCCAAGCTTTTTTTCATTGCGAGGAGATGCAAGGCCTGCTTCGCCTGCCGCGCCATTTGTCCGTCCCATGCTGTCTGTGAAGGGGAAACACGGATAGACCGGCTGCATTGCGATCCGTGCATGCAGTGCACAGCCGCGTGTCCCTACGGTGCGCTGCAGCGGATCGGGATGGAAATGACCACATCCCAAGCCATGCAGGAAATCGAGAAAGACCGGGTATTCTACGGATTGGAAGGCGGAGTGACCTTAAGCGGCGGCGAACCTTTGTTGCAATCCCGGTTTACGATCGGACTTCTCAGGACCTGTAAGGAAAAAGGGATGACGACCGTTCTGGATACCTCGGGAATGGCGCATCCCGATGTTATCACGGAAGCGATGCAATACACGGACCTTGTTCTCCTGGATCTGAAGCACATGAACCCCGTAGAGCACCGGAAGGGAACGGGGATCGACAACGCACTTATTCAGCAAAATGCTATCCGTATGGCCGGGAAAACTAAAGTAAGGATATCTGTGCCGCTGATTCCCGATTTCAACGATTCTGATGAAAATATGGACATGACGGCCAGGTTCTGCCGGGAGATCGGGGCCGCATGGATTGATTTGAATCCCCTGCATACAATGGGCGCAGACAAGTACCGCTATCTCGGACTGGCATCGCCTTATCGCGATTGCCGGATGCCTGATACGGAGAACATCCGGAGGGTAATGAATATCATTCGCAGCCGCGGCATCCAGGTCAACGTAGGCCGGATGATGTAAAAATTTTATCAAAGAGAAAATAAAAACAAGGAGAGCTGATTAATGGCAGACTTAAAAACGACTTTTTGCGGGTTGGAAGTGAAAAATCCGATCGGTGTTACATCTTGCGATTTCGGCGGGCATGAGAGACTGATTCGGCGGTGCGGTGAACAGGGAATCGGCTGGATCATCGGCAAAACGGTTCACAAAATCGACGGCCCGCACCGATGGCCGCGACCGTTTTTCTATTCGCTGAAGCGCTTCGGTTCCGATCTGAAGGACTCCTGGGTGTGCAGCCAGATGTTTCACAATATACCCTACGAGCAGTGGCTTGAAAAGGAATTGCCGAAGTCACTCCAGACTTGCAAGGAAATGGACACCCTTTTTATTGGTTCCTGCTCTGGGATCGGGCCCGTGGCCGAGACCTGGATACCCTTCCTGAAGGACATGGAGTCGGCGGGAGTGAACTGCATCGAACTCGATACGGGTGGACCTCATCCGACATTCGGTGCGGTGGCGGCCCATAAAGATGTGGGAGCGCCGCTGGCCATGGATCCGGATACGGCTTATGCAGTAACGAAGGCCTGCGTGGAAGCAGTCAACGTCCCCATTATCTTCAAAATGACTCCCCAATGTGTAAATATGGCAGGCGTTGCCCTTGCCGTGGAAAACGCGGGTGCGGCAGCGATTTCGGCGAATAACGCCTTTTATGGCTGCTGGATCGACCATGAGACCGGGAGTTTCTATGGGGTTCCGGCTTCAATGGGAGGCCTGATCGGAAGGCCCTGGCAACTGTTCTCACTCGCCAAAATCATGGAGATCACCGCCACGGTAAAGATTCCCGTTCTCGGCGGCGTGTTTACATATGACGATGTGGCCCGGCATTTAATGGCCAACTGCGGGCTGGTTGGAATGTGCTCCGCGGTTTATTCACGCGGGGTTAAGGTGCTCAGCAAGACCATTACCGAATTCGATAAGTGGATGGACAAGAAGGGGTACCAGGAGATCGGTGACATTCAGGGCAAGGTGGTCAAAGATTTCTCATATCTGAGAGACTGGCCGCGAGAGGAGGTCATGTCGGAGCTCACCCCCATCATTCCGAAATTCAGTTCAGAAAAATGCAATCACTGCGGCATTTGTGAAGATCTTTGTCCCTATGGTGCCATTTTCCTGAACAGGGATGCCAAGGAAATCCCGACGGCGAAGCGGGAATACTGCTTCGGTTGCGGTTGGTGTGTAGGTCATTGCCCGAAGAAGGCTATCGAAATGATCCATGCCGATACGAATGAAATGGTTTGGGACGGTACCGGCGTCATCAAACAATGGGTGTAAGGCTTTGCTGAGTCGGGAAGCCAAGGATGCTGCTGAGTCGATTCATCGGGGCGGTCTCCTGGTCAGGCGAAATTCTTCTGCCTGACCAGGAGACTTCCCTTTCCCCTATCCAGTTATTTGTCAACTGATGAATGTGTAGAAAAGGTCACCAGACCTGGGGCAGGCAGAGACCTTGGCGCCAATCTTTCACTTATGCGCGGGGCTTCCAATAGCTTTCATGCTTGGTTTGCAGTTGGGAGTCAGGCCTAAAATATCATTAAAGACCTGACTCCCGGAACGATTGATTATTAAGCCTTCGGCGCTTTCCAGCTGTCTTCCGCCTCGATTCCGTCCGGCGTGTACGTCCAGATGATATCCTCGTAAGTAAAGGCGATTTCCTGCATGTGCTTGAAGGGCTTGTTCTCATCAAGGAAGGTGTAGGGGAAGAATTCTTTGGACCTTACAATGATCCCTTCCTTCAGTTTGATGGTGAAATATTTTTCCTCCTGCCCTTTTTCGCTGATCCTAAAGAAGGTGATCTCTACATCGAGGTGTTCACCGGAACAGCAGGCCTGGAAAAACTTTGGGGTGTGTTTGCCCATGTTGGTGATGACCTTCAGGGGCAGGTGGATGCGCTGCCCCGTGGGCAGCCCCGTATGGATGTCCCTGGGTATTTCCACCGCATGATCCATAGAATAGCAGAGAACCATATTTCCCCGGCCCTGCTGGGTGCAGTCACCCTGAATCTCACCCTGATTCTTGCCCGTTGCCTTCATGTAAATCGTCATTGCCATAGTTCATTTCCTCCTTGTTTTATTAACTGCGTCTGTTTTAAATTCCTAATAATAGCATATCCTGTGCCATAAAATAATATGTAAATATTTGCGATAGTTGCAAAAAAGCCTGTTTTTGCTGCGCCCAGGCATGCATACTTTGTGGGCGGTTGCGTCAACAATGATGGCAGCGCCAGCCGGACCCAGGGGATTTATTCGGTAGTAATGCCATGTCGTTGCAAGGTCTCTGATATTCCCCGGTCAGGAATAGGCAGCCCACTTTTTCAGGGTCTCCTTTGCAAAGTGCATCGGCGGGCGGCCAAGCCGTTTTACCGATTGTTCAAGAAAGTAATGATTGTCGGTCCCTTCAGTCAATATAGAAAATCGTACTTTCGGCAAAATTGGTTGTATTTACTTCTATTTTGTGACAGGGTAATTTTCGTGTCCATACCTCTTTTTCCACCGCTTGAGCGGAAAAAACTAAAGCATCGTTGAGGGGGATGACGGCAAATGAAGGAAGTGTTTCATCCGGGTTCTTACCGGAACACCATCGACCAGGCCCTTGCCGCTTTGCAGCGCGAACGCGTCGCGGAGCGGATCCGGGCAAGGGATTACACGGTCTGGAAGCCTGCTCCCGCCGAGATATCGAATCGTTTGGGATGGCTGGAGAGTCCCTGGAGCATGGGGGAGCGCCTTGCCGAGATTGACGCCGTTGTGGAAGATGTCCGCCAGGATGGATACCAGCGGGCAATCCTCCTCGGAATGGGAGGATCGATCCTGGCAGCGGAGACCTTCCGTAAGGTATTCGGCGTCAGAAAAGGCTACCTGGAGCTTGCCATTCTCGACAGCACCGATCCGGAGACAATACTTTCCCTTGCCCGTAATCTCGATCTCTCCCGGACCCTGTTCATTGTCGCCACCAAGTCCGGGGGCACCGTCGAGACCTTTTCCTTTCTTAAATATTTCTATAACCGGGTCCTGGTTGCCCTGGGGCCCGCAGAGGCGGGCCGCCATTTTATCGCCATAACCGATCCGGACAGCGGGATTGCCGACTGGGCGCGACGGCTTGATTTCCGTCATACCTTCCTGAACGACCCGGACATGGGGGGGCGCTTTTCGGCCCTGTCCTGTTTCGGCCTCGTCCCCGGGGCGCTCATGGGCATGGACGTCGGGCGGCTCCTCGCCTTTGCCCGTACGGAGGGGGAAAGGGAAAAGGCTCCCGTCCCGGATAAGTCTGCCGCCATGAGCGCCGTCCTGCTGGGCACGGCCTTGGGCGAGTTGGCTAAGGCGGGACGGGACAAGGCGACTTTCTTCTTATCTCCAAAGATCGAGAGTTTCGGCGCCTGGCTGGAGCAACTGCTTGCGGAGAGCACGGGCAAGGATGGCCAAGGCATTCTCCCTATTGTCGGGGAGGTGCCGGGACCGCCGGAGGTTTACGGCAACGACCGAGTTTTCATCAACGTAAGCATCGGGAAGGATAAGGGGCGCCATAAACTCTTGGTGGCGCTCCGCGCTGCCGGTCATCCCGTTTTGGAGCTATCGATAGGTGATGCTTATGATCTGGGAGGACAGATCTTTCGCTGGGAGATGGCGACCGCCGTCGCCGGGCAGCGGTTGGGGATCAACCCCTTTGACCAGCCCGATGTGGAGGCCGCCAAGATTCTGGCCGGGCAAATGCTTGCCGCTTACCAGGATCAGGGAAAACTTCCCGCTGAGACGCCGGTCAGGTCTTCGGAAGGCATCGATATTTATGGAGACGATTCCTCGCTCCGTGATTTCCTTGCCCGGGCAAAGGCAGGGGATTATGTTGCCCTTCAGGTCTATGCCGCCCCCACGGGGGGGCTGGATCTGGCCCTGGCGAGCCTGCGTTGTTCCATTCGGGACAGCTACGGTCTGGCAACCACGGCCGGGTACGGTCCCCGGGATCTCCATTCCACGGGGCAGCTTCACAAGGGGGACCGGGGGGCAGGGTTGTTCATCCAGATCACCACTGCCGATCGGGAAGACGCCCCCATCCCCGATGATCCCGATCGGTCCTCCTCATCGGTAACCTTCGGCGTCCTCAAGGCCGCCCAGGCGATGGGAGACCGTCAGGCCCTGATCGGCAGCGGCCGCCGGGTAATGCGCCTGCATATCCTGAAAGACCTCCTCGGGGAGTTGGGAAGAATGACTTTTAACATCAAGGATGGATTGCCATGACCAACCGGCTTAACCGCGAAAAAAGTCCCTATCTCCTCCAACACGCCGAAAATCCCGTGGACTGGTATCCCTGGGGAGAAGAGGCCTTCGAAAGGGCCGCCCGGGAAGAGAAGCCCGTCTTTTTTTCCAGCGGCTATTCCACCTGCCACTGGTGTCACGTCATGGCCCATGAATCCTTTGAAGACCCCGACGTGGCCGCCTTAATGAACGAGGCCTTTGTCTGCATCAAGGTAGACCGAGAGGAACGGCCCGACATCGACAAATTCTATATGACCGCCGCCCAGATGATGACGGGCGGGGGCGGCTGGCCCCTTACCATTCTCATGACCCCGGATAAAAGCCCGTTTTTTGCCGCCACCTATATCCCCAAAGACAGCCGGTTCGGACGGATGGGCCTCCGGGAGTTGATTCCCCAGGCAAGGCAGGCCTGGCAAAGCCGGCGGGGCGAAATCAGCCAGTCGGCAACTAAGGTTCTGCAGCTGTTGAAAAGGGAGGAGCAACCATGGTCCCCCGGAGAGCCTTTGACGGCGGCCCTTGCCGACGAAGCTTATGAAGAGTTGATGTCCCGGTACGATGAAATCTGGGGAGGATTCGGGTCTCCACCCAAGTTTCCCATGCCCCATCAGCTTGTCTTTCTGCTCCGCTACGGAAGGGCAAAGGGGAAGGACAAGGCCGTGCATATGGCGGCCGAAACGCTGCGGCTCATACGCGCCGGCGGCATATGGGACCATCTCGGCTATGGATTTCACCGCTACTCTACGGACCGGCAGTGGCTCCTCCCCCATTTTGAAAAGATGCTCTACGACCAGGCCCTCCTCTGCCTGGCCTACACCGAGGCTTTTCATATTACGGGGGAGGCTGTTTTCGGCCGCACGGCCCGGGAGATTATCGCTTACATCCTGCGGGATATGACGGCCCCGGAAGGAGGATTTTACTGCGCCGAAGATGCGGACAGCGAAGGAAAGGAAGGGAAATTCTATCTCTGGACGGAGGAGGAAGTCGAAAATATCCTGGGAAAAGAGGCCGCCGAGCTTATTGTTGAAGTCTATGGTCTGGAGAGGGAAGGAAATTTCGTAGCAGAAGCCACGGGCAGGCGGACCGGGGAGAACATCCTCCACCGTCTCGAGGCCGCCGCCAGTCTTACCTCGGTACGGGGGATAACGGAGAAGGCTTTGGAAGCCAGGCTGGCCGAGGGCCGGGAGCGCCTCTTTGCCGCCCGTGAAAGACGGGTTCACCCCCGTAAGGACGACAAGATCCTGACGGACTGGAACGGCCTCATGATTGCGGCGCTGGCAAGGGCGGCTGCGGTCTTTGCCGAACCTTCATATTATGAAGCTGCCCGCCGGGCTTATCTTTTTATCGGGAAGAAGCTGAGCGGTTCCGACGGATCCCTCCGCCACCGGTGGCGGGACGGGGAGGCGACGGCACGGGCCTTTGCCGATGATTATGCCTTTCTTATCTGGGGATTGCTTGAATGTTACGACTACTCCGGCGATGCCTCCTTCTTGGGGGCGGCCCGGTCACTCCAGGCGGCCCTGGATCGCCGTTTTTCCGACGAGACGCAAGGGGGGTATTTTATGAACGCCGACGATCAGACGGATATCCCCATCCGCCCGAAGGAAAGCTTTGACGGCGCCATACCCTCCGGGAACAGCGTCGCTTTTTACAATCTCATCCGCCTGCACCGCCTGACCGGCGAGGAAGCCTACGCCGGCCGGGCGGGAAAACTGGGGCGGGCCTTCGCCCGTCTTATTGACCGGAACCCTTCCTCACATGCCATGTTCATGATTGCCATGACGGTACCCTCGTGATTCGACAATCATAAAAATGCCGGGAGATAGCCTCCCTTACCTTATTAATAAATGTTACCGAGAGACATGATTAATGGAGAGGACTTTTGCCAGTTTCATATCTATCGTTTTTCTTTCACCAATTCCTGTTTTTCAGTGCAAGATATCCCTTGACAAGGATAACCATCCCCCATATAACGTGGCCTATCAAGGTTAATATATTAGCAGTTTCATTCAATAATAACGATTGTCCGGGGTTTTCGGGCAGGGATCCGGCCGACCGGCCGGGGCAATATCAGAGCGCATGATTGAGAAAGAGACCTTTGCTGGCCAGTCTCAGCCGATAGATTCGACAAATACTCCCCAAGTCATAGAACACTCCGGTGAGGGGTTGACAGCGCAATATTCCCGTTCATCCAAGCTAACAAAAGCAGCGGTCGAACAAAAACAAGGACGGGATCCTGCGTGGAATGGCGAAGAGTTTTTTAGAGCCATTGCCCAGAACTCACCGGATACGATCTTCGTAGTCGATGGCGAAGGAGTGATCACTTATGCAAATCATGCTGTTAAGCGTTCTCTCGGGTACACGCCGGAGGAACTGATCGGCAAGAGCGGCTTCGATCTTATGGCAACTGCCGCTGTTCCACGTGCCATGAACGATTTTTTCAATTCCATCGTTGCAACTCAGGGGCAGATCCCAAATGCCTTCCGTATGAAGCATAAGGATGGCTCTGAGCGCTATTTTGAAGGAATCGGAACAAATCTGTTAAATGATCCTGCTGTGAACGGGTTGGTTATAAATGTTCGTGACGTAACCGCACATGCGAAGGCAGAAGAAGCCCTGCGGGCATCGGAGCAGACGTTCAAGGATCTGGCGGAGAAGTCTCTCGCCGGTATTTATATTATCCAGGATGCCACTTTTCGCTACGTCAATGCAAAATTTGCAGACACAGCTACGCAGTTGCAGAGATAATCGACAGATTGCACGTAGAAGACCTTGCTCACCCCGATGATCTACCCCTGGTGCAGGAGAGGCTCCGGGAGAGACTTGCCGGGAAGATTGATTCTTTAAGCTATGAACTCAGGGCATTAAGGAAGACAGGTGAAATCATTCATCTTGAAATCTATGGCTCCGTAACCTTATATGAGGGAAGACCTGCCGTCATCGGGACCGTCCTCGATATTACCGGGCGCAAGAAGGCAGAGGAAGAGTTGCGGTGCTTGAGCGTCGCCATTGAACAGGCTGCGGAAGGGATCATGATCACCGACCCGGGAGGAAGCATTCAATAGGTCAACCCGGCTTTTGAAAGAATAACGGGATGCGCCCGGGGGGAAGTGTTCGGGAAGACACCGCGGATACTTAAGAGCTGGGTTCAAGGGCCGGCATTCTATGAGGAGCTCTGGAAAACAATCAAAGGAGGCAATATCTGGAACGGCCGCATTACGAACAAACGCAATGACTGCAAGCTCGTCCAGCAGTATGTCACCATCAGCCCCCTCCTAAATTCCCAGGGTGAACTCACGGGCTATGTATCTCTGCAGAGGGATATAACCGAATCGGTCCGGCTCGAAGAACAGCTCAGCCAGGCACAGAAGATAGAAGTGGTGGGGGTTGTTTGGACAGGATACAGGTTTTTATAAGTGGGAAATTGCCCT
>DYRD01000225.1 GCA_020718905.1 Syntrophus aciditrophicus | reverse complement strand
CATGATTCCGCCTTGGTCTTTTGCTCATTTTCTGATCCTCCTGGGATGCATTATAAAACAATCCTCCCACTTATGGACCTGTCCAGTTTTGCCATACCCGCTCTCTCACCAGGGAACCGCGAATCTTTTCTTTTATCTTGCTTATGAGCATACCCTCTCCCGGAGCGAAACCCTCAATACCGGAGAACTGGGAATGGAGTACCGGTGGTAGGATCAGGGGGTTATTAGCCGGGGAGGGTGGGAGGACGGCAAAGGTAAGCCCGCTTTTTAAAGGAGACAAAACATCACCGGGAGATTGCGGGGGAGCAGGGGTATCGATTGACCGGTCAGCCCGACCCGCGCGCCCTGGAGGATTTCCTGTTGAAGGCAGGTTTGTGGAGGGTTTTTCCGGCCCGGATCCATCTCATCACGCCTGATAGAGCACTTTCGCCACCAGCAGCGCCGTCATCACGTACATCAAGAAATTCACTTCCCGATAGCGACCCGTCAGCACCCGCAGCACGGTGAAAGCCATGAAACCAAGGGCGAGGCCGTTGGCGATACTGAAGGTGAGCGGTATGGTGATCATGGTCAGGAATGCCGGGATCGCGATGTCCGGCACGGACCATTTGATCTCGCCGATCTGGGCCACCATCAGGGACCCCACGATGATCAGCGCGGGGGCGGTCACCGCGATGGGGATCACACCGACCAGGGGCGCTAGGAAAAGGGCCGCAACAAAAAGCAATCCCGTGACAATCGCCACAACCCCTGTTTTGCCCCCCGCGACCACTCCGGCCGCGCTTTCAATATAACTCACCACCGTTGAGGTCCCGGCAACCGACCCGACGATTGTCGCCACGGCGTCCGAGGCCAGGATCCTGTTCACGCGGGGTATTTGGTTCGACGAGTTGAAAAGCCCCCCCCTCTTTCCCACGGCGATGAGCGTCCCGATATTGTCGAACATATCGATAAAAAGAAACGTGAAGATGATCTCGGCAACGCCCAGTCTGAGCGCACCGGGGATGTCGAGCCGGAACGCGGTCAGGCCTATTTCAGAATAGCTGAAGGAATGGCCGTGCAGGTCCGTGATGTTGAAAATGCACCCCACGCCCATCGTCACCACAATCCCGATCAGGATTGCCCCCCGGATGCCGCGTGCCAGAAGTGCCCCGATCAAGAACAGGCAGAATATGGACAGCAGTGTAGAGGGGGTGCCGAGGTTCCCCATGGTGACCAGTGTTGTCGGATGGGGCACGATGATCCCCGATTTCTGGAGCCCGATGAAGGCGATGAAGAGACCGATTCCGGTGGAAACCGCAGCATACATTTCGGCCGGGATGGCCGAGACGATCATTTTCCTGATGCCGACCACGGTCAAAAAAATAAAGACAACGCCGGAGATGAAAACAGCCCCCAGGGCCGTCTGCCAGCTCACACCCATGCCCAAAACGACGGCATAGGTAAAATAGGCGGTCAGGCCCATTCCGGGGGCAAGGGCGATCGGGAACCGGGCATAGGCTCCCATCAGGATGCTTCCGACCCCGGCGGAAATACAGGTCGCTATAAACAGGGCGGAGTAAGGCATCCCCGTTTCGACCATGATGGAAGGGCAGAGGAAAATAATGTACGACATGGTGGTGAAGGTCGTCAGGCCGGCAATGATTTCCGTGCGCCAGTTTGTGCCAAGGGTCCCGAATTCGAAATACTGCTCCAGCTTCTTTTTCATTTGAATCCTTATATGTGGAGATTTTCCCTACGACCTAGTCAGACCGTTTAAAAGGTGTTGCCTATAACCGAAAAAGACGTTCTGTGCAATCCCTGAATTGTCGGCCGAATTGCCTCAAGTTAAATGTTACCCAAAGGGGCGAAAAGAAGAGATCGTTGACTCATAATTAGATGCTACCGAACATCATCTTAGAGGTGGTGTGGGTTGTTTGGACAGGATACAGGTTTTTATAAGTGGGAAATTGC
>DYRD01000084.1 GCA_020718905.1 Syntrophus aciditrophicus | reverse complement strand
AAAAGGTGTGACCAATTTCACACCTCCGCGCTGGGCCCGCTGAAGGAAAGGGCCTCTTCCAGCCAGGTATCCATCTTCAAAACATCCCGGCGCTGCCGGTAGGCAAGCCGCTGCGCCGTTTTCTGGGCCTGATAAACAGATGTTTTCGCTAACATATTTGCACCGGGCGTCCCATTGCAAAGCGCGGCAGACAACCTGTTTTTCAACAGACTCGGGACAAAACGCCGGATCAGTTCGTCTTCGACGCTTATGAAGGCCTGAGCGGAACCGGGATCCCCCTGCCGCGCGCAGCGGCCGAAAAGCTGGCGGTCAATACGCCCGGATTCGTGACGCTCCGTGGCAATGACATGAAGTCCGCCAAGGCGGGCCACTCCATCCCCGAGCTTGATATCCGTACCGCGGCCCGCCATGTTTGTGGAGATCGTGATCCGGTCCTTTTCGCCCGCCATCGCCACAATTTGCGCTTCCTCCTTGTGGCGGACAGCGTTGAGAAGGTTGAACTCAAGCCCCCTGGCCGCAAGCAGAGAAGCGAGTCTTTCACTTGCCGTAACGCTGCGGGTGCCGACCAGAACCGGCCGACCGGTGATACGCCATCTCTCGATCTCCTCAACAACCGCCTCGAACTTCTCCTTCTCGTTTGAAAAAACCCTGTCGGGGAGAACCTGTCTGATACACGGTTTATTGGTGGGAATGGTCATGACGGGAAGCCCATAAATGTGCCACAACTCCGCTGCCGCCTCGCTGGCCGTACCGGTCATGCCGCTCAACTTTCTGAAAAAGCGAAAGAATCGCTGAAAACTGAGTCTGGCCAGAGTCTCGCTCGGATCGTTAACGGTAAGTTCCTCTTTGGCCTCAATGGCCTGATGCAAACCGTGCCTCCAGGTACGATTGGGCATCAGACGCCCGGTAAATTCATCGACGATTGCAACCTTGCCGTCCTGGACGACGTACTGCTGATCCCGTTTGTAGAATTCTCTGGCCGTAAGCGCCTGTTTAACAAGTTCTTCACGACGTGCGGGCCCGCGCCACATCCCCTTGAGAAGGCGGGACTGCTCCTTCAACTTGCGCTCTCCCTCCGTGGTCAGGTTGATATCCTTATATTTATGATCAACGGTATAATCCTTCCCGGAAACCAGCAAACCGACAATTTCGTTGGTAATCATGGACGCTTCCACAAGCGACGAGTTTTTCTGCGGTCTGGAGATGATCAGCGGGGTCACCGCTTCGTCAATCAGAACACTGTCCGCTTCATCAACAACGGCCGTGTCGAGCCCACGCAAAACGGTGTTCTCAAGCCCCCCGGACTTGCCGTTGAGCAAAGTCCGAAGCTGACGTCGGGACGAATCGTGGAGAGCGCCGATGATCAGCCGGTCCCGGAGAAAATCGGCTACCAACTCCTTGAGTGTGGTGTAAACAACACCCTTTTCATAATTCAAACGCCGCTCCCGGGGCTCCATCTGGGAGGTGACGCATCCCACCGAAACCCCGCAAAAGGTGTAAAAAGGGGCCATCTCCGCCGCGTCGCGGTCGGCAAGGTAATCGTTGACTGTCACAAAATGAAACGGTCTGCCGGTCCAGGCCGCAAGGATGGACGGAAGACAGGCGGTGAGACTTTTTCCTTCTCCTGTGGCCATTTCGGCAAGGTAACCGCGATAAAGCGCCAGGGCGCCCATGACCTGCACCGTATAGGGCAGAAGCCCCGTCGTCCGGCTTGACGCCTCCACCATCAGGGAGATGGCTTCAGGCAGCAGGGATTCATGATCCTTGTCCTGACGCCGAAATTGGAGCTGTATTTCGGAAAGCCTCTGCCGCAGACGATGGTCGGAAACATGGACAAGCCCCTGGGCCATCGCGCTTATCTTCTCAGCCTCGTTCATCAGCGAACGGGCGATGGCGGGCCGTCGCCGTCTCCACCCGGAAATTCCGTGGACAATGGCATCCAACCCCTGATGAAGTTTTTCAGGCTTGACGATAAGGGTGCGATGGAAATCCTGCGACGGAAAAATCATCAGAGCTGATACCTCTTCTGCAGGAGCTGTCTGAAGGAATGGAGCCACTGAAAAAGAAGCGGTTTCGGCCGGAGCGTCAGGCGGAGCTTTCCCGACATTCCGTGAAGCAGAAGGGCATCCGGAGAAGGAACTATATCGGCATAAAACTGGAAAAAAGGCTCAGCCGCTTTCGTTCCCTTTTCATCATTCGTAGAAATAGGGACATCGCCGCCTCCCCTCCACCCCAGCGCTGCAGATGGCAATTTATCCTGCTGGTAGGGGATAATCTGAAATTTGGAAACGGCAAGATTTTCTCCTCCCTGTCCATGCATGCGCACTTCGGCTTTGCTTATCTTGCCGGTGAAGAGTTCAGTCGCCTCGTCCTGTGAAATAATGGCAGAAAAACGAAAGGCCTCGCCGTTGACTATCTGGCCGATCACCGCGCCCCTGTCCAGCCACGTCCCAACCATATCCTTGATGGAGGGGGAAACCCATACGCCGGTCTCCCTGGCCCTTACCGTCAGGTATAAGCGCTGCGTCTCCAAATCTTTAAGCCTTGCATCAACGGCCTCGAGGCGCTTACTGATTGGCTCGAGATCTGCTGATTCCCTGGAGAGCGCACGCAGACGCATCGCCAGAGTCTCTTTACGCTGCGCGATGGCGGCCTCTATTTCGAGTTCGAGTTCACGATCGGCAAGTTCAACAAGCGGGGTCCCCAATTTGACCTCACTTCCGGAAGGGGTCAGCACCCGCCGGACATAACCGGGGGCGTCGTTCACAACCTGGACGTACTGCCTTGTCTCCATGACGCCCGGGGCGCGAAAACGGTCAGGGAACGGAAAGAAAGCGAGAAAAACAAAGACAGCGGTCAAAAAACCTGTGCAGACAAGAACCGCCCTGAGTCTCGTTTTGGCGAGGCGGGGATTGGAGGCGAGATAAACCAGAAGCTTGTAAACGGGAACGAGTCCCCATGTGACCACCCCGATCAGGGCCATCAGCATACCCGCAAGGAGAAATTTGTCGGCTACAAAAAAGATAATCCCTGTAAAGACGACAATCCGATAAATGCCGCTCAATATCCCGAATGTCGTCAAATATACGGTTTCTTTTATGTTCTGCGCAGGGCTGTACGATTCTTTGTATCCAAACGCGTAGCGCTCCACGAGATGGCGCAGGTGTTTCATGGCCCGGGAGCTTAGATTGGGGATATCGATCAGATCGGAAAGGATGTAATAGCCGTCGAAACGCAAAAGCGGGTTGCCATTGAAGAGGACGGTCGATACAGAGGCGATGAACATCATGTTGTAGGCAAGGCTGCTGATCGTTCCCTGTCCGGCATAGGCCCAGACAAATGTGGCAAGCGCCGCGACGAAGATTTCCGATATCATGCCTGCGGCCCCTACCAGCGCACGCTGCCACCGATTCCGGAAGGACCAGCTCGATGTGGCGTCCATATAGGGCAGAGGGGTAAAAACGAGCAGCATGACACCCATCGTATGGACTTCCCCCCCATAACGGCGACATACGAAGGCATGTCCAAACTCATGGATGGTTTTTACAACCACAAGACTGACATAAAGGAGAAAAAGGTTATCCGGGGCGAGTATTCCCTGCGCCTGATCCCACACCATGTCAAAACGGTCGATGACCACCTTCAGGGCCCAGCCGACAACGACAAGCCATACAATCGCGCCCAAGGGGGAAATCAGGTGTTTTAATAGAGGCATCATCCGCTTGAGAAAATTGTCCGGATCGATGAGCGGGAGGCGCATGAACAGAATGCTCATCAATTTCGACTGCATCTCCCGCTGTTTACGTTTACGGTACCTCTCAAAAACCTTGGCGCTGTCGGCGGCGTTTTCAAAATGGAGGAGATTGGCGAAGTAGAGCTGGGTAAGAAGCTGAATGACGTCTTCCTGTCCGGGCGCCCCGTCGGGATCCCGGTTCAGACATTCGTCCCATACCTCCGCCACGGTTCGGTCCGGTCGGAGGCGGACAACAAAATCATGGGCCTCCGGTCTCACCCGGAAATACTGATTATTGAAAGGGTCGCGAAAGATGTACCACAATTCTCCCCGGAAACGTCTCTTGCTTACCGTTACCGAGGGGTGCAGGCTGACCTTGAGATCAGCTACGCGATACCACGATTCGCTGAATGTTTTTCCCGCTTTTTGCATGTTACCACCAGAAGAATATACGCAGAAAATCAACCGTGCGATGCGTGAATATCCAGAGGATATTGCGCTTTCCGACATTGATTTTCGCCACACCGCTCATTCCCGGCCGCCACCACAAGACGGCTTCTTTTGGCAGCAGGGCGCGCACAAGATAGACATTTTTGCCCTCTTCGGTAACCGCAACCGGGTCGATCCGCTCGACATCAATCGCAAATTTCTGATCCGGTCTGCCGACAAAGGCAATCTCTCCGGAGCCGTTTACCACGATATCGTGAATGTCGCGCTCGTCAACCTTCAGCTCCGCGTACATCTTTTCAATCCGGGCCACCTTGAAGAGAACATCCCCCTTTTTGACCGGGGCGCCAAGAAGCTCCTTCAGATCGCCCTCAACGACAATACCTGCAAAAGGGGCAACCAGGTCCGCGTGACGCAGATGGTAATGAACCATCTTCAGCCTCGCCTCAGCCTGTTCTTCCAGGGCCTGCGCAACCTTCATGTCGGCAAGCTCTTTCTGGGCGGATGCCTTGGCCGCCTCTCTCTGATAGCGATTCTGGTTGGCAACCGCCGTCGATTCCTCAAGAAGCAGTTCCCGGGTGTCCAGCGACAAAATGGGGCTGTTTTTTTCCACCTGATCGCCGATTTTTACATGCACCTTGTGAATATACCCGTCAAAAGGCGCTGGAAGATAGGAAACGTCGTCGGTTTTCAGTATAAATGGCGCTTCGATGCGGTAGTTGAGCCGTCCAAATATCAAAACAGCCAGAGCTATGGTTACAAGAACCCCCAGCAGTTTCAGGAAGGTGTGTTCCGGGCCGAAAAATCTGGCCAGCGTTTCTTGCGCTGACGACGTCAATTTTGCACCAAACCAGCGGTCGTTTTTCTTCAAATCTCCAAGCCGGCGCGCCGCCTGATCGCAAAGCACCCGCAGTCCGCGCACCTCTTCTTCCGAGAAAGCCTCGGAGCGCTCGCACAGAAGAACTCCTTCCGGCTTGTCGTCAAGCCTGATCGTCAAGGATGCAATGGAGGGAACACCGTTTTCCCGTGAATATTTTTCATGGTCCCTTGTCACCGTCAGACTGCCCTCCGGGCGCGGCCAAAGGACCTCTTCGTCCTGGTCAAATGCCTCTTCCATCGCCGTCTCGAGTGCCTGAACGATAACCATCTTCTTTTCAAATTTTTCCATGTGGCTGATGGCCTGGACGCGCACATAAGCGTCGTGTCTCCAGCCCAGACTGACGCGATCGCACCGGTAGCGCGAGGCGATTTCGTTGCAGAACGTCATCGCGGCAGCCACATACCGTTTTTCTGCATTCAGGAGAACCATCACATCCAGGGCTTCGGCAAACTTTACCACGTCGTTTTTGGCCCGAACAACGGCATGACCAAGCTGGTAAAGAGAAGGCCTGTCGGCAATCAATTCCAGTCTGGAGGCGGCCTCTTTGGGTGATATCCCTGTATCCCTGGGAAGAAGGTAAACAGCAACGCTTGTCCGATTGTCGTCGGTCACAAGGCGGATTCCAACAAATATCCCGTCGGGAGTTCCGCTTTCCTCTGCCGCAACCCCGTTGCTGCCGACTTCATCGGCAATCCTGTCTATCCTGACGGCAATGTTAGGTCCCCTGAGAGCGGCCAGCCCACCGGCAGGCCAGACTGCCACCTTTCGCCATGAATCACCGCTGTCGGAACGCAGCAGAAGCAAACCCTGTTTTGCACCCACAAGCTCTGAAGACTCCTCCAAAAAAACAGGCCAGAACTCCGCCGGGGAGCCGTTGAACCGTCGAATCCGCGAAATACGTTCCGCAATGGAGCCACTACCTTCCTGTTCTTTCCGGTTTTCCATAAACTCTACCTGTGATCGTTAATTTCGGATACAACGCCCGCACAAGATAATGGCAGCATATCTCCATTTATTTCAGAAGAAAACCTGACACACCGGGACGAACGACGCCGTTGCTGTTGTTGAATTCCGCCTTGACTTCAAGAAGCCCGCTCGCCGGATCAACGACCGGAGAAACAAAAACAAGGGTTCCCTGGACAAAAACGGTATTTTTACCCGCGTTGATTTTCAGGGAAACCGTCTGCCCCTTGATGAGGCTTCGGCCTATCCACTCCTCAACGTTGGCGGTAAAAATGGCGCGGCTTGTATCGACGACGTGAACAAGCGGCTGATTTTCCTGAAATCCTTCTCCTTCATCCAGGTAGATTTTGACAACCGTCCCCTGAATCGGCGATAGGATGCTCCGTTTGCGTAATGAATCGCCGGCCATTTCATATTCCACCCGCTCGCGTTCCTTCTGGGCTTCAAGCTTTTTCTTCTCCGCAACGGCCAGTTCATAATCGAGCTGGATTTTTTCGAGTTCCTCTCTGCTGACGGAAGCGGTGGTCTTGAATAACTCGAGATTGGAATCGACCATCCATTTCAGAGTTTTCACACGGGCTGCGGCTGCTTCCAGTTCAGCCTTCCCATCCCAGATGAGCTTGCGTCTTTCGACTTCAAGTTCGTCGATCTTTTTATCCATTTCCAGAATCACGGCCCCTTTTTGTACCGTTGCCCCCTCCTTGAGGAAAATCTTTGAAATGGTTCCCCCGATTGTGGCGCTAAGGGTAACATCGCTGATGGGCTCCGTAATACCTGGAACTTCTGCCGCATAAACCCTGTTGGCAGGGGCGGAAACAAAAAGCACAGAAAGAGCGGCCATTGCAAAACCATGCATGATCCATCGTAATATTCTATTGGATTTGTCGTCGTGCATCATCAGATAATCGCTCATTTTACCCCCGCCTCCATGAAATCAACACCCTGCCTGGCAAGAAGCAGCCCTTCCGCCATATCAAGCTGATAAACCGCTTTCATAAATTTAATCAAGCTGTCTTCTTCTCCCTCGCGCGCGGCGTTGAGATTTTCTTCACGCTCCAGTAAAATCCGACTGTTGCTCTTGCCCGCATGAAACCTCTGCAACTCCGTCCTGAGCAGTTGACTGTTCAATTCAGTGATTGCGGCCTGCTGCCTTACCTGCTCCCCCGCACTGTCCAGATTTCGCAGGGCCGTATCCACGGCATTGGCCAGCGCCACCTCAACGGCCTTAATTTCCAGCAATGCCTGACGCTTACGCTGTTTGGTCGTTTCAAACTCGCTTGCCGCCTTCTTGTCTCCTCCCAGGGGAATCCGGAATTCGAGACCAACCGACCAGGTTGGGTGGTCTCGCTCCAGGGCATCATTGAGCGGTTTTCCGTATTTATCGGTAAGGCCGTTCAGGTTGTAACTGCCTTTCAGGTCAACCTGCGGCCAGGACTGGTTCTTTGCAAAGGCAAGCCTTACATCTTCCCTCTCAATCTTTTTTCGGCTGGACAGGTATTCCCCCCGGAACTTCAGGGCTTTATCCAGGCTATCCGCAAAATCTCTTTTCTCATCGATTATAGAGGGTTTTTCCGCAGGTTCTATGTCAACATTTTCCACCGCAGCCGAAGACGAGAGATATGTCCGCACATTGTTCATCGCGGCCACAATCATCTGCTTCGCCTCACTGACACGGGACTTGCGCGTGGCAAGCGCCGCCTTAGCCTCCAAGACTTCCGTTTCAGCCATCTTCCCGGTTTGAACCCTGGCAATGTTGTCCCGTAAAATTTCCTCGGCGCTGTGCTCTGAATCGAGGCGCATCTGAAGTTTTTTACGCGCCAGATAAAGATCCCAATAGGCGGAGATCGCGTCCGAAACGACTCGCATGGTCTGCACCCGGTAATTCTGGAAGGCTATCTCCCTGTCCGCTTCAGCGATATGAATGCCGGCCATGGTCGGCTTGATCCCTGCATTTTTTAAAAGCGGCTGGGTGAAGCTAATCCCGACCACGGTTTGTTTTTCTTTGTCCATATTGTATTTTTCAACGATGCTTGATGAAAAATCCCTGTAGGTATAGTTTAAACGGAGCTTCCCGCCGGTCAGTATTGTTTCTTCGATAGCGAGCTGCTGGCTGTAGCTGTCTTCCCAGAACTCGTTTTCTGCCCAAAATCCCTGGCTTGACTTTTCCTGCGCGGTAGTTTTGTGTTTATCGTCCTGAATCTGGTATGCCCCCAGAAAAACAGGTTCAAAAATGGATTTTGCCCCTTTTACCGCTTCCCTGCTCACGGCCCATTCGGCATTCTGGAATTGTATCTGTTCGTTCTTTTCGATGACGCTATGAACAAAATCGCGCAGATTCATTGTCAGTTGCCCAGGAGCGGCAAAGGAGTCAGGAACTCCCAGATGCATCATCCCCAAAATAATAGCCATAAGTGATAAAAAAATTATCCGATTTTCTGCCTGCATGATGTTTTCTTCACCTCTTTCACTGGAAAACAATTGAAAAAATAACCTTTTGACAATCGCTGATTCATCATTTTTTTCCCAATACAGCGGAACATAATCGGATTTTTTCTCACCACATGTATGTCATATGTAGAATTCTTGAGAAAAAAACGTACCCCTCCCGCACAGAATCGGATAATTTACGAATATTTACACGCGTAACCATTAGCCCCCGTACCCAAGAAACAACCACGGTAACCGTTTAACCGCCATGCAATGTTAAACGCAACCTGAACGAGAATTTTAACCATGAACCACTGAAAAAAAAGGATATTCCTTTGTCATCAAATGTAGATAGACTCGAGAAATCTGCACGGAGCTTCCGATAACCCATTCTGTTTATTATTGCAATCAAGCAAAACTTGCGGATGCATATATAAAACGATGGCCGGACTGTCAATTAAAATCTAAAACAGAGCATCGTTTTGACACGGCATGTCTCTTTTTTCATGTGATTGACAATGGGTCAAGGGCAAATGCGGCATAACGGCCGTCATGGCTCAGACTTATCGTGATGGGCAGGCAAACACCAAGGCGGGTGACGTAAGGGGGCCAGGGGCGCACCACTTCCTTGAGAATGGCAAGCTCCTCCACCGGGCAGGCCAAACGGCCGGCAATCTCTTCCAGGAGGATTTTTCTGGCAAATCGAGGCAGATCATGCGCGTGTTCCGAGGCAGCTTCAACACGGGCAACGATTCTCGACAGCTCTTCGGTTGTTCCGGCGGCGAGGGCCTGCAGGAAAGCATGATGAATATGGATACGGACACATACATCACCGTGCGGTGTTTTCACTTTTCCATTCAAGGATGGGAAAAGTTTTTGATGCGTTGATGTTTCAAGGGTAACCGGATATTTCTTGGGGATTGAACAAACAGAAGGCTCACCGCGACTAACCGCCTTGTAGGCCGCCTCCTTGGCTGCCCAGAGAGTCCAGAGAACAGTGTCCGGGCTTGCCGATCCGGCAATCAGCGCCAACTCTTGATCGTTGAAAACCCTCCGGCAGAAACGCCGGTCACGACTTTTGCCGACATTTTCCGGGTCAGTCAGATCGACGACATCATTTCCCACGGGAGGCAAAATATCTCTCCTCCATCATGGCCAGCCTCTCGACAATCTCCCGGGCATAATCGCGCTGCA
>DYRD01000224.1 GCA_020718905.1 Syntrophus aciditrophicus | reverse complement strand
AAAATTAATAGGGCTCTGTCCCTAATTATGCATGACTTGCGCGACGGCCTGAACAACAACTTGCATATCCTCCACCGACAGTGTCGGATGGACCTGAAACATCAGACTGGTTTCGCCCAGCTTCCGGGCGGCGGGGAGGCGCTCGGGCGGCTGCAACCCGCTGCGCTCAAAGGCCTTTTCCAGATAGATCTCGCCGCAGCTTCCCGAGCCGCAGGGGATGCCTTCTCCGATCAGCGTCGTCATGATCCGATCCCGCGACCAATCCGGTTTCAGGGCTTCCGGTTCGACAAAGGCGTAATATTTGTAGTAGGCGTGGTCGATTTCCGGCGGCGGGATGGTCAGGCGCAGGCCGGGTATGCGTGCAAAGCCGTCCGTCAGAACGGCCGCGTTTCTCCTGCGCAGAGCCAGCCATTGCGGAAGCTTCCGAAGCTGCACCCGGCCGATCGCCGCCTGCATTTCCGTCATCCGCCCGTTCGTCCCGAAGGATTCATGCAGCCAGCGAAAGCCTTCGGGATGCTCCTTATGATATACGGCCTCAAAGCTCTTTCCGTGGTCTTTGTACGACCAGATGGCGTTCCATAGATCATCCCTGTTCGTCGTGACCATCCCGCCTTCGCCTCCGGTGGTGATGATCTTGTCCTGGCAGAAGGAAAAGGCCGCCGCATCCCCGAAAGAGCCGACCTGACGCCCCTTGTACGTGGCGCCGTTCGCCTGGGCGCAGTCTTCGATGACCGCAAGATGCCGCCTGCGCGCAAGCTCCATGATCGGGTCCATATCGCAGGGCCATCCGGCAAGATGAACCGCGATAATCGCCCGTGTCTTTTCCGTGATCGCCTTTTCTATCGTTTCGGCGGTCAGATTCTGGCTTTCGTAATCGACATCGGCAAACACCGTCCGTGCGCCGCGCAGCGCCGCGCAGCTCGCCGAAGCGATAAATGTCCTCGGGGTAACAATGACTTCGTCGCCCGCGCCGATATCCAGCGCGTACAGAATGGCTTCGAGGGCCACGGAGCCGTTCATCAGCGCCACGGCGTGCCTGACCCCGACATACGCGGCGTACTCTTCCTCAAACCGCCGCCCTTCGTCGCCCGTCCAGTAGTTGACCTTTCCGGACTGCAAAACCCTGGAAACCGCAGCCGTTTCATCTTCGGCAAAAGAAGGCCACGGGGAAAAAACATGTTTTTGAGTCAAATCGTTGTCTTCCATTCTCACCCTTTGATCACTTTTGCGGGCACACCCGCAGCCAGCACACCCGGCGGGATATCTCGGTTTACGAAGCTGAACGCACCGATGACTGCATTTTCTCCAATCGTCACACCCGGCATCACCACGCTATGGCTTCCAATCCGGCATCCCTCCTTCAGCTTGACCGGCCCGGTTTTCCCATCGATGGTTGAAACGGAATATAGTGAGCAGTGCGATCCAATTTGTACATAATCTTCGATTATTACACCGTGTTTTGCATTGATGTAGCTGAAAGCGCCGATATCGGTCTTATAGCCCAGATGAAGATTCTCGATATTCTGTACCACCCAATTGTACTTTGTCGGCTTACCTTCTTTAATTTCCGGATATGACCATCCTTGAAATCGATCTTCAGATACGGGGCCTTCCGTTATTGTATCCGATAATTTTCTGTCATCGAAGGGTAAGCTGTTTTGCGGGTACCCCCCCCATGTCCCATAACTAATTGATTTTGTTACGCATGCACCAGCACCAATGACGACATCATCGCCAATGACGACAGGATCCTTTTGCGTGCCGTTGATAATGACGGCGCCGGTTCCGATATAAGCACGTCTGCCGATGTGAACGCAGCCGGAGACATGCACGCCGGGTGCAAGCGTTGCGTAATCGGCCATGATGACGTCATGCCCGATCGTGCAATCCAGATTGATCTGCACATGTTTCCCGAGGGAGATGTTCGTTGTCAGGACCTTCCCTGCGCAAATGACCTTTCCTTCGCCGATTTCAA
>DYRD01000223.1 GCA_020718905.1 Syntrophus aciditrophicus | reverse complement strand
CAGCGGAATCCGGGAAACCCTGTTCTTTGTCGCGAGTCTGGCCCCGGATTACGCTATGCTTCATCCGGGCTACAATCCGGCTCAAAATTATTAACTTAAACTGATGGACATGGCGCATGGGAGATGTCCTCTTAAGTTAATGACATTGAGTCTAACCTATAAAAACAGGAGGTCGGTATGAAGCAAATGAAAGTTCTACTGGTTGATGATGAAGAGTCCTTTGTAAAGACCCTCTCGGAGCGGTTGAAGATGCGGGATCTTGAGAACGAGGTCGCCTTTGATGGGGAACAGGCGGTAACACTGGCAAACGGGGAAGAACCCGATGTAATGGTGCTGGATCTCAAGATGCCCGGCATTGATGGTGTCGAGGTGTTGCGGCGGGTAAGGCAGCAATACCCGCATATTCAGGTCATTATCCTGACTGGTCACGGGACAGACCGCGACGAAGAAGAAGTCAGGAGGCTGGGGGCCTATGATTATCTGCAGAAACCGATACCCATAGATGATCTTGTGGTTCGGATCCGGGCTGCATATAAGAGAAAACTGGAATTAACGATGGCGGCGGCTGCCTTTGCCGAGGCGGGCGAGCCTGAAATGGCTAAGGAGTTTTTAAAGGGGAATTAAGGAGGAAGCATGACAGTATTGAAGGAAGATGACGCAAAAGTGTTGATCGTGGATGATGAGGAACAGTTCCTTGATGTTCTTTCGCAACGGTTGGCGGCCCGGGGGATGAAGGTTGATGCCGTGACCAGTGGCGAAGAGGCCTTTGCCAAGGTGAAATCAGGGGATGCCTTTGACGCTGTGGTGCTGGATCTGGCCATGCCGGGCATGGGCGGGATTGAGACCCTGAAGCGGATCAAGGAGGCGCGTCCGGATGTGCAGATCATCATGCTCACAGGGCATGGGACGATCCATAACGGTATTGAGGCGATGAAGCTGGGGGCCGAGGATTTCCTTGAAAAACCGGTGGATCTCCAGGTGTTGCTGGGCAAGATAGCCGAGGCCAAGCACAAGCATCTGCTTCTCGTGGAAAAAGGGCGTGAGGACGAAATCAAGGGTATCTTGAAGGCGAAGGGCTGGTGATCTGGCAAGGGCCGGCATCAACAATCTTGCCGGCAATGCAGTATCATCATCTCATCTTATTGGCGCGGCAGTCATACTCTGCCATACAGGTATATCGCTTGAGACTTGCGTGTTGTGAGTGGAGGGACTTTTCTTTGCTCAATCAAAGGGGTGTTCTATTTCCTGATTTGTTGTATGAACTTGTTGCAAAATCAAAGTATTAGGTGAAAGGAGGGGGCGAGTGAACATTGAAAAGTTTGTGAAAGATTTTGTCATCCCGCTGGAAAGGTATCCGCATATCCGGGAGGATCAGACCCTCTCCGAGGCCATAGAGCAGGTTCTTTCCTTTAAGTGGGGCGTAAACGAGAAGCTGTTGCGGTTTTCTGATCTCTTTGTCTTGAACAGGGATGGTCTCGTGGCCGGGAAAATCACCTTGGCCGACATCCTGACCGCCCTTGAGCCAAAGTTGCTGCAAAAAGATAAAAAGCCGATCTTTGAAGGCCCGGATACGGATTCGTCAAACCTGGCGATTCTGTGGGAA
Source organism: Syntrophus aciditrophicus (assembly GCA_020718905.1). Taxonomy (GTDB): domain Bacteria; phylum Desulfobacterota; class Syntrophia; order Syntrophales; family UBA8958; genus UBA8958. The sequence goes on along the minus strand of DYRD01000223.1, from coordinate 374 downwards.
GACTCTTTTTTCAAGAACTGTCGTGAGCGCGGGGCAAAACCAGTCAAGGAGATTATGTCGCCGCTGACAACGGTTCTTCATGGAAGGGATCCGCTCTTAAAGGCGCTCTATCTCATGCTGCGTTCAGGGGAACAGAGTCTGCCGGTGCTTGACGATGGCAGGATTGTCGGGATTCTGAGGGTGGAAGAGCTGTTCACCATTACCACTGGAGTCTGTGAACTGTGACAATCTCGCAGGTAAGCGAGCATGCTAGACTCCGAAAAGTCCTGCTTACCCTGTTGTCATTTCGACCATCGGGAGAAATCTTAATAGTACCATATAGTTAGGAAGAAAGATTTCTCGCTGTCGCTCGAAATGACAGACTTTTCTGACTT
>DYRD01000222.1 GCA_020718905.1 Syntrophus aciditrophicus | reverse complement strand
GGCGCCGGTTTGGGACTCGCTGTCTGTAAAAAGATTGTTGAGGGGTGCGGTGGCAGTATCGAGGCAAGAAACAGAGGTAAAGGCGGCGCGGAATTTATAGTGCGTCTGCCGACGGTTGAAAACAAGGGGGACAAGACATGAAAGGACGAATCCTGATTGTCGAAGATGATGCTACTTTTCGGGGCCTGCTTGGCGCTATCCTCGAAGATGCGGGCCATGTGGTGACCCAGGCAATAGATGGCGCGGCAGGGCTGGCCCGGCTGCGTCAGGAATCCTTTGACCTGGTGTTGTCTGATCTTAAGATGCCGAACATGAGTGGGCTCGCGCTGTTTCAAGCCAGTCGGAACGACCCGGCGGCGCCGCCCTTTGTCTTGATCACCGCCTTTGGTACGGTCGAAGAAGCGGTGGCGGCAATCAAAGACGGGGTCAGTGATTTTCTGACCAAACCGTTGAAAGACCCTGCCACCCTGCGGGCCTTGGTGGATCGGCTGCTTGCGGAGCATTGCCGGGAGCGGCGGCTTGAGGCCCTCGACGAGGCAGAGCTGGCGGGATTGCCCCCGTTGGATATTTTGTTTGCCGGCAAGGCCATGGAGCAGATACGCTGGCTGGTTGGCGAGGTCGCGCCGACTGAGGCCACAGTTCTCATTGGGGGTGAAAGCGGGACCGGCAAGGAGTTGCTGGCCCGCTATATTCATCGTCTAAGCCCTCGTAAAAGCGGGCCATTTATTGCCGTGAATTGTGCGGCCATCCCGGAAAATCTGCTGGAAAGTGAACTTTTTGGGCATGAACGGGGGGCCTTTACCGGGGCCTCTACTACCCGTCAGGGGAAATTTGAGCTGGCGGCCGGCGGCACGCTCATGCTTGATGAGATTGGCGAAATGGTTCTGCCGATGCAGGCTAAAATACTGCGGGTGTTGCAGGAACGGAGTTTCCAGCGGGTGGGGGGCAGCCGGGAGATGCATGCCAATGTGCGGGTGCTGGCGGCCACCAATCGTGATCTGGCCCAGGAGATTGGAACCGGCCGGTTTCGTGAAGACCTCTATTATCGGCTGAATGTCTTTCCGATTACCTTACCCTCTTTATATGACCGCCGTGATGCTATTGACGATCTCGCTGGTTTTTTTGTCCGCCTCCACTGTCTGCGTATGGGGAAAAAGATTTCTGGCATTGCGCCCGCGGCCCGGGACTCCATGCGGGCGTACCGCTGGCCCGGCAATATCCGGGAGTTGCAGAACATCACGGAGAGGGCCGTGATCCTGGCCCGGGGCGAGATAACAAACGCTGAGCTGCCGGATCTTGTGCGGGTAACGGAAAAAGGTGGCGGGAATGGCGCGGGCAGGGGGGTGAGAGAGGTCTTGTCGGGAGACAACGGCCTGCTCAAAGAGGCCCAACGGCAAGCGATCATGAGCGCTCTTCAGGCCACGGCTGGCAATCGCCGCCTGGCTGCCGACCGTTTGGGGATTTCGCGTCGAACCCTTCAATATCGTTTGAAAGAATATGGCGTCGTTGATGAAGAACGGGAGGAATAGTTGTGCAACTTTTTCAGGGTATGTGCAAAATCTGCACCGGCAGATGCGCGGGAACGTACTGATGTTAATGTTGTTTGTATTTTAATTCTTTTAGTATCAAGAGGTTAAGAATAAAACTCCAAGTGGCATAGATTGTGGAATACTGGTGGCAGAATGTTTGATGGGGATGGCCCCTGTCAACGAGAACAAGCAGTCTTAAACCACTTTTACAGCACAAGGAGAAATGAACATGAAAACAAAACGACTGATGGCCCTGGCTCTGGTAGCGATTTTTGCAATCACGATGGCCGGTGAGGCAATGGCCGCTACGAAATCGCAGACCCGCACCAAGACCCGCACCCCAACTTCAACCTGCGTTCCCCGCGCTTAGAAGCCGTGAAGAAATGAGCAAATCTTTAGGAGCCGTTACGAAATAACATGGCCATTTATATCTATTTCGTTACGGCTC
>DYRD01000083.1 GCA_020718905.1 Syntrophus aciditrophicus | reverse complement strand
GCGAGCAGTATTCCCAGCGATCACGGGAGGAACTGGCAGGTACGGTGACCGAGGCTCTCGACGCCAATACGGGGATAATCCTTCATAACGACTTCAGTCGCATTGATAAATTCATAAATAAAATTACAATTATGCGTCTTGAATCCGGTTTTTTGCTTTCGGATGTCCAGAAGGCCTTTGAACTTTACCGGACAATCGTTATTCCCATCCTGGTAGATGCAACAACCGTGTCGGAATTTCAGGAGGTGATTGTCAGGATTAACCGCTGCCTCGCCTATACCATTCACCGTTTCAGCGATCTCTTCCAGAATATGCATGAAAAAGAGATCATGGAATACGCCCAGCGGCTTGAAGGCGAGATAAAAGAGCGGACTGCGGAGCTTAAAGAATCGAAATTAAAATATAAAACCCTCGTGGAGGAGATAAATGACGGATATTTTGTCATTCAAGACGAGGTCATTGTTTTTGCCAACAAGGCTTTCTGCCAGATGCACGGCTATGCCCCGGAAGAGGTTGTCGGTCAGAAGTTTTACCGGTTTGTTGCCCCCGAAAATCAGAAAAAGGTAATCGGAATCTACACGGACAGTCTTAGCATGAAGCCCGCCCATCCCGTATTTGAATACAACCGCATAACGAAGGACGGCCAACGGTATCCCACTGAGATCATGGCGAAAGTGATCAGCTATGACGATCAGTTGTCAAATATCGGCATCTGTCGCGACATAACCAAGCGGGTCGAGATGGAGCAGCGGATTCTGGAGGCGGAGCGGATGGCCTACATAGGGCAGATCACCACGTCGCTTTCGCATGAGATACGAAATCCCCTTTCCGTGGTGAAGATGAACCTCCAGATTCTCAACAAGAATCCCCAACTGTACGGCAATGATCAGCGCCGCGTCGAAATATCGACCAAAGAGGTGATCAGGCTCGAACGGATATTGACGGAACTGCTTGACTTTGCCAAGCCTTTGCAGTTCGAATTTAAACCGTGCAACATCAATCGGATTCTCTTGTCGTGCGGAGAACTGCTCGATATCAAATTCAAGGAGAAAAATATCTCTTTATCTTTTTCCCTCTCCCCCCTGATCCCTGAAATGATGGCGGACAGGGACAAACTCGAACAGGCGTTCATCAACCTGCTCCTCAATGCCATCGAAGCCTGTCAGAACGAGGGGAAAATCGTTGTTTCAAGCAGATATGTAAAAGACAATGGACTGCCCACGGCGGAGGTGGCCGTGGAAGATAATGGTTACGGAATACCGAAGGGGCATCTTGCGGACATATTCAAGCCCTTTTTCACGACCAAAAGCAAGGGCACCGGGCTGGGCCTCGCCAATGTCAAGCAGATCGCCGAGGCGCACCGTGGTTCGATCAAAGCAAAAAACCGCAAGCCTCACGGCGCCTCTTTCCAGTTGAGGATGCGTGTATAAGACATTTCTCCGGGCGCGGCAGCCCGATTACGACATCACTACGATGTTTTTGTATCGACAGATGGCTATGGATGGTTTTTTTGTGGCGGTGCGCCGTCTTTGCAGTTGAACCAATTATATCGGCAGGTGGATCATTGGCGAAAATTCTTGTAATCGATGACGAATATTCCATCCGGGAAACACTGACGATGTTTCTGAACGAAAAGGGGCACGAGATATCAGGCGCGGCATCCGGACAGGAGGGAATCGTCCTTTTCGAACGCTTCAACCCCGATGTGGTTATCCTCGACATTCATCTTCCCGACCAGAGCGGTCTGGACGTGCTCAGTCAGGTGAAAAAGCGCGACACGATGGCGAAAATAATCATGATAACCGCCTTTCAGGACATGGATACGACCATACAGGCCATGAAACGGGGCGCTTACGACTACATACACAAACCCCTTGACGCCGATGAGATAGAGAAGGCGGTCAATGGCGCCATTCAGATAAGACGGCTGGATCGTGAGGAGGCCCTTGCCGTTGCCGGAGAAAAAACCAATCCTCCGGGCAAGGAGGTGATTGTCGGCAAAAGCAAGGAGATGAGGGATATCTTCAAGATGATTGGTCTTCTCTGCCAGAACCGGGCCACGGTGCTGATTGAGGGTGAAACAGGAACGGGAAAGGAACTGATCGCCAGGACGATTCATCAAAACAGGGAATGCTGTGTCGGCAGACCGTTCATCACGCTCGACTGTTCGTCCGTCGTCGAAACACTGCTGGAAAGCGAGCTTTTCGGCCATGAAAAAGGTGCGTTTACCGGCGCCGATCACACGAAGAAAGGCAAGATCGAACTGGCGGCCGACGGCACCCTCTTTCTGGATGAAATCGGGGAGCTTCCGTTGAAGCTTCAGGGAAAACTGCTGGGCTTTCTGCAGCGACGCGAGTACATGCGTGTGGGAGGTCAGGAGCTTCTCCAGTCCCGCTGCAAGATCATCGCCGCCACCAACCGTGACCTGGCAGCGTTTGTCCAGCAGGGAAAGTTCAGGGAAGATCTCTACTTTCGCCTCAATGTCGTGTCCATCCGCGTTCCGCCCCTCCGGGAGCGCATCTCCGACATTCCCCATCTGGCCCGCTACTTCCTGCGAAAGATCAATATGGAACTCGGGACTAATGTTTCAAGGCTGCACCCCGGCGTACTCAAGCTGTTGTGCCTCCACCCGTGGAAAGGGAATGTCCGGGAATTGGAAAATGTGCTTGTGAAGGCGGTTGTCCGGGCGAGGGGGCAGGTGATTCCTGCCGAAGAGATTGAAGAAATTCTAATGATGAACCAGCCCGTTGCGATGACGGGGTGCCAGGATTACTCACTTCCGGTGGCGGAGCGAAAGCAGATTGAGGATACGCTGAGTCATGCGGGCGGCAATAGAACCCGTGCCGCCAAATTGCTCGGCATCTCGCTGCCCACGCTGCGCAGCAAGATCCGCAAATATGGCATCGACACACAGGGCAGCTCGAACGCAGGACAGACGGAACTGATGAAAAAATCTTTCCATGCCTGAAAGTTTTTTTCAGTCACATCGGCTCAGAATATCCGGGAACCTTCCCCTCGCCTTAAATGAGGGCCTTATAGATCAAGGAGTTATTGCTGACAAAATCTAATGTATCATTCATTTGTTTATGGCATGCGGTTTGCTTTGAGGGTGGGGCAAGGGTAAAAAACACCTTCATCGTACAAACAGCGAAAGAAAATGATTTACTCCAGGCAAACCCCTTAAAAACAGACATGGAAAAATTGCGAATGTATTCGCGCTGCGTATGGCGAGCCTGCCTTACACAGTTGGCAACGATCAGCGACTCACGCCCTGCGGGGCCGACCCATTGCATCAAATAAAAAGAATTGACTGTATTGAATCGTCGGTAAAAAAGGACTCCGGCTGTTTTTGGCGATGTTGGAGGGACCTTTGTGTTCGTTTAAAAAATGAAGAAGGAGGGAGTTTATGAGGAAAAAATCGTTTTACGTTTCAATGGTTCTGTCTGCCGCACTGTTTTTCATGCCGTTTTTGTCGATTGCCCAGGAAAAACCAATAATTATCGGCGCGCCGCTGGCAACGGCCTTCCTGTACGGCTGGGACGCGGAAAGAGGGATCAAGCTGGCCATCGACGAAATCAATGCCGCCGGCGGGGTCAATGTGGGAGGCAAAAAACGACCTTTCAAGGCCGAGGTAATCGACACGCGCGATCTGGAACCGGCCGTTCCCGTGGCGGATGCGCTCCTTGCCATGGAGAAACTGATTCTTGACAAAAATGCCGATTTCATCGTCGGCGGCCCGGTTCGTTCCGAAGCGGCCTTGGCGGCAATGGATCTGCTCCGCAAACATAAAAAAATCAGCATACTTACGACAGGCGCCCTCACCCCTGCCTACGGCAAAAGAATTGCGGAAAATGGCGACAAGTACAAGTACTGTTTTCGTAATTCCAGCCATGTTCCCGTCATGATGGGCGACTTCATGGCCATCCTCAACGATCTGCAGAAAGACCACAAGTTCAATAAGGCCTACATCATGGTGCAGGACGTTGCCCACGCACGGGCCGGCGGCGAATACATGCAGAAGGCGCTCAAGGAGAAGAACTGGGAAACGGAACTGAAGATATACCCCACCGGGACAACCGACTATTCCGTAGGACTGATCGACTCCGGGAAGAAAGGCGCACAGGTGCTCTTCCTCTGGATGGACATGCCGGAAAGCGCCGCGCTGCTTCAGCAGTGGAGCAACATGAAACTGAAATCCCTGCCGATGGGCTTCATGAACGCGGCTGAACAGCCGGGCTTCTGGAAGGCAACAGGCGGCAAGGGCGAATACATGATCGTCAATCTCGTCAACGGCGGCAACGCCCCGGCAAAAATCACCCCCTGGACAATGAAATTCGTCGAGGCTTACAAAAAGAAGTGGGGCCTGGAGCCGGAAGGATATGGAACATCGTCGAGCTACATGGCGGTTTACCAGTTGAAAGACGCCATCGAGAGGGCAAAAACCACCGATCCGGACGTCGTTGTCGCCGCACTGGAGAGCCAGGATTTGATGGGGGTTTACGGCAGGATGCGGTTCGACAAGAAGACGCATCAGATTATCCCCTCCTGGGATCCCGCGGAAGGCGCCGTTACGGGCATCATTCAGTGGCAGGCCGGAAAACGCGTGCAGGTTTTCCCGCCCAAGGCAGCCGAAGGGAAGATACTGTTCCCTCCGTGGATGAAGTAACTGACAGAAAACAACAGAAGATATCGAGGTTAACGTGGAAATAATCGTCTATGGAGTAATTAACAGCGTGATTCTTTCGCTGATGGCGCTGGGCTTTACCCTTGTGTACAGCATAGCAAGAATGCCCAATTTCGCGCACGGCGCCCTGTACATCACAACGGGATATCTTGCCTGGCTCTTCATGAACTCGTTTATGTCCTTACCCTACCCGGTCGCCGTCGTGCTTGCCATCGGCATCACCGCCGCGATCGGGGCGCTTATCTACCGTTTTGTGATGATCCGGATAAGGGGCATGGAAATATCGGAGATTATCGCCACGTATGCAATCGGCCTCGCGATCCTCGAAGGACTGCGGTGGGGAGGGCTGAGGGGAATGACCTTCACCCTTCCCCCCTTCATCGCCGGTTCCACGACCATTCTGGGGGTAAGCGTCGATTACCAGCGACTGGTTATTGTCGGAATCGGGCTTGCCACCTTCGCAGCCCTCTACCTTTTTACCCATTTCAACCGGGTCGGACTTGCCCTGCGGGGCATCGCGCAGGATGAACGGGCGGCTATGATGCTCGGGATCGATTCGGACATGACCGCCATCATCTCGCTGGCTCTGGGGTCAGGTCTTGCCGGGCTTGCGGCTATCCTGCTTCTTCCTCTGGGGAACATCATTGTCGAGGTGGGATACAACGTCCTGATCTTCGCGATTGCCGTCAGCGTCATCGGGGGGCTGGGAAGCTGGGCTGGGACCATCCTCGCCTCCTTCATCATCGGTTTTGCGCAGATTCTGACCGAGGCTTTTCTATCATCGCATTACCAGATGGTGGTCGCGCTGCTCGCGATCATCATCACGCTGCTGATCAAGCCTTCCGGGATATTCGGCAAGCAGAAAGAACTCGAAGAAAGGGTGTAAGAGTTATGGATATGATGCGGAAAGAACGGATCGACAGGGGTGTCCGTGTAAGAACCGCCGGCCTCTATGCGATCGCATCGTGGCAGGAAATCCTTTATCTTGTTGGACCGCCGCTGTTTCTGATCGTCGGGGCAATTATTCTGCCGATACTGCTCGAATTCGCGCCCTACTGGAAAAGGGTGATCAATATCGTCTGCGTTTATGCCATTATCGCGCTTTCGTTCGATTTTCTGGCAAATTTCGTCGGCCTGGTCTGTCTGGGGGGCGCCTTCTTTGTGGGCATTGGCGGTTACCTTTCGGCCATTTTCAATGTTTATCTGCACTTTCCGGTGTATCTCTCGATACCCCTTGCAACCATCAGCGGCGCCGTTATCTCGACGGTTCTGCTGATGCCGGCACTCCCGCTCAGGGGGGTCTATTTTGCGATTGTAACCCTGATGTACCCACTTCTGGCAACGAGGGTCATCGAGGCGCTCAACATCATGGGGGGCACGAACGGCATTATCGGACTCGACAGCCTTCCAAATGCCTACGTCGAGCATTACATGGTCATCATTGTCATGCTGATCTTCCTCTACGGAATGCGCCGTTTTGTCAATCAGGACATGGGGCTGGTCATCCGGGGGGTGAAGGATAACGATCAGGCGGTGCGGGCTTCCGGGATCAGCGTGACGAAAATGAAGGCGTTTGCCGTTTTTGTCTCGTCATTCATGGGCTGTTTCGCCGGGGCCTACATTGCGCACATGTATTCGTGGGCAGGCATCTCCCTTTTCGCGCTCGACTTTTCGATTATCCCGATCGCCTCAGTCGTCATCGGCGGAGGGGGCACCCTGCTCGGCGCCGTGCTCGGCAGCTTCATTCTGGTTCCGATATCGGAACTGCTCCGCAATTTTGGAACCTTTCGAATAGTCATATACTGTGTGATCCTTACCGGGTTCATCGTTTTCAAGAGCGAGGGAATAATGGTTTACGCCATGAGGAAATACCACCAGTTTGAAAGATGGGTCAAGGTATGAGCGACGATACAATCCTATCAGTACAGGGCATAAGCAAGACCTTCGGCGGGCTCAAGGCCCTGATGGATGTGAGTTTTGATATCCGACGCGGCGAGGTTTACGGAATTATCGGTCCCAACGGTTCCGGAAAAACCACGCTGATCAACTGCATCACCGGTTTTATCAAGCCCGGCGGCGGCAAAGTGATCTTCAAGGGAAAGGACATCACCCGATGGGCGCCCCACAAGATCGCCCATATCGGCATCAGCCGCACATTTCAGATCATGAGGCCCTACTACAGTCTGCCGGCCTACAAAAATCTGATCATCCCCCTCTGGTCGCCCAGGGCCAAGACGGTCGGGGGCTGGCGCGGCGGAGGAAGGCATGGCGACAGGGACACCGTAGCAGTTGATATCCTTGAAGAAATAGGGTTTGAGCGGGATTCGCGGGTTCCGTACAAGCTCGCCTCCACCCTCCCGACCGGCTACCAGAAACGGCTCGAACTGGCCCGTTGCATGGCGATGCGGCCGGAGATCATTTTTTGCGACGAGGTGTTTTCCGGACTGAGCATGAGCGAGATCGCCGGCATGCTCCCACTGATCGAGAAGATGAAGGAGGAGGGGATCACCCTCATCATGGTCGAACACAGGCTGCGAGAGCTGTTCAGGGTGGCAGACCGGGTCATGGCCCTCAATTTCGGCGAAAAGATCGCGGAAGGACTCTCAAGCGTCGTCATCGAGAACAAGAAGGTGAAAGAAGCCTATCTTGGCAAGGAAGAGGTGTAGGATACTATGTTTGAAGCTCGCGAGATGATGGTTTTTTATGAAAACATGATCGCCCTCAACAACGTCAGCATCGACGTTCCCGACGGCAAGATCATTGGTATCTTCGGTTCCAACAGCGCCGGTAAAAGTACGCTGATGTACGTCCTGTCCGGTATCATCCTCGACATCAAGAAAAAAGAGGAGATGAGGGGCGGAGAACGTATTTCTGTCTATGGGAAACTGACGTTGGACGGCGAGGACGTCTCCAGCCTCAAGCCGCACCTCAGGGCAAAGAAGGGAATCGTGCTGTGCCCGGAAAGAAGGCGGATATTCCCCGAAAGCACGGTTATGGAGAACCTGAAGATTGGTTCCTACCTTTCGGACAAGGAGCGCACAAAGGACAATCTTGAGTATGTGCTGAATCTTTTTCCAAGGTTGAAAGATCATCTCAAGAGACAGGGGGGATTCCTGAGCGGCGGCGAGCAGCAGATGCTCGCCATTGGCCGGGCGCTGATGGCAAACCCGAAGGTGCTGCTGCTCGACGAGCCGCTGATGGGGCTGAGTCCCGCCTACATGGACATTGTTATCGGCGGGACGAAGGAGATACGGGATACCAAGGGAATTACCATTATCATAACGGAGCAGTACGCACGACCGGTTATTCCGATCATCGACAACGGCTACATTCTCGAAAACGGTTCCACCGTTCTCAGTGGAACGGGCGCGGAACTGCTCGACAATCCGGATGTCAAATCCGCCTATTTTGGTGTTTGAGGTGAAAATCGATGGATAATTTTGAAAGCCAGTCAACCTTCTCGCGTTTTTATGAAATATGCCGGAAGTACCCTGGCAACACCGCCATTCTATACCTCGGCGAACGAATTACGTACCGCAGGCTTGAAGAGTTGGTTGACAAATTTGCCGCGGGCCTCGCCGAACTCGGGGTCAAAAAGGGCGACCGGGTGATGCTCTACATCTCGAACTGTCCGCAGTGGATCATCGCCAACTACGCCATCAACCGGATCGGCGCGGTTACCGTGCCGGTTTCTCCGATCTATACGGCCTTCGAGATCGAGTACATGATGATCGATGCGAAAATAGAAACGGTTATCTGTCTTGACACCAACTTCGTCTATGTCAAGGAGGTAATGGTCAAAGTCGGCCTCAAGCGCGTGATCGTCACGAATCTCGTTGATTTGCTGCCCGGCTGGAAGGTGACGCTCGGTCGTCTTTTGGACAAGATTCCCATGGGAAACGTTGAAAAGGGCAAGGACATCTTCTTTTTCAACGACATCCTCAAAAACAGCAGCGGGAAACCGCCCGCGGTAACGATCGACCCGATGAAGGATCTCTCCTACATCATGTACACGGGTGGCACCACCGGTTTCCCGAAGGGCGTCCTGGGAAACCACTGCGGGGAGGTGTCCTATATAAATGATATTATGGAGGATGTTGCCAATGGATATGTCGAGGAGGGGAAGGATGTGGTGCTGATGGTAAACCCCCTCTTCCACATCATGGCCAAGGGGTTTGCGATGGCGTTCGGCCTGAACTTTGGCAACACCGTTGTGCTGATGCCTCTTCCGGAGGTTGACTCGATACTGGCGGCGATAGAGCGCTACAAGGTGCGCTGGATGCTGGGGGTTCCCGCCCTCTATCGGATGATTCTTGAAAATGACCGCCTTGAGCAGTACGACCTGGGGTCTCTGAAATTCTGCTACTGCGGCGGCGACGTTCTTCCCATTGAAGTCTTCAGGATCTGGAAGGAAAAATACGGAGTGCCGCTCTACCAGGTTTATGGCTCCACGGAGATCGGCCATGTCACCTACAGTCTGCTTGATCGCGAACCATCGCCGACCACTATCGGCACACCGCTCCGAACGAGAAGAGTCCTCATTGCCGACCGCACCACCCTCGGACCGCTGCCTGTCGGGGAACTCGGCGAACTGCTTGTCACCTCGCCTTACCCGATCAAGGAGTACCTGAACAAACCGGACGAGACAAAATTTTCCTATGTCGTTATCGACGGTGAAACCTATTACAGAACAGGTGATTACATCAAGAGAAATGAAAACGGCGACCTCGAGTTTGTCGAAAGAACTGCCGACATAATCAAGCACAAGGCCTACCGGGTTTCCGCCTCGGAGGTCGAGGCGGCGCTTCAGGACCACCCGACGGTCATCGGGGCGTGCGTTATCGGGGTACCGGATGCAAAGGTCGGCGAGCGTATCAAGGCGATCGTCGTTCTGAAGGAGGACGCAAAAGGCATCAGCAGCGCGGAGCTGATCAACTGGTGCCGCGACAGGCTTGCCGCCTACAAGGTCCCGCAGTACATCGAGTTTCGGGACATGCTTCCCAAATCAAAGGTCGGCAAGTTGCTGC
>DYRD01000221.1 GCA_020718905.1 Syntrophus aciditrophicus | reverse complement strand
GGGTATTCCCTATTGTTAAATTATACAGATATTCGTAACTTAGAAAAGTAAATTGCTTGACAAAGCCCCTGTTCAGGCGTATATCACCGCCCGGAACTGGTGGTCGATATGCCGGTATCCGGTGCTGTCGGCGACAATCAGGGCTGTATAGCAGGCAGTCAGCCGGGGCACGGATTCTCGCCGATGGATGGCGGCTGAATGTCCGGGCTGCGTAAAGAAGTGAAAATGAACCTGAGGACAAATGGGGCGAAGCCCGCTTGCGAGGGATAGAAGGTGAAGGATGACTGAGGATCACACAGAAGAACAACATCAGGATGAAAATGGCGGCGCAAGGATGGCTGATTTCCCCTTGCACGACTTGAATGGGGAAAAACTGGTGGAACCCGAAAACCCGCTGGCGGCGGTCTCTCTTGCTGATCTGTCGCCCCGTCTGCAAGCGGCATGCGCAAAAGCCGGGTGGTCGGCGCTGTTGCCGGTCCAGTCTCAGGCTATTCCGTATATTGCCGCCGGACGGAATCTGATGGTGCAGTCGCATACGGGAAGCGGAAAAACGGGCGCTTTTCTCCTGCCGATTATCGAGAGGATAAATACGGCGAAAAAGGGGTGCCAGGCGCTGGTGCTGGTGCCGACTCGGGAGCTTGCCCTGCAGGTTGCGCGGGAAGCGGAACTTTTAACCGGAGATAGCGAACTGAAATGTGCCGTTGTCTATGGCGGCGTCAAATACGAACCGCAGCTTGAGGCGCTCGGCGCCGGGGCGCAACTGGTTGTCGGAACACCGGGGCGCATCCTCGACCACCTCCTCCGGGGCACGCTGAATCTGGATAAATTGAGTATCTTCGTCTTCGATGAGGCGGACCGGATGCTTTCCATGGGATTTTATCCCGACATGAAGAGGGTTCAGCAGTTTCTGCCCAAACGTCCCCTCAACGGCTGCATGTTTTCCGCGACGTTCTCACCGTTTATTATCCGGCTTGCCGAGGAGTTTCTCGGCCAGTCGGAGTTTCTCAGCCTGAGCCGCGATCATGTCCATGTGGCAAATACGGAACATGTTTTTTATATCGTTCAGGGGGTGCAGAAGGAGCGGGCGCTGATCAGGATTATCGAGATGGAAAACCCGATTTCGGCAATAATCTTCTGTAATATGCGTTCGACTGTCCATTTTGTGACGGTGGTGCTCAAGAGGTTCGGGTACGATGCCGACGAGCTCAGCTCCGATCTTTCTCAGGGCGCCCGCGAAAAGGTTATGGAGAAGCTCCGCAAAGGGGGGCTCCGGTTTCTTGTCGCCACCGACGTGGCAGCCAGGGGAATTGATATCCCCGAGCTTTCCCACGTCTTTCAGTATGAGCCGCCGGAGGATCCGGAATTGTACATCCATCGGGCGGGAAGAACCGGGCGGGTGGGGGCGAACGGCACCGCGATTACGCTGGTCGCCGGAATGGAGCAGTTTGCGCTGAAAACTATCGCCCGCAGCTTCAATATAACCGACATGGAGGAGAGAAAATTACCGGAGGAAACGGATGTTTCCGATATAGTTGCCCAGCGGGTGATCGCTTCTCTGGAGGCCGAGCTCCGGTTGCGCGACAATCTGGAGAGGGAACGGATGCGGAGATTCATCCCGCTGGGCAGGACGCTTTCCGAGGCGGAGGAAGATTCGCCCCTTATCGCGATGCTTCTGGATGCTTACTACAACCGGACATTGCACAAAGCGCCCCAGTCGCCGTCCGCGGTTGAGGAGACAGGGCCCGCGGCAGTAGTATCGGCTGGCGCCGCTAAAAAACGGCCCCGGAAGAGGAAGCCGCAGGGCAATGCGCCCGGCAAAGAACAATCGGCAAATCAGCAATAAGAAAATTCACAGGGCTTCGCCGCAGCTTTGAACGGACAGTTTCTGTTTTTACCCGGAAACAAGAGACCGGCAACGGGGAGCATACGCAAAGGAAGGATGGAAAGATTACAATGAGAAAAGAAAAAATACGCAATATCGCTATT
>DYRD01000220.1 GCA_020718905.1 Syntrophus aciditrophicus | reverse complement strand
AGGCGCTTTCCTACTGCGAGAACCTCTCCCTGGCCGGGCACTCCGACTGGCGGCTGCCCAACCGCAACGAATTACATTCTCTGGTCGATTATTCCCGTTATGATCCCGCCATAGACCCTCTGCTCGTGTCGAATACAGTGTCGTCCTATTATTGGTCGTCCACTACCAACGCCTTCTATACGTACTACGCGTGGCTCGTGTATTTCTACAGTGGCAATGGCAGCTTCGACTATAAGTGGTATAGCTATTATGTGCGCGCCGTTCGTGCGGGACAGTCTGGGTCATTCGGTCATTTGGTTATTTCCAAATCCGGCGGCGCCGGGACGGTGACCAGCGCCCCGGCGGGGATCACCTGCGGCGGGCAGTGCTCTGCCTCTTTCACGCCGGGGGCGCAAATTACCCTTACCGCAACTTCGGACTCCGGCTCCATTTTCACCGGCTGGTCCGGCGGCGGCTGCCAGGGTACGGGGTCGTGCCGGGTGACAATGACGGATGCGGGCGTCGGCGTTACGGCATTCTTTGTCCCGAAAAGTTCCAACAGCTTAAAGATAAACATTGTCAGCGGGGCATCCGGCGAACCGCTCCCGGGGGCTGCGGTGGGTCTGGACGGCCAGATCCTCACGACGGATACGGGCGGCGCGGCAATCTTCACGGGGATATCCCTCGGCGCCCATGACATAGCCATCCAGAAATCCGGATTTGAGCCTGTTGATGCCAGGATCAACGTGGGCGCGGCGGGGATCAGCAAGTTGACCTGGTCGCTTTTCCCCGTCAAGGCGGGCAGCGGCAAGCCCGTCGTGACAGATGTCTCCTCTTACTACACCAACCGGAATAAAAAGGCATTTTTTCTGGACGGCGTGGATTTTACGATCACCTTTACGGCAAGCGTGAACTGGAACGGCAAGCAACCGGGCTATATCCGCTTCCTTTCGCCCCAGGGCAACTTTGACGAGGCTGCGGGCAGCCATACCTTCAACATGGGCGACGATTTCGGGGCGGGCGGTCGTCTGCAGGCGGTAGCCGTAAGCGCCGACGGCGTCTCCTCCGCTCCTTTTGACGCCAACATCGAGGTCATGCCCATGCCGGCGGGTATGTTATTGGACCCTGATCCGAAATATTCAAATAATGATTTTTCCTATCATATCATTTTGTCCGGTGGCATTACGGAAATTGTTCCGAAAACGGGCAGCGCTGTGCCTGACAACATCCCCATTTTCGGAGGAAAGGAATATTCTTTCAAACCCTTTGTAGATTTTAAGGCGGAAGTTGGGAGCGATGGAATCACTTCCTACAAACTCCTCGGGAAAAAGTCTTCCGATGATGCTTTTAAAATAGCCGGGGTGGGTGTTGGTCTCGAAGGCGGCGTAGGTGGAGAAATTGTCTCAAAATATCAGGAAGATAATAATCAGTGGCTATTTGATGCCGGCTATGTGTCATTCAATCTTACGGCAAAAAAAGATGTTGGCCCCAGCTATACACTTGTTCCCATTCCTCCCCTTCCTTTTCCTGTTCCGGTTTATCTGAAAGGCGAAATCGAGGCTGGTCTGCAAGATGGCAGGCTGGGCTTTACCGGCTGGTCGGAGGGCAATGGCTGGCAGATTGACGGCCTGATAGAACCAGGTTTTGAGGGACGCGCCATTGCCGGTGTCGGCATTGCTGATCATCTATCCGTCGAGGGCTATCTGGGACTTGGCGGCGCTTTGGAGATCGGCTTTCCGGCTGATCCTCGCCTGCGAGATGCATTTGTGGATATTTCTGGCGGCATTACGGCTACTTGCATGTTCTTCGGGCTCGGGGGGAAGTATGAGAAACCTCTCTGGGAATATAAGTGGAGCCTTTTTGATGATGCAGCCCAATCTCTTGCAAAAGTTCCATTGGAGGCGACCATCATGCAAGACATCCGCACCCTTGACTGGCAGCCCATTCCCCGGACTTACGGGAGCGGCGCCCCGGGGAGCAGGCAGGCGCTGGCGGCGGACCGGGCGCCA
>DYRD01000219.1 GCA_020718905.1 Syntrophus aciditrophicus | reverse complement strand
GGCCTTGAACGCCGGTGCATGATTCCGCCTTGGTCTTTTGCTCATTTTCTGATCCAGTTTTTCCATACCCGCTCTTTCTTCCCTGGCTCGGTTACTTTGACAAAATCGACCGCGCCGATGCCTTCGTTCTCCTTGACAATGTCCAGTTCAAAAAGAACGAATGGCAGAACCGCAACCGGATCAAGACGGCCCAAGGCCCCCAATGTCTCACCGTTCCCGTCCAGTACCGATTTCCCCAATTGATCTGTGAGGTCGGAATCAACACTAAGGAGCGCTGGCAACACAAACAGCGGCAGACGATCATGTCGAATTACGGGAAGGCCCCCTGCTGGTCACTTTTGGAACCTTTTTTCGAGAAGATCTTCGCGGAGGATTGGCAGACAATCGGAGAACTGAATATCCATGCCGTCCGGCAATTAGCCGCTCTCCTGGGGATAGTAACACCACTCCATGTTGCCTCGAAGCTGCCCTCCTCTCCGGCAGACCCCGATGAGCGCCTCATCGCCATTACCCGTCATTTCGGGGCCGATACCTACCTTGCCGGCAGCGGCGGGCATGGTTACATGGACCTGTCAAAATATGAAACCGCCGGCATTCAGGTGGCCTTTCAGGAATACCGCCATCCTGAATACCGGCAGATGTTTGGCGCTTTTTAGCCGTTCATGTCCGTCGTCGATCTGATCTACAATCACGGCCCGGACAGCATCGAGATTATCCGGAGGGGAAAATGAATATCTTGGCAATTGGCGCACATCCAGATGACATTGAATTCGGCTGCGGGGGAGCCCTGCTGCAATATATCCGCAGCGGCCACGACGTTTACCTCCTCATTATGACGGAAGGACACAAAGGTGGCCAGGCCAAGCTACGCAGAGCGGAACAGAAGCGGGCGGCCGAAATTATTAAACCGCGAGAGGTGATCTGGGGTTCCTACCGGGACACGGAGCTGTCCCCCAAGATGAATGAAATGGTGCAGGACATCGAAGTCATCCTGGACCGCATACAGCCCCATCTTACCTTTGTCAACTATGGAGAGGACACTCACCAGGATCACCGCGCCCTGGCCAAGGCGGCCGTATCCGCAACCAGATATATTAAAAACGTCCTGTTCTACGAGGGACCGACCTCCCAGAACTTCTCCCCCACAGTTTTTGTTGATATCAGGGAGACCCTGGAAGAAAAGTTGCAGGTCCTTTTAGCCCACCAGTCCCAGGTGATGAAAACAAACATCGAAGGGCTCTCAATTGTTGATATTTCAAGATCAACGGCTGTATTCAGGGGTATTTCCGGGCGTGTTCAATATGCGGAAGGCTTCATGCCCCTACGCATGTTTATGAAGATATGATTTTTGAGGCAACCATGATCCCCCACTCCCGGCCTTACCTTGACGAAGAAGACCATCGGGGCGTCCTGGACGTTCTCAGATCGGGACAACTCGTCCAGGGAGAGCATGTTTCGGCCTTTGAAGAAGCTTTTTGCCGGGAAATGAATCTTCCCGGCGCGGTCGCTGTAAGTTCCGGGACTGCGTCCTTGCATTTGGCTCTCTTCGCCTTGGGGGTTGGAACCGGTGATGAGGTTATTCTTCCGAGCTACGTCTGCACCGCCCTCTGGCATGCCGTCCGCTATACCGGCGCCACGCCCGTCCTTGCCGATATCGAAGGCGATGCCTACAGTCTCTCCACCCTTGATGTCATGCCCCGCCTGACAAAAAAAACCAAGACCATCATCGTACCCCATATGTTCGGCCAGTCCGCCGACATGGCCACACTTCTTAACCTTGGCATCCCCATTCTCGAAGACTGCGCCCAATCCTTGGGAAGCCACTATCAGGGCGAACCGACGGGAACATTCGGTGCGGCGGCGATCTTTTCCTTTTACGCCACCAAGGTCATCGCTGCCGGAGAAGGAGGCATGGTAGTTGCCCGGGACGGTCAACTTATCGACAATATCCGGGAGATGCGTGACTATGATGAAAAAAAACCCTCACAATA
>DYRD01000082.1 GCA_020718905.1 Syntrophus aciditrophicus | reverse complement strand
CATTCCTGGTCTTCCGCTGGTAGTGTCCGAGGCGGCGTATCAGGAACAGGAGCGCGAGGACGGTTCCGGTTACCCCCAGGGGCTGCGGGGCGACAGTATTCACGAATATGCGAAGATCATAGGTCTGGCCGTTCTTTTTACGGCCATGCTGCAGCCGAGACCCCAGCGCGCGCGAAGAATTCCATTCGAAATCATCAAGGAGATTATCGATCATAACAAGGCGCAGTTTCCGCTGTATCTGATACGGATACTGATCGATGAGCTGTCGCTGTTTCCCGAGGGGCTGTATGTAACGCTCAATACCGGAGAAATTGGGAGGGTTCTGCGTACCAGCAGACTTGCCCCGATGCGGCCGGTCATAGAGATCGTCCGGGATACCCACGGCCGGCAGCCGCGGGAACCTCGGGAATATGACCTGATGAAAGAACAGATCCTGCGGATAGAGGATGCCCTTTTTGAAATTACATAGCAGAGGTATCGGCGTGAAGAGAATAAAAAAGATAGGTGTATTGATTGCGGCAGCCGCGATAACGGTCATTTCTCTGTCCGGGTGTTTCAAGCCGATGCCGCTGTCGATGGAGGGTAACGGAGTTGTTCCCGTGCCATCAGAACCTGTATGGTTGAGGGAGTATGGTCCCGAACGTTCGGGGCATTTCCGGTCAATGGCGGTAGCGGACTTCAATAATGACGGTAATCTCGACATCGTCGGCGGAAGCTATGAGCCGGGGGCGATATTTCTCTGGTTCGGCGACGGGTTTGGAAACTGGGAAAGGGTTCAACGCTTCAGGATCATGGGCGATATCCGCTCCCTGGCGGCCGGCGACGTCAACAATGACGGCTTTCCGGATATCGTCTCCACGAGCCGAGGCGATACCAAGGGTGTTCAGTTATGGATAAATAACAAAGGTTCGGATGGCAACCCCAATTTTTTCCAGCCGGTGAAGAGTGTCATCGAAAAAGAGCTTTTTGAAGGGGTGAAGCTGGCCGATATCAACCATGACGGCAACCTGGACATTATCGCGGCGAACAGCTCTGATGTCGCGATCGGCGGCATCCACGCCTGGCTGGGCGATGGCAAGGGGAATTTTATCAAGGAGACAGGGCCTACGCGCAAGGGTATCTACTACGACGTTGCTGTCGCTGATATTGATAAGGACGGAAATCCTGACATCGTTGCGGCTGGATGGGGGGCTGTGGATGGAGGCCTGAGGGCATGGTTCGGTTCCGGGGATGGTCGCTGGTCGGCGACAAAAGACATTGAGAAGGGGTCGTTCTGGGGAGTGACTCTGGAGGATGTCGATGGCGACGGCAATCTCGACATGATCGCCGCTTCCAATTTTGGCGGGGTCTCGGTTCTATACGGCGACGGCAAGGGGAATTTCCCCCGCCAGGACAAGCTTGCAGAAAAAGGCAGTTTCTGGCGGGCGAAGGCAATTGACCTGGATAAAGATGGTCGTTGCTGCCTGGATGTTGTGGCAACCTCCAATGACGGCAAAGGAATCGTTGTCTGGCATCAGCAGCCAGACAATAAAGAAGGGGAGAAAAGGTGGATTGCAAGAGATGAAGGGCTCCCCGCAAATGGTTTTTATTTTGACCTTGTCTTTGCGGATTTCAACCATGACGGGAGAACAGATTTAGCTGTCTCTACTTATGGTGAAGGCATCAAGGTCTGGCTTCGGTCGCCCGGCGTACCGTACAAGGTAAAAAAAGAGATTGTAAAAGAGACGAAGATTATTGAGAAAGAAACGATTGTCGAGAAAAATACCATTACGATCCCTGTCTTCTATACGGCAGTGTTTTTTGACACCGGAAAAGATGATATTCGCCCTGAATCAACGATCATTTTGAACAATGTGGCGGAATTTGTGAAAAGGGTCGAAGGGACAGTTGTGAAACTGGGAGGATACGCCGATCCGCGAAGAATCATGACGAAGGAATTTCCCGACAACAAAATTCTTTCCCAGAAAAGAGCAAGGCAGGTCGCCGACTATCTGGTCAAGGCGGGTATTCCGGAGGCGAAGATAGAGGAAGCCAGCTTCGGAGACAGCGTGCTGAAATACAAGGGTGAGGATCTGAATTCATATCAGAAGAATCGCAGAGTCGATATTACCATCATCTACAGGGGTCCGGATTCCCCCGGGCAGGAAAAGCTTAAGGCCACGACGGTGCCAGTGGTCAATCCCGACGCCGACGATAAAAAAAAAAGTGGCTCGATAGGCAATAGTCAGTCGCCTGCCTTTGATACGGGCGATGGTTCCGAAAAGCTGCTGCCCGTGGATCCTTTTCTGGAAACGGGCGATGTTGTCCCGGTCGTGGACTACAGGACATTTAAACTAATCAACAATATCCCGGAGTATCGCATTGGCAGCGGCGATGTGCTTGAAGTCGTTGTCTGGGAGGGAATCAAGGAAAACACGTACAAGGTGATCGTTTCCCCGCAGGGGACATTGTCGTTTTCGTACGTAAAAAATTTCAAGGCCTCCGGGTTTACCCAGACGGAGCTGGAAAGGGAGTTTGTCGTTATTCTGGCGAAGTATGTGAATGATCCGATGGTGAAGGTTCATGTTCCGTACAAAGAGGCGCATAAGGCCTCCATCTTTGGCGCTATCCGGGATCTGCAGCGACAGCCTACAGGGCCCGGAACTTACGTCATGTACGGCAGGGAGAGGCTTTCGCAGTTCCTGTCGAGAGTGGGCGGACACCTTCCGAATGCAGACCTTACCCGTGTACAGCTCACCCGCAAGAAAAAAACCTATTTTGTCAACCTCTTTGATGCCATCTTCAAGGCGGATTTACGTCAGGATGTCCTGATTGACGCGGGTGACGTTGTGTTCGTCCCGAGCCGGTCCGAGGTGAAAAACAAGGTTTTCGTTTTCGGCGAGATCATGAGACCCGGCCTGTTTCAGTATGAAGTGAGCATTACCCTGCTTGAGGCAATCATCCGCGCGGGTGGTCCCTCTTTTTACGGGAAGGCAAACGACGTATTCGTAATCAGGGGGGATGAGACAAAGCCTGAAGCGCTGAGAATCAATATCAAGGACATCTACGAGAAGGGAGATTTCCGACAGAACATTGCACTGCAAAATAATGATATTGTCTATGTCCCGACCAATCTGCCCGGAGATATCCGGGACATGGTGAGGAGCGTCTATCCGTTTCTCGCCGTTATGCGTTTACCGATGGATGTTTACGGCGCATCTGCCCTGCCGAGGACGGAAGGATTCCCGTTATTGCGAGATGCCGCTCCGACACCTTCCACTGTGATTTCTACGCCGCAACTGCCCCAGACCGAGGGCGGGGCGTGGGGCGCTCAATAGCTTTAAGGAGTTTCGCGGATGGCTGAATATTCGATCAAAGATGTAACGGATATAACCAAGAGACGAAGGAAGACCATTGTTATTTCCGGCGTTGCCTCAGCGCTGTTGTTATTCGGCATCATACTGTTTGCGAAGCCCGAGCCGATCTACGAAGCCGAGGCGGCGCTGAAGGTCGAAAAGGTGACAACTGTAGGGGAGCTCCTGACCGGTGTTACGAAAATGGGCGATCCGGTCATAACGGCGGCGGCAATGATCAAAAGTTTTCCGGTGCTTGAAAATGTTGCCAAGAAAACGGGCATTATCCCTGCCGGGGTTGCTACCGCCGGGGTGTTGGCCTCCCCCCAGTACATGGGCATCATCAAGGAGATGGAAGGTCGGATCGTTGCGGAGCGGGACAAGGCGGGGGGGAACATTGTCATCGTGAAGGTGCAGCATCCCGATCCGGCAATAGCCAAGAAACTGGCGTATATGGTGGCGGAATCGTACCGCGAAGTCGCTTTTTATGAACGAAACAGGAACGCAATTGAGGAAACCAAACTTGTAAAGGAAAAACTTGCCGAGGCGGAGGCGAACCTCACCAAGTCCCGAAACAAACTGAACGAATACCGCAAGAATCTCGAATTGACGACGGTTACCGATGAAAACAGGGTTATTCTTGAGCGGTATATCGACCGGAAAAGGAAGGTCGATGAGCTGCGTTTTAAGGTTGCAAGCATCGACGAGGACATAAGGACGCTGAAAAGCGGGTTGACCTTGAAGGATGCAACGCGGTGGATATACACCCCCGGAGGCATTCAGGCCGGTATTCTCTACCAGCTTAACAACGCCTTGCGGGAGCTGAAGATCAAGGAAGGGACGCTTCTGACCTATTACACATCCTCTCACCCCGAGGTCATTGCTGTTCGGGAACAGAAAAGCAACGTAACCACCCAGATCATTACGTATCTGGAGGCGGAAAGCAAACAGGCCCAGTATGATATGAAGGTGGTCGCCGACGACATGCAAACCACGCATGGGCGGTTGAAGGACATCCCTGACGATGCGAAGGAGTACAGCATTCTCGAGGATGAGGTGACGGCCAACGCGGCGCTGTACAACAAAATCCTGCTGAAGCAGCAGGAGGTGTCTGTAAGAAAATCGGAGATGGCCGAGGAGGTTACTATTGTCCGCTATCCGGTCGATCCCAAAACGCCGATCACCCAGGTGGCCTTTGTCGGGAACATGGTTGTCAGTCTTCTTCTCTCTGTTATTCTTGGCTTTGTCGGCGGTTTTGTCCATGAGGCGATCGACACCGTGCCGCGTAAGATCGACGTCCTGGCCGAGATATTCGGGCTTCCCGTACTGACCACTATCTCCGACTGGAACCGTCCGGAAATGGTGGATCTGGCGAAAGATCGCTATCCGGATGTCTCTGAGCGGGAGGCAGTCAGATATCTGTCTCTGTCGTCACACTTTATGGCCGATACCGCCGTTGCCGAGGAGTTCCGGGCGGTGGCGCCGGCGCTGCTTTCAATGGCGAAAGACAACGATATCAAGGTTCTTGGGGTGATGAGCGCGGTTGCCGGCGAGGGCGCCACCACTTTTGCCGCGAATCTGGCGATTTCGCTCAGTCAGGCCGGAAGAACCGTGGCCCTCGTGGACGCTGATCTCAAGGATCCGAGCATTCACAAGCTGTTCGGAATTGAGAACAAGCCAGGTCTGGCCGATATCCTGATTGGGAATTATGAATGGGAAACCGCCATCCGCCGCATTACCGACCTGATGCTGGGGGAGATACGTTCCCGTGATCTTTTTTTCCCCGCCGGTCTGGACAACCTCTACATCCTGACGAGTGGTGAAAAGGTGGATAATCCCTCCAATCTGATCAATTCGGCGAGAATGGAAGCGACCATTGGACTCCTTAAAAACTTTTTTGATTTCGTGATCGTGGATTCCGCTCCGGCCTTGCAGTCCTCCGAGACATCCATTCTGGCCAGAAAGATCGATGCGGCGATTCTCTTGACCGAGCACGAGAAATTGCCGAGGGGAACGCTGATCAAATTCCGCAGCCTGCTCGAACAACTGAAGGTAAAAGCGGCGGGTCTGATCGTAAACAAGGGCAAATTTACCAAACTGTAATCGCGCGGCGCCACTATGGACCAACAAATACTCAATTACGGCGGCTTCGTCGTCCTGCTTTCCCTGCTGATTGTTTCGCTCTTCAAGCCGCTATGGGCGCTCTATCTTATTCCCTTTGCGATGTCCCTTTCCCCGGAGATAGTCGTTAGCCAGACGGCAAAGCGGGAAATTACACTGAGAATCGAAGACCTGCTGCTGGTCGTTTTGCTGTTGCGGATCGGCTTCGATGTTATTCTCAGCAAAACCTTCCCGCTGGAGAGGCTTCGGGAGAATCGGTTTTTACTGCCCATGTCCCTGTACTCGCTGGTGCTGGTTTTTGCCACCTCAACGGGCGTCGCGATGCTGAGGGTATCGCCCGCATCGGGGTTCTTTTTTGTTGCCAAGCTGATCCAGTTCTTTATGTTCTTCTTTGTCTTTGTATATTACGTCCAGGATGCGAAGACGATCCGGACGATTTTTCGGGGGGCGATAGTAACGCTTGCCATTGTGACGGTACTGGGGCTGGCCCAGCTCCCGGGCGGGGAGCGGGTATCGATGCCCTTCGAGGGGGTAAGTTCCGAGCCCAACACCTTTGGCGGTTACTTTCTTCTGCTCGGTTCGCTGCTTGCGGGTCTCTACATCCATGAGCCGAAGGGCAGACAAAAAACAATCTATGCGGCGCTGCTGGCGGCCATGGCGCTCCCGTTCATCTACACGCTGTCGCGCGCCTCCTGGATTGCGGCCGGCTTAACGCTGGTGGTTTTTTTGCTGCTGACGAAAGGGCTGCAGCGCAAGGTGGCCATCATGATCGTGACGCTCCTGATCCTGATGGCCCTGCCGCTGATGCCAGGCCCGGTCAAGGAACGTTTTCAGTTCTGGAAGGCGGAGGAAGGGTTCGAGGGGACGCAGTCGATCGGGGGTGCAAAATTCGACCCATCCACGTCCGAGCGAATCGAAAGGTACAAGGCGATGCCCGCGCTTTTTGTCCGGAGCCCCCTTATCGGGTACGGGATTACGGGCCAGGGGTTTATTGACGGGCAGTACATCCGGATTGTCGTCGAGACCGGGATGCTGGGGGTGTTGACCTTTGCCTTTCTGATCTATTCGATCCTGAGCCACCTTTACCATGTTTACCGCAAAAGCGCCGACATGTTCAGCCGTGGAATGGCACTGGGGCTTTTTTGCGCGACCTCGGGTCTGCTAATCCACAGCTTGGGCGGAAATACCTTCATGATCGTGCGGGTTATGGAGCCGTACATGATGTTTCTTGCCCTCCTGGTGTGCTATAATAGAATAACCGCGGAGGAGAAGATGACTGCATCAACCGTGTCCGACCGTAAATACACCTATCCATACTCCCTGACGGGATCCTTTGACAATCGAGTGGGAGGAGCGACCTTAAGATTATGAAGATTGCCGTTCATCAACCCCAATTCATGCCCTGGCTCGGCTATTTTGACAAAATGGACAAGGTGGATATCTTTGTCCTCTTGGACACAGTGCAGTTCAAGAAGAACGAGTATCAGAACAGAAACAGGATAAAAAATTCGAACAATTGGGAATGGCTCACCGTCCCGGTCATGTTTCACTTCGGCGACCGCATCTCCGAGGTGGCTATCGATAATAAAAGCGACTGGCGCAAAAAACACCTGCACACCCTTCAAACCAATTACGGGAAGGCCGATTTTTTCCGGGAGTATCAGCCCGCCATCGAGGCGCTATATGAAAAACCTTACGAAAACATGTCGTTGCTGAATATCGATACGATTATGCTTCTCAAGGAGATGTTCTCCATAAAGACTGAGGTGGTCGTCGCCAGTGCCCTTCCCCCCATGAGCGAGGAGCCGACGGAACGGCTGCTCGATATCTGCCGCCATTTTCACGCGGACGCGTATGTGGCGGGGGCGGGCGGCAAGGGTTACATGGAATGCGAGCGCTTCCGGGATGCCGGCATAAAGCTCATGTTTCAGCATTTTATCCATCCCGAATACAGGCAGCTTTATGGGGCGTTTGAGCCTTTCATGTCGGCGCTGGATTTAATTTTCAATGCGGGAGGCGATTTTGATATCGTGCGGTCAATGAATAACGAGCTGGAGGAAGCTTGATGATTTCCCATTCGCGTCCCACGCTGGGTCAGGAAGAGATCGACGCCGTCTCCGCGGTACTGAAATCCGGGCTTATTGCCCAGGGGAAAAAAGTGGAGGAATTTGAAGGGCGGTTTGCCCAGTTTATCGGATCCAGGAGGGCTGCGGCGGTCAATTCCGGTACGGCGGCGCTCCATCTGGCGCTTGCCGCTGTTGGCGTAAGGAGTGGGGATGAGGTAATCGTCCCCAGTTTTGTTTGTACAGCCCTTCTCAACGCGATCAATAGTGCCGGAGGGAAGGCGGTTATTACCGATATCGACGAAGAAGACTACAACCTGAGCTTTGGCGAAACGAAAAAACGCATAACACCAAGGTCCAAGGCGATCATTCTCCCGCACATGTTTGGCGTTCCTTCACGGGACACCATGAAATTCAAAGAATTGGGCGTGCCGCTTATAGAGGATTGCGCGCAGTCCGTAGGCGCAACTGCCGGCAGTCGGCAAACGGGGGCAACCGGCGATATCGGGATATTTTCCTTTTACGCGACCAAGGTTATGACAACGGGCGAAGGGGGAATGATTACGACGGATGCTGGAGTGCTTGCCGACAGGGCTGTCGATCTGCGTGATTATGACAACCGGGATGACTACAAACCCAGGTATAATTACGCGATGACAGACTTTCAGGCGGCCATGGGGATGGAACAGCTCCAAAAATTGCCGGATTTTATAGCGAAAAGACGGATCCTCGCAAAACGGTACTGCGAGAGTCTGCGCCATCTGCCGGTACGGCTGCCGACAGAGGACAGCGCGGGGATATGGTTCCGTTACGTCATATACACCGAGAAGGCAAAGGAGCTGATCCACTTTTTGCAAAAACAGGGTATTGGCGCGGCAAGACCCATCTTTAAGCCGCTCCACGTACTCTCGGGCTATCCCGGCGACTGTCCTGCCGCCGAAAAGGCGTGGAACAGCACCGTGTCTCTGCCCATCTATCCGTCTTTGTCGTTGACGGATGTTGACGAAATAACAGAATCGGTTAATCGTTTTTTTAGTGCGACTTTCCTGAGGCGCTGACGGATTGCTCGAAGATGTCCCGGGAGTTCCCGCGTGTGCCAGGCAAGGCAGCCGAAAGCATCACGGTTGAAGACTGTATAAATCGTTGATGGTGACTCTGCCGCGCCAAAATGTTTTTTGTAATCCTTGAACTCGAGAAGATTTCTCTCGCGAATCCCCTGTTCGATCGAATATCGGAAATACTCCATCTGGGCAAGTAACCCTACTCTGTGTGAGGAATATTTTTCACGATACGCCGTCTGGAGAGCACAACTTATATCCCCATGGCTTACGGCGGCATGGAAGGCGGCGTCATCGCCATTCACCGTTATAAAGATAACATGCAAGCCGTTTTCTCGTGCAAAAGAGGCAATCCTGGCGGAGAAAAGGTCTAATGTGCCGGGTAATGCAAGGTTGACGGCAATTTCTTCACTACCGGCTTTCCATGAATCGCGGTAGATCGCACCAATCCGTTGTATTACCCGTTCCAGTGCATCGCCGGGAAAAACGGTCCATTGCTCGACACATATCTTCCCAGATTCTACCTGCCGACTCAGTTGCCTGTAACGCCTCCTCCAATCCTGAGAAAGGGACGTGAGATAGTCTTCAAAAGAGTGAAAGGGACCAATAACGGCTGCATCGTTTTTTCTCCTCAGTACCCGCAGGCGCATGTTTTCAATAGCGTCTGTCCAAGCGAGCGAAAGAGGGTGGGTGTTTCGCATGTCACCTGTCTGTAACATGTTCCAGCGTGTACGCCCCAAGAAAGCGTGCACGAAAGCCGTCGCGAAGCCTACGGGAGGATCGAAAGGGCACAGCGCCCAGAAGTACTGGCGCCCCGCGACTCCAGGGTCGGCTTGATTGTCGCCGCCCCATGGGCAGCAGAGGCGGATGGGCAGGAAGCCCCTGATTCGTTTGGCCTCCAGTTGATAGGGCCAGAAACCCAGGTAGTTGTCCTGCACATCCATCCCCACCAGCAGGCGCGCGCTTGGGATGAAGCTTGTCATCCACGGCTGGTCCCGTACCCACGTCGGAGCACGAAACGGTTCGGCGTGCCACGCACGCGCACAGTCCATCCAAGCCTCCCAGACGGCTTGAGGAATGTCGCGGTAAGAGTACTCGACAAAACGGAAAGTCTCGTTTTTTCTATTCATTCGGATCTATCCTCATAAAACAGGCCCCATCGCCGCGCCCCTGTCAGGTGCATTTATAACGCATCAACAATTTG
>DYRD01000218.1 GCA_020718905.1 Syntrophus aciditrophicus | reverse complement strand
AAAAAAATAATAGATAAGTACCTTTAACGCCAGGCCGTTGCCCCCGGAGGGCGGCGACGGTCGGCCGGCGGCAAAATGGGACTGCCTGCCTGATATCACTCAAATATTACCGGTCGGAATCAGAGGGCGTTCGTTTGAATCAGAGCGTGTTTGCAGGATTGGGGTAATGCTCTGGAGGGATCGTCCGTCCGTAAAAATGTTGCAGAAAAATTACCCTCGATTCGTCTATGGCTTAGCGAGAAAGCTGATGGACATATTGAATGAGAAAAGATATGAACATCCGCCATTCATTTCGTAAGCTGATATCCGGTCGGAGTCGGTAATTGCACGCAGTCGGCGGGTGTTCTTTCCTGCCAGCCGCGCCCTGCGCATTAAACATTTTTGTGAAAGGAGTTTCCATGGAGTCTTTCGGTCGGACAGACAAGGGAAAAGTCAGAAGCAACAACCAGGACAACATCCTGTTGAACAGGGAGCTTGGGCTCTTTATGGTGGCAGACGGCATGGGAGGCCACGCCTGCGGCGAAGTGGCAAGCGAGCTTGCCGTCCAGACGGTCAACGCCCATCTTCATGCCAAACTGGAGGACGGCGCCGTTCTCACCTCCCTTCTGGAAGAGGCCTTTCGCCTGGGGCATGAGGCGATTCTTGACTACTCCCGGAAACTTCCTGAAGGGCAGATCATGGGAACCACCCTGTCGCTGCTGCTTTTTCGGGGGAATAACGCCTGTCTTGCCCATGTCGGCGACAGCCGGATTTATCGTTTGCGTACGGGCAGTCTGGAAAAACTCACTAAGGATCACACGGAGGTGCAGGAATTGGTCGATGCCGGCATGATTAGCGAAGAGGAGGCGGAAAATCATCGTCTCAGCCATGTGCTCACGAGGGTCATGGGCGTGGCCGAGCGGTGCAGGCCGGATATCGTCATCCGCGATGCGGCGTCGGATGACCGCTTTGTGCTTTGTTCGGACGGACTTTTCCGCGAACTGACCCTTCCCGTCGTCGAGGAGATCATGGCTGGGGGTGCGACGCCGCGGGAAAAGTGCGATCTCCTTGTCGAGCGGTCTCTGGCTGCCGGTGCCCGTGACAATGTCTCGGTCATTGTCGTGGAGGCCTGAATTCGCTCTGCGAATGGTTGCGAGCCGCGCTGACCTTTGACTATCCATTTTCGTAGGAACTCAAAGTCTTTTGAGGAAATTGCAAAACTCCCTGTTCTGTCATTCCCGCGAGGTTTCTGGCGGGAAAACGAAGTTTAATGTTCATAATCCACATTGCAACAATCTGAAATCATGGATGCCCGACAAGAGCATTCGGGCATGACAACACGTTTTGCAATTACCTCTTTTGATAGGCTTTAGATAAAATAATACGTTGACCTTCATCGTGGGATATGTATAAAGCTCCTGCAAATAGAATGATTTGGCGTAAGTGTAAACTAGTTGAGGGAGGCGCTGATGGAGTGTCCTTTTTGTAAAGGATATTTTGAAGTATCTGTTAAAGAACAGAATTTCTGCCCCCTCTGCGGAACAGGATTTCTACCCGAATTTGTTGAAGAGCTTCGCAATATCGTCCCCCCTGCCATGAACGGTTTCAAGGCGCCCCCGATTTTCAGTACCGCAAAGCTGACCCCGCCTTCACAGGGAAGCTCCGCCCCGTCCTCCCCCCCGTCCTCCGACTCCGATGATCCCCTGTCTGCCCCGGTTGATCCGGCCGTGCTGGCCAAAGAGGAATACGCGGCGTTGCTGCACGAGATTTTTTCGCACGGTCGCATCACGCCGGAGGAGATGCTGGCGCTGGCCCGCCGAAAAAGGAGCCTCGGAATTCAACCCCGGGATGCCATCGACATTCAGAAGGACGTTGCCCGGAAGCTGGGCTTTGACGTTGAGGAGGGAAAAGAACTGCTCGACGGGGATCTTCTGCTGGAGGTGGATGTCAACAAGACCTACCATGTCGGGGAAGGCCGGAATCTGGAGTTCCGCCTGACCAACATCTCCGATGATTTC
>DYRD01000003.1 GCA_020718905.1 Syntrophus aciditrophicus | reverse complement strand
ATTTCCCACTTATAAAAACCTGTATCCTGTCCAAACAACCCCCACCACCTCTTATCATCATTGCTACTTCTATTATTGATACCACTGCTCACCTCTCAGGTCCTGGCCAGTGATATTGCCCCCATTGTTTCCACAGAATGGCTGGCTGCCAATCTGTGGAAACAATCACAAGGTCGTTGCTTTAGGCATCAGGAAAATCGAGGATTATCAGGAAGGCCATATCCCGGGGGCAGTAAACCTTCTGGCATCAGAAGCATATACGAAGCTGGGCACGTTCAAAAAGAAAGATGATCTCGAGAACCTTGCCATCGCTGCAGTTGGCAAAGACAAGTCAAAGGAAATTCTCACCTACTGTGATGCTGGCAAATGCTGTCCCACCTGGGCATTAATTTTGACAAGTGTTCTCGGGTACAAGAATGACAAGCCATACGATGGCTCTTTCGCGGAATGGACGAAAGATTCCGAACTACCGGTGAGTCATTGAAGCCTGGCTTTCTAAATACCGAGAGGATAAAGACAAGGCGGAGAAAGAACTATCCCTTCGTTGTCTGTATAATTTCAGCTACAAAATTTAAAATATTGAGCTGACAAACTGGTTTTACGGGATGAGCTTGCGATCGATCGGACTCTTCTGACTAGTGAGAGAACCCTTTGTCATATCTACGCTTTGCAGTATCTTTGTTAATAGCGGGTGTTGCTATTATTCGCTTTTCGAAATTCGTAATCAATCGGGTATAGAAAGGAAAAACAACAGTGAGAATGCCGAACCATAGTAAT
Source organism: Syntrophus aciditrophicus (assembly GCA_020718905.1). Taxonomy (GTDB): domain Bacteria; phylum Desulfobacterota; class Syntrophia; order Syntrophales; family UBA8958; genus UBA8958. The sequence goes on along the minus strand of DYRD01000003.1, from coordinate 62,794 downwards.
TCCAAGTTATTGACAATCTTTAAAAATCAACTGTCGATTTAATGAAAGCAATAAAATCATTCTCCTCAATCCTTCTATGCGGCGTCCTGTTTTTTCTTTTAACCTCCTATCCTGCCCAGGCCGCCCCTCCCCAACGAATTGTGTCCCTGGCGCCGAATATAACGGAGATTCTCTTTGATCTGGGCCTTGGCAAGCAGATTGTTGCCGTTACAACTTATTGCGACTATCCCCGGGAAGCATTGAGTAAACCCAAAATCGGTGGTTTTACCAATCCTTCTATCGAAGCCATTGTAACGACCCGACCCGACCTGGTCATGCTTACGGAAGATGGTAATCCCCGGGAAATCTTAGAAAAACTTAAGAAATTAAGAATCAGGACATATGTTTTCCGAGCGAGAAGCATTGATGAACTGCCCGAGGCGATACGGCAGCTTGGCTTCTTTCTTGGCATCGGCAAGGAGGCCGATAAAAAAGCGCAGGCGATGCAGGCCCAGCTTGACCGTTTCAAGAGCGAAACAGCTAAGAGATCACCCCTGAACAAGCCTAAGGCCATTTTTGTTATCCAGCCGGAACCCCTCATCGTCGCCGGGCCGAAAACGGCCATGGATGAAGCTATGATCCTGCTGGGTCTGAAGAATATAGCCGGCGGGTCCTCTGCCCGCTATGCAAGATATTCTCTTGAAGAAACTCTTCGTCAACAACCGCAAGTCCTTTTCATCGGCAAGAGTAAAGGTATGGAGGAGAACATAAAGAAGCTGCTCAAGCGGCTTCAGAGACTTGATGCTGTAGAGAAAGGTAAAGTCTATACCATCAGAGAAACACTATACAGGCTGGGACCACGAATGCTTACGGGGCTTAACGAAATGAAGGCCGCCATCGATCAAAGCGGTTTGTGAATCATCCTTTTTTGTCTTGACAAAAAAAGTTCCGTTGATGTAATTTCCCGCCACTGAAATTTTTATCATTCCAGATGGGTGTGAGGAAGAGGGGTGAAAGGCCCCCGCTGCCGCGCAGCCGTAACGGGAACGAAAGCCAGATAGCCACTGTTCGCAGCGCGCGGATGGGAAGGCGGCGAGTAGGTAGCCCGGAGCCGGAAGACCGGCCCATCTGATTTCCTAGCGGGCGGAATACGATGAAGTCGTTTTTATCCAGTTGGTCTATTAAACCGGTCACCCTGGGCCGTGTTTTCAAAATCTGTCTCCTGCTCTTGCTGCTTTTATTCACCGTTTCTATCGTTTCTTTATTTGTCGGTGCTGCCGATATAACCTTGATCACCGTAATCCGTGATCTTTTACCGTTGGGAGCTGATGGGCACAAAGCATTGACTCCGGCAGAAAAATCGATCCTCCTCTCTATTCGCTTGCCCCGGGTTATCCTTGCCGGTTTGGTGGGAGCGGCATTGTCCATGTCGGGCGTTGTCTTTCAAGCTCTTTTGAGGAATCCCCTGGCGGACCCTTACATCCTCGGAATTTCCGCTGGTTCCGCGGTGGGGGCCGTCACGGGAATCCTCTTGGGCGCGGAAGGATTAATCCTTGGCATATCCGGCATGGCGTTCCTCGGCGCGATCCTGTCCGTCTGCGTCGTCTTCGGCATTGCCGGAACGGGACGGCGCCTGGAAACGACCACCCTCCTCCTCACCGGCGTTATGGTCAATGCCTTTTTCTCCGCTGTTATTCTCTTTGTCTTTTCCATCAGCGATCACCTGCAACTACAACGGGCGATCTACTGGACGATGGGCGATCTCAGCCTCGCTGATGGCCAGGCGGTCTTGTATGCGGGATTTTTTCTCTTCATCGGCATGGCCTTCATTTACAGGTACGCCCGTTCTCTGAACATCCTGGCCACAGGTGAGGAAACGGCCCTGCAGTTGGGAATTTCCGTCGGGAAAACGAAGATCATCTTGCTGACGGCGGCATCACTGGTCACGGCAACGGCCGTAGCCGCCAGCGGAACGATTGGTTTTGTCGGTCTGATCATTCCCCATATCATGAGGTTGATTGTCGGACCCGATCATCGGCTCCTCTTGCCGGTCTCCCTTATCTTCGGCGGCGCCTTTCTCGTTCTCGCCGACACAATGGCCCGTTGCCTTGTGTCACCGGCCGAATTACCCGTCGGTGTCATCACCGCTCTCTGCGGAGCCCCCTATTTCCTGGTCTTGCTGCATCGAAGGGTATCGCCATGACGCTCCTCCAAAGCGAAAATGTGGGCTTCCGCTACCATAGTCCCTGGGTGCTCAGGCACGTGTCCTTCCACGTCGAAAAAGGTTCTTTCGTTGGCATTCTCGGACCTAATGGATCGGGGAAATCCACCCTCCTGGAGATCATGGATGGGATTCTGACGCCCCAGGAAGGAATGGCAAGCATGGATGGCCGAAGCATCCGGACGATGAGCAGAAGAGACATCGCCCGACGGGTGGCTGTTGTTCCGCAGGACTACGCGGGAATATTTGCCTTTACGGCCAGAGAGATCGTCCTGATGGGCAGATCGCCCCATCTGGACCCCTGGTCGTTTGAAGGGAAAAGAGATTACGAACTAGTTGACCGAGTGATGGTGCAGACCGATACCCTAAGCTTCGCCGACCGCTCCCTTGACCATCTCAGTGGGGGAGAACGGCAGCGGATAATGATTGCGCGTGCTTTGGTGCAGGAGCCTCGCGTTATGCTCCTTGATGAACCGACGGCTTTTCTGGATATCCGGCATCAAGTTGAAATCATGAATCTGTTGAAATCGTTAAACAAAAACGAAGGGCTTACGGTGTTGGCCGTCACCCACGACATCAATCTGGCGTCGCTGTATTGCGACCGGATCATGCTTTTGAACGGGGGGACAATCCATGCTGAAGGGCCACCTGCTGAGGTCATGACAGCGGATAACATCGAGGCAGTTTACGGACTGCCCGTTGTATTTGGCAACCATGAACTGACGGGACGACCCATTATCATGCCCCGGGTTTAATAAGCATGTCCGTGTTCCGGATCGACAGGGAGGACGAAATCGCCGGGAACGATTCCCCAAAAAGAAACGAGAACCTGGATCACACCCGTCATCAGGGAGCGGGGTAGGGTCCCGTTCGGGGAGCATCAAGGGATACGTCGCCCTTGCTGGGCAGTATACCTACCATCTGGCGCCCTTTGCGGACGGCCGGTACAACAAGAACGATCTGCCCCTTGTTCCCAACCGGATCATGGGGGCCAGCGCCGACATTATGCTGCCGTACAACCTCACCCTGCGCCCGGAGGTCCGTTATGTCAGCGAGTGCTATCTATCAGGAGAATATCACATTGAAATCAAATCGTTATCTTATATGCTCCATACCCATCTTGTCGGAGGGGAGGCAAAAGTCGCTGATCGGGGCAATACCCTACTGAAGGCGTTCGCTGAAAACCTCCACGGCCACGTCTTTTTCGAGGCACAGCATTGATTGGGGAACGAGAAAGCTGCGCATGTGGGTAGGCACATATATGAGGAACCAGGGGTCGCCTGCCGCGTGTTCGCCCCGCCGGCCGATTATCTTTCCCGTGCGTCCGTAAAACGGATGCCGGGGGTGGTCCACAATGACAATATCGCCGAGTTCCATAGGTCATTCCTCCCTATTTTATCATGCCAAAGTGATGGAGAGATTCGCTTAGGTCACGCGTAAACGTATAGCAATCTAACAATCTTTATGAATAAAAGCCACTTTTATTATCCATGAAGAGGACTTCACCGGATCATCGCTGATTTAAACACAGCGTCATAAATATTTGCGTACTATGTGGCTTTATGGTGCAGATATTCTATAAAACCACTGACTATAACCGCGGCGGGAAACATGATCCTTGCGATCCAGGATGAAATCCGTCGTTCTGAAGAGTCTTGCCATGACCATCGATTGCATGCCGTACTACTTGTTGCCCAGGGCCAGTCCTGCGGTAAAGTGGCCAAGATGCTCGGTGATGCGCCCCGAATGGTCGAGTACTGGGTCAGACGATTCGAGGAACGCGGTTGCTCCGGACTCATGGATGGAGAACGTCCTGGCCGCCGTCCTCAGCTACAGAAAGAGCATCTGGCGGTCATCGGAGATGCTTTGCGCAAAGATCCACACGAGCTGGGGTTATGTGGATCGTGGGACCGCAAGACTCTTTCCATATTCATCCGGCAGACATGCGGTGTTGTTTCATTGGGCGTTCGGCAATGCCAGCGTCTGTTTGCGAGCCTGGGTTTCCGGTTTCGCAAACCTCGTCCGCAAATGGCCCATGCAGATCCGGAACAGCAGGCAACATATAAAAAAACTCCATGATCTTGACAAGTATGCCCGCTTTGACCTGTGGTCGTTGGATGAGGTCCGGTTCGAGCGGCACGGATCTTCCCGTAGGGTGTGGATTCCGCTGCGGCCTTTCTTAAGGATATGAAAACGCATTTTCCGGGCGCCATCACCTGGCTGGTCAAGCCTCCCGATGATGAGGAGCGGATCCTGCAATATCTTGATGACTATCCGGAGGTGGATTGGGTAATATGCATCCGGGAACTCAAAGGCATAAACGGTCGGCAACTTCTGGCATCCATCAAGAAACATTATCCTCTCCTTGACACCGTCTTATATGGCTCGGGCGGCGAAAACGGGCCGGCGGATCCGGACGCTGACGTCATTTCCTCCTTTACGATTCAAAAACCTTTTGATATGGAAAGATTGCAAAAGATGATCCTGCCCCATCATCTGGGAAAACAGCCCACCCGGCAGTCGCTTTTTGCCCGGCACCTGTGCAGCCTCAAGGAAAATGACGAGACCCAGGTCGCCTACGTCCCCATGAACAACGGCGGCGACCGGCGGCAAACCGCCGAGGTCCTGGGCATTGCGGTACGGCAGTTACAGAGAAAACTCGCCCAGATGAGAGGCGACTCATACTGGCGGGAAGTTATGGGAGAGGTTCTCTCCCGGGACAAGGGGGAGGGGGATAGTGATGGCCGGCTTACATCTTGAACAGTTTCACTGCGGTGACAATCTCGCTTACTTGCTTTACGGGAATAAGGAGGCCGTGGCCATAGACGGCGTGGCCTGGGAGGAGATCAGCCGCTTTCTCGCAGGGCACGGCCTCTCCCTGACCTATGTCACAAATACCCACGGCCACTTCGATCATACGGCGGGCAATGAAAACCTCCTGCGCCATAGCCGGGCGCTGTATCTGGATCATAACGCGTTTCCCGACGGCGGGACCATCGAGATCGAGGAGGGGGCGATCCGGGTTTACCGGACGCCGGGGCACACGGAGGACTCCATGTGTTTCCATGTGGGCGGCGTTCTGATGAACTCTGACGCGCAGAGCGCCAGGGGCGCTCTGCTTACGGGGGACACCCTCTTCAACGGCACCGTGGGCAACTGCTTTTCCGGGAATCTTCCTGCCTTCTTCCGGTCCCTCAGGCGCCTCATGGCCTTGCCCGCAAATACCCTGATTTATGCGGGCCACGATTATGTCCGTGATTCCCTGGCGCTGGCTAAGGATTTGGAACCGGACAACCCGGATATCGACCGGTTCCGGCAGACCTACGACCCCGGCCATGTTTACTCGACCATGGCCGAGGAATTGAAGATCAATCCCTACCTCCGCTTCAACGAGCCGGCAATTGTCGCCCTCCTCAGGGAGCATGACCTTCCCTGTGCTACCGAGGAAGAACGCTGGCTGTCCCTGATGTCCATCGATTGAATAAAAATCGGCATGGACCAGGTTTCAGCGCAGGGACAGACGGTAGGATTTGATTTTGAAGACGGGATGATAGGAATGCTTTGATTCGGCTAACGCGGGAAGCCCCATATCGCTTTCCTTATTGATATACAGGTAGCCGTTAAAAAGGTGTTGCGCGCATTCGTTGTCGAGGTACTGGTAGAGGCCGCGAATGTGGGGTAGGGCCTTTTCAAAATTCATGACCCCCATATCCCGGCGAAGATGGGAGGAAAGGCAGAAAGCCGAGACCTCCCCGTCAATGCGTACGTAAAGCCCATGCATGTCAAGGTCTGGGCAGTGATGAAGGGCGTTGATAACAGCCTCTTTTTCACAGGCCAGACTCAAGTCCTGTTCGGTGTCGCAGCTCCTTATTTCACACCACTTCTCGAGACAATCCAGGCATTCAGAAACGACACTGGGGGTGATCGGTCCGGTAGCCACCCGGTTTAGCCGGAGATAATCCCGGGAAAACTGGTGCAGGAGATTGCGTTTCTTGGCGTAGCGATTGCCTTTGAGGAGACTTAAATCCTCGGTAAGATAAACGTAGTCGTCATATTCCGGCTGTGCGGAGACGACAAAATGTTGCCCGATCCTTTCCCTTCCCATCTTTTCCAGATAATCCTCCGGGACCGATCCATAACGCCCGTAGCCGGTCCGCAAGGCGAGGGCGGCAATTTCTTCCGGTGCGGGCAGCCCGTCCGGTTTGACCGGCAACAGTAGGTGGTTATCTTCCGGCCGGCATCCGGATTCATTGGCGATGATTACGGAATCATTTTCGATGGCATAGAACGTCTGGAAGACATGGTTGCCCCAGACGATCAGGGAAGGCAGGGAATAGGTGCAAAGACCATAAGGCTGCGCGGCAAAGTAAGGTTTGAGCAGGGGGTAGTCTTCGTGGGTGAGCTTTTTCATCATGATGTTGTCAATACACCTCATCAGGATTCATCATCAGGAGCATCGGCGTGGCGGCCGGCATTTCTTCAAACCCCAGCTTCCGGTAAAAGGGATGGGTATGGCCGGCGGCGATGAGTCCGATCCATTGCAAACCGTCGGTCCGCAACCGTTTGAGAATCTCCTCCACGATGCCCCTGCCGAGGCCCTGTCCCCGGAATTCGGGAAGAACGGTCACGTCCTGAATGTAGGCGTCGTTGATCCCATCGCTGATCGCCCGGCCCATACCGATAATTTCGTCCTCTGCACCGGCGAGAACGAAACAATGGCTCCCCGCGACAATCCGGCGAATCAGTTCAGGATTTTCCCGGGTCTGTCCGGTCCACCATCCCGCTTCCTGGTAGAGGCGAATGATTTTAAATGCTTGCAAATCCGTCGGGTGACGGATAAAAGAATAGGCCCTTTTCACAATCCATCCTTTTTGTATAATTCGTCATGCATCTCCCAGAAGGCCTGCACCAGGGAGGTGATGCCGGGTCCGATGACGAAACCCGAAATCCCGAAGAGGGCAAGACCACCGAGGGTGGAAAGAAAGATCAGCAGGGTGTGCATCTGGACGTCATGCCCTAAAAGGAGCGGACGTAACAGCGCATCCACATGGCTGATGACGACAACGCCAAAGGCCAGAATGATCATGCCTTGCTAGAAATGTCCCATTATGATCATAACGATTCCCGCCGGGGCCCAGACCAGGGAACAGCCGATGGCGGGAACAATGGACGTAAAGACCATAAGCGTCCCCCAGGTTAAGGCGCCTTTGACCCCGGTGAGAAAAAAGATCAGTCCCCCCAGGATGCCCTGGATACCGCCGATAATCAAAGTCACCTTGAGGGTAGCCCGAGCAGTGGCGGAGAACCGTTCCAGGATCAGGGCCTCCCGGTCCTGTTCGAGCGGCATGAGTTTCATGACCATATTGACGAACCTATCTCCGTCCCGGATAAAAAAGAATAGGGTATAGAGCATGATGGAAAAGTTCACCGCAAATACGATGGTGTTCTGCGTCAGGTCCTTGAGGTTGTAGATGATGAAGTTGACAAAGTTTTTCGCTCCCGCGGCGATATTTTCCGAGAGAAAGGCCATATCGATATGCAGGCGGTTCATGTAGGGATTGGCTATGATTTGCTTCGAGATATCCTCGATCTTTTGTTCAGCAAAAGCCCCGTTAACCTCGAGGGTATTATACAATTCCAGGGATTCGGAGCGCAAGAGGCTACCGATTACCCCGGCCGGCAGAATGATGATCAGCATGATCACGCTGAGAATAATCGTTGCCGCGAGGTTAGGAGATTTGACCTTCCTACAGAGGTACTGATGAGTGGGCGTGAAGACGATGGCGATCAGCGCCGCCCAGAAAATGGGGAAGAAAAAAGGCTTCATGAGATAGAGAAAAAGGAGCGTAGCCAGCCCGAGGAGGATGTAAAAAGCAATATGTCGAGACTTTTCATGACTCATGGCTATCCATCTACACAAATCCTACGGGTTTCGCAACCGCCTCTTTCAATTTTTTCCCGTATGGCAGATATAATCCTTATAATTTGATGGAAATTTTGATAGAAAGAAAAATGCCAAAAAATATGGAATCCGAAACGATCATGTCAATGTGGGTGGAAAAGCGCCGTATTCTTGTTACCTGCGCCAAGGGGACGGCCCCTTATTTACTGCAGGAGATCCTTGCCCTGGGGATGCCGGTCCTTGAAGAGTCGGAAGCGGCCGTAGAAACGGCGGGGACCATGGAGGATGCCATGCTCCTCAATCTTTCTCTCCGTACGGGGCAACGGGTCCTTTTCCTCCTGCACGAAGGACGGGCCAAGACGCCGGGCGACCTCTATGACGGGATCATTATCCTGCCCTGGGAGGATATCCTCCATGCGGACGGCTACGTCTGCATAACCTCTTCCGTAGATACGCCGGAAATTCGCGACCCCCGTTACGCCAACCTCAAGGTCAAAGACGCCATTGTGGATCGCCTCCGGAACTTGTTCCGGTGCCGTCCTGATTCCGGTTCCGACCGGACCGGTGCCGTTGTGCATGTGTACTGGAAGGATGACCGCTACCGGATTTTTGCCGACACCTCTGGAGAGCCTCTCTCCCGCCGCGGTTATCGCAAGATTCCTCTGACGGCCCCCATGCAGGAAACCCTGGCGGCGGCAGTGATCATGGCCACGGGCTGGACGGGCGACGGGCCGCTGATCAATCCCATGTGCGGCAGTGGAACCCTGGCCATCGAGGCGGCGCTGATCGCGCGGAGGCGGGCCCCGGGGTTGCTGCGAGACAACTTCGGTTTCCTGCATCTGAAAGGATTTGACGATGACCAGTGGCAGCAGGTGCGTCTGAAAGTCAGAAAAAGGGAGCGGAAGGATATCCCCGGACGGATATTTGCCACGGATATTTCTCTCGAAGCGGTCCGGGCCGCCGGCGTCAACGCCGGGAGGGCAAAAATGGGCCGGTATATCCAATTTCGCCAATGTCCTTTTGAAAATACGTCGATACCGGCGGGAAAAGGCATCGTGATCATGAACCCCCCTTACGGCCAGCGGTTGGGGGAAGAAGCCGACCTTGCCGGTCTCTATAAAGGGATCGGCGACTTTTTCAAGGAGAGATGCGAGGGGTACAGGGGCTATGTCTTTACGGCCAATCCGGATTTAGCCAAAAAGGTGGGGCTCCGTACTTCCCGACGGATAATCTTGTATAACGGTGAGTTGGAAAGCCGTCTCCTGGAATACGAGATCTACACAGGCAGCAGGAAGCAACAAACCCAGGAAGAAAAGCCTAAGCATATGGACGGCGAACTTCTGCCGCATGGCGATTCCGGACCCGGCGCTGACCGGGGTGCGGTGCGAGGACAGGCAAAGATAACCAGAGCGACCGGGGACAGTTTGCAATCCGTCCCCCCAGCCCCCATGAAGACGAGAAGCAGCGTAATCATAAAAAGCCCGGAAAAAATAGGTAGCCAGCGTTGCGGTAAATCAGGCCGGGAGGGGGGGGCGTGAACCGGGAAGGATGCTGTCCCGGCGGATCACTCAGCGGGAAGCAACTCCCCCCGGGCTTAATGCCGTCCCGGACGAAATACCGGGCCAGGTGGGAGATCTAAGCGGCGCCGCGGCGCGTCATCAAGCCGCGGACTCCGCCCCGGAGCGCCGTGCCCCGGTGCGCAGGCGTGTCATTCCCAAGAAATGAGCCACCTATGGATCTGAAATTAATTCACCCTATTGGCGTTTTTGATTCCGGAATCGGCGGGTTGACCGTGGTCCGGTCCCTCATGGAACGCCTGCCTTTTGAAAATATCATCTATTTTGGTGATACCGCCCGGGTTCCCTATGGTGTCAAGTCTGTAGAAACCATCACCCAGTATGCCACCGAAATTACCGATTACCTCATCAAACAGAAGGTCAAGCTGCTCATCATCGCCTGTAATACGATTGCCGCTGTTGCCTATGAACCAATCCAGGAGCGGTCTCCTGTTCCCGTTCTCGGGGTCATCGAGGCCGGCGCCCTATGCGCCGTAGAGGCGACGAAAACGAAGCAGGTCGCTGTCATTGGCACCCCCACGACCATTAACAGCAACGCCTATGCGAGGACAATCCATCAACATGATCCATCTATCCGCGTCTTTTCCCAGGCCTGCCCTCTCTTTGTGCCCCTGGTGGAAGAGGGTTGGCTGGACCACCCCGTCACCCGCCTGACGGCCCAGGAATACCTCAAGCCCGTCTTGGCGGAACACATAGATACCCTGGTGCTGGGCTGCACCCATTATCCCCTCCTTAAACCCCTCCTCCAGGAAATTGTCGGGAAATCGATCCATCTCGTCGACTCCGCCGAGGCGATGGCGGAGATTACAGCCAAGCTTCTACAAAAAAAAGGACTTGCCAATCCCCTACGGGTCCCCCCGGAGTATAATTTCTGCGTCTCCGATGTCCCCTTTCGTTTTCAAACAATTGCCGAGCGATTCCTGGGCCGTAGTCTCGGACAGATCGAAGTGGTCAAGCTGCCCCTGTAGCAGTCGTTATTCAGCGGCCAAGCCATTCCCGTTCCAAATCAAAATCAGAAAATAAAAAAGTATCGAAAAGATAATAATACACAAAAAATAGTTATTTTGTCTGAACTCCATTGACATCCAAGAGGGTTATTCCTAGACCCTCGCCCTTACCCTGCTCGTCACCTATCTTTATGGCTACACCTTGAACCGGGTGACCCTTTTTGCCCTCATCTTCTCCATCGGTATCCTGGTGGACGACGCCATTGTAGTCGTGGAAAATATCACCCGTCATTTCCGCAGCCACGGCGTAGGCGCTCTGACAGCCGTACAGGCCGTGGATGAGGTGGGAAATCCCACCCTCCTCGCCACCTTCAAGGTAATCGCCGCCCTCCTTCCCATGGCCTTCGTGTCCGGCCTCATGGGACCATACATGCGGCCCATTCCCGTCGGGGCTGCCGCCGCCATGTTATTTTCCCTTCTCGTGGCGTTTATTGTCAGTCCCTGGATGAGCCTGCTGGTCCTGAAAAATATCAAGCCACACCGTGGTCGCAAGGGAGGACGGGGGATACGTCGTATTTATGAAAAGATCATGGGACCGCTCCTTGACCAAGGGAATAAGCGGATTCTTGCTTTCGCCGCGGTAATGCTGCTCCTTGCCCTTGCGGTGGCCCTTATCCCCTTGAAGAAAGTCACCGTCAAGATGCTTCCCTTCGATAACAAAAGCGAACTGCAAGTGATTATCGATATGCCCGAGGGGAGAAGCCTCGAAGAAACAGCAGCCCTTACCCGGGACCTGACCGAATACATTACGACGGCGCCGGAGGTAACCGACTACGAGGCCTACATCGGCACCGCTGCCCCTCACAATTTTAATGGCCTCGTCCGGCATTACTATTTGCGGAGCGGTCCCAATATGGCGGATATTCAGGTTAATTTCGTCTCCAGAGACAAACGGAAGTCCCAGAGTCATGATCTTGCCAAACGACTACGTCCGGAGATGAAAAGGATCTCCGATCGTTACGACGCTCGGATAAAATTAGCTGAAATCCCGCCGGGACCGCCGGCCCTGAGCACCCTCGTCGCGGAAATTTACGGCCCCGAGCCGGAACGGCAGCGCCAAATCGCCGGACAAGTTATGAATATCTTTGCAAGGACTGATGGTGTAGTTGATGTGGACTGGCTTGTGGAAGATGATCAGCGGAAGGTTGTCTATGAAATCGACCGAGAAAAGGCGGCCCTGAACGGCGTCAGCCCTGCCGATATCGCCCGGGGCCTAAACATCGCCGTGAGCGGCGTCGAGGCGGGTATCGTACACCTTGATCGTGAACGGGAACCCGTGTCTCTTTTTGTGCGGATGCCTGTCACCGCGCGGTCCTATCCGGAAACGCTAAAGTCCCTTACCGTTCCTTCAGCCAATGGGGGAGCGGTGCCCGTCTCGGAATTGGTAAAGACGCGAGATGGCTTTGAAGAGAAAACCATCTACCATAAAAATCTGCAAAAAGTGACTTATGTGACGGGGGATGTGGCCGGAACGGAAGAGAGCCCGATTTATGCCATCCTGAAGATGCAGGAGGAGGTTGCCAAATTGAAGCTCTCCGAGGGATATGAATTGAAGCAGTATTCCACGGTCCAACCGGAACGGGAAGACCGGTACGCCATGAAGTGGGACGGCGAGTGGCATATCACCTACGAAGTATTCCGCGACTTGGGAATCGCCTTCGCCGCCGTCCTGGTGATCATCTATATTCTGGTCGTGGCTTGGTTTCGAAATTTTATCACCCCTCTGGTGATTATGGCTCCCATACCCCTTACTCTGGTGGGTATCCTGCCCGCGCACTGGATCCTGGGGGCCTTCTTTACGGCCACCTCCATGATCGGGTTCATCGCCCTGGCGGGCATCGTCGTTCGCAATTCCATTCTCCTCGTTGATTTTATCCAAATGGAATGGCAGGAAAATGGCGATCTGAGAGAGGCCATCATATCCGCCGGGGCGGTTCGTTTCCGGCCCATCATCCTGACGGCGGCGGCCGTCGTTGTGGGTTCTTTTGTCATGCTCTTTGATCCTATTTTCCAGGGATTGGCAATTGCCATGATGTTCGGCGCCGTTGCCGCCACCGGCCTCACCCTCATCGCCGTTCCCCTGCTGTAACGCCGTTTTCAGGAACAGGCCACAGCCGGACGCGACCAATTCCGATCTTGAATGATCCGTAATATACAATCAAATGACTTCTTGAAACGTCCCCATTTATTTCCCGGCCTCACAATGGGTAAACGTGAATCGCATCTCCAAAATATTTCTTGACACGACCGGGAAGATAACTATATTACCAATTAAGAATATATATGGGCATTTCCCGGATATGGGCAAGGGGCCATCACGGTCGTAGCTGAAAAAGGGCTATGGAGCGCACAGGTGGCTGAGGAGGTATGAAATGCAGGAAGACGATGTGACGCAAATAAGGATCAACAACAACCTGATCGGAATTGTCGGGCTAAAGCATATTATGGAAATATTGACCCGGGATGACGCCCCCCGTACCGATAATGAGGTTGGGAACGAAATCCTGAAACTGGCGTCCGCAAAGAATTACATTCCCGAACGGTCGAAAGAACTGTATGTAAAGGCATTTATACGGGAATTTCGGAAGCAGCGCGGGGAACCATTTGATGAGACGCCCCCCGTAGGGTTGCGAGTCCTTGTCCTCGGCCCTGGCTGCGCCCAGTGCCGCCGCCTGGAAATGGACAGCCGGGAAGTTATGGCGGAAATGAAACTACCGGGAGAATTAGTCCCGGTGACGGATTATGGGGAAATAGGCAAATATGGTGTCATGGGTGTACCCGCGCTGATTATTAATGACAAGGTCTGCTGCGTCGGGGTGACTCCCCACGGGAATAAAATCAAAGAATGGCTCCGGGTGGCGATAGAAAAGGCGCCTGCATAATAGTTGCCTTCAGCCGGACAAGACAATATGTGGAAAGGTCGAAAGGAGAATTTTATCATGGAAATCAAAATCTTAGGTCCGGGGTGTGCGAAATGTCAGCAGGTGGAAAAGATCGTCCAGGAGGCAATTGCCGAAACCGGTGTTGACGCCAGGATCGAGCATGTGACGGATTTCAAGAAAATCGCTGCGTTCGGCGTTTTGGGAACACCCGCGGTTGTAGTCGATGGTCAAGTTAAATCGGTCGGCAAAATCCCGCAAAAGGAAGACGTCAAGACCTGGATAGGGAAAGCATAAACCTGCCCTTTCCTGACCCGTAGCAAATGAGCGAAACATTCTTCATTGAATTTATTAAGGGTTTATCATGATTAAGGCTTTTGCCGACTGGCTGACCTATACAGTATTCAAGATGGCGGCGGGCACGCACTTGGCGGATGCCGTCAATTTCTTCGTCTACGACACCATCAAGATCCTCCTGATGCTGACGGTGATCATTTATATCGTTTCCATTATGCGCAGCTTTTCCCCACCGGAAAAAGTCAAAAAATTTCTGGCGCGAAAATCGGAATTCCTCGGAAACATTATGGCCTCACTCCTCGGGATCGTGACACCTTTCTGTTCTTGTTCAGCGGTGCCGGTCTTTATCTGGTTCCTGGAGGCAGGGGTGCCGTTGGGAGTCACATTGTCTTTTCTGATCGCATCACCCATGATTAATGAAGTGGCCCTGGTGCTTCTCTGGGGGCTCTTCGGCGCGAAGATTGCCCTGATCTACATCGGGACGGGAATGGCCGTAGCCATTACCGCCGGGATTATTCTGGGCCGGATCCCCGCCGTGGAAAAGATGGTCGAAGACTACGTCTGGGAGATACGGATGGGGGAAGTACAACTGCCGAAGCTCGCTTGGAAGGACCGTTTTGAAGAGGCATCTTTCCACACCCAGGATATCTTGAAACGGGTAACCATTTACGTGCTGCTCGGTATTGGCGTTGGCGTGCTCATCCATGGCTATGCGCCGATCGATTTCGTGGCCAAATACGCAGGCCGGGATAACCCGCTGGCGGTGCCCCTGGCCGTCCTGATTGCTATTCCTCTTTACTCCAATGCCGCCGGTACCATCCCGATCGTCCAGGCCCTGATGGGGAAGGGCATGCCCCTGGGAACGGTTCTCGCATTCATGATGGCCGTCACCGCCATTTCTTTCCCGGAAATGGTTATTTTAAGAAAGGTGCTGAAAGTCAAATTATTGGTAATATTTGCCGCCATTATGACGGTGGCTATAATCATGGTGGGCTATCTTTTTAACGCGATCCTCTGAACCAGCAACTATCTCGATACGGTAGAACTTAAAGGATTTATATTGTAAGCCATGAAAAACAAACAAACTCTGATTATGGCCTGTTGCGGGGCCGCCAATGTCGGGCAGTTGTCCAATAAGCTTGCCAGGGAACTTGTGGCAAATGGTGATGTAAGTGCCTTCTGTTTGGCCGGGATCGGAGCCCACCACCGCGGTTTTGTCAAAGCGGCAACGGAAAACGATACAGTCCTTATTGATGGGTGTTCCATCGGTTGCGGCAAGTTGATATTCGAGAGTGCAGAAGTGCCCCTGAAAAAATATCTCATTCTGACGGAACTGGGCATTGAAAAAGCCGTGGGGGGGGGAGGTCCCGCAAGTGGATTTGGAGTTGGCCAGAAAAGCGGTTCGGGATCTCTGCGGTTCGCCCCTGCCGTTGCTCCCAACCTTTAAGGCCACTTCAAGCAGTTGCGGTTAAGCAGATCGTCGTTGGTGATAAAAAAGCCTGTGGCAAGCTCAGCAACAGGCCGGCTTTGTTTCCCATCTCTCGAGCATATCCATTTACGGCAATGTATAAAAGGTGGTAATCGACGCTTTGGGGATAACAAGGCAGCGCTATTACTGACCGGCAATAATCAAGCAGCTATGGAATATGATTAAAAAAGCTTAATTATCTGCTGTTGTCTGTCTTGTTCACTACACCACGGCGGTTATGGAATGGAAAGATCACAATTAAACAGCGCGTACCATCCTTTAAACCTTCCATTTCCACGTTGCAAATATCGCTTATTGCCTTGACAAGTCTCTCTCCTTTTTTATGCAAGCGATCAGGGGGAACCTTTATGTCCCATGATCATGGGCATGTTACATCCTGGAGCAGGCGTCTCGTCGTCGTCATGGCGCTGAATCTCCTGATTCCGGCCCTGCAGGTTTACGGAGGACTTGTCTCCGGCAGCATGGCCTTAATCAGCGACGCCCTCCACAACCTTGCCGATTTTACGGCGGTGGCGATCAGTTATATCGCCCTGCGCCTTGGCGAAAGGCGAACCTCCGGCAGACCTATTGATACCGCCGGGCGGAGGTCCTGGCGGCACTCCTCAATATGGGCTTTCTTTACGGCATTGGGATCTACATGGCAATCGAGGCGGGCAAGCGTCTCTCCGCCCCCGCCCCGATTGCCGGGGCGACGGTGATCGGGGTTGCCCTGGCGGCCCTGGCGGGCAATGCCTTTTCCACCTGGCTGCTGAGCCGGGGAGCTCGGGAAAATCTCAACCTCCGCGGCGCCTTCCTCCACATGCTCATTGATTCCCTCGTCTCCCTGGGGGTGCTGGCGCTGGGCGTCGTTTGGCTCTTCTACCCATGGTACTGGCTGGACCCCCTGGTCAGTTGGATTATCGTGGGCCTCGTCTTTTTCAGTGGCTGGGATATCCTGAAAGATTCCGTCCTCGTGCTTATGAACGCCGCGCCGCCTACCATAGATTTGCCGGCCATCCGGAACGAGGTGGAGGCTCTTGCCGGGGTGGAGGGCCTCCATCATCTCCATGTCTGGTCTCTCGATGGGGAAGGAACGGCGCTGACGGCCCATATTATCGTTCCCGACCAGATGCTGAGTCAGGTAGATACCTTGGCGGGAAGGATCCGAATGCTCCTATCCGAGCGTTTTGACATTCACCACCCCGTCCTCCAGTTCGAGAGCCGGCCTTGCGAGACGCCTTCTTTTCTGTGCAATTCCTCCTGCAAACCCTCGGATAATCATCATTAAAAAGAAGCGGATCTCGGTTGTTACAGCGGTAAGTTGCCCCGCCTTCAGGAACGGTGATTGGGCATCGACAATATCAATCAACGGAACGGTCGTTCAACTCCGCGCGGATGGCAAGGGCGAGCCCTTCCAGGGTATAGGGCTTGCTTAGGTATCTGCCGGCGCCCAACCGTTGGGCCTCGCGGACCCTTTCCGATTCGGAAAACCCGCTCACGATGATGGCCTTCAGGTCTGGATTCCACTCGGCAAGGCGGCGGTATGTTTCGCAGCCATCGATCCCCGGGTCCATGATCATATCGAGCAGCACGATGTCCACCTCGTGCTGTTCGATCCAGGCGACCGCTTCTTCGCCGCCGGCAACCGTCACCACCTTGTACCCGAGTTTCGTCAGGATCCCGGCGGCAATGCGGCGCTGTTCGGCAATATCGTCCACGACCAGGACGCGTTCGGTGCCGCGGTAATCGTCGATGGGCAACTTCGGCGGCGTTGACGGTATTTCTTCTCGGGTTACGGGCAAGTAAAGCTCGATCATGGTGCCCCGTCCTTCGGGGCGACGAATATCAATGAACCCTCCTACTTCCTTTACCGTATGCCAGACGACGGTCATGCCCAGACCGGTGCCGCTACGCCCCAGCCACTTTTTTGTATAGAAAGGCTCAAAGATATGCTGCCGGGCCTCCTCATCCAAGCCGATGCCGTTGTCCTGAACGGTCAAGACGGCATATTCACCGGCGGGAATCGTCTCCAGACCCGGGTAAGGTTCTTCCAGGTACCGATTTGAGGTTCCTATCTGTACGGCTCCCTCCGTGAAGATGGCTTCACAGGCGTTCGTCACGAGATTCATGACGGCCTTGGTCATTTGTATGATCGCGGCCCGGATATTGAGTAGATCGGAGGCAAGATTCGCCGTGATGGTCACATTCCGATGATTCTGTTGCAAGCCCTGAAATTCCGGGCTTTGCAGATAATCTTTCAGGATCTGGTTGAGATTGACAACCTTTTTTTCGGTTATTCCAAGGCGGGCCATGCCCAGCAAATCCTGGACCATGGCGGCCGCCCGCACCCCGGAATTCTTGATTTGCACGACTTCCTCGTGCAGAGGATCGTCCTCGGGAATCTTCATTAACACCAGATCCGGATAACCGACCAGACCGACAAGGATATTGTTGAGATCGTGGGCCACCCCAGCCGCCAGATTGCCGAGGGCTTCCATCTTTTCCGCCTGCTTCAATTGGATCTGCAGGCGCTGCCGCTCCTGCTCGGCAAGGATGCGTTCTTTCACTTCCTTAGTCAGTCGTTGATTGCTAATGGCCAGCTCATTGGTACGTGCGGCGACCCGGAGCTCAAGTTGTTCATTTATTTCTTTAATCTTTTGCTGCTCCTCGGCAAGGAGGTGCATGAGAAAGAAATTCCTCCGGTTGGCATACTCGATGGTATAACCGACGAGCATGCACGCAATATTGGCGCTGATGAAAAAAAAGTTATTGCTAATGAGGACCGCATCCGGGGTGCCGGTGAGGAAAGCGGCCAGTTCATAGAGAATCACGATAATCCAGCCGCTTACAGAGGCCCAGAGGAATCTGAGGTAAATAAAACTGTAACCAAATATGAAAACCAGCACCAATCCGGCGTAGTAATAGTAATTTGCGGGCGGAGGAGCGGCAACAATGATGAGGGCTATCCCCAGGCCGCCCAAGGCAACCAATAGACACATGACGGGTTGCAAGATACGCTGCGGGTAGGGAACAAAGGTTGCCCCCAAAACAGCAAGAATCATGGGACAGACAAAAGCATAGCGAACCAGCCAGGCAAAATGTTTATGGTTCGGCAGCAGCAGGGCGTCGAGAATTCCAAAGCCCCCATACATAAGCATTCCCACGAGGATGGCAATCCGGATGTGGGGCAGGGTGTGGTAAGTGTAATAACTCTGAAAGGGGCCTTCCAGAGCGGCGGAAGGACCTGTAAAGGCAAGGGTAACCCGGTTTAGCTTCATGGTTCGTAGGTTGTTTTTGGCGGCGGCGGTGAAATTTGACATGCTCATGGCATCCATATAAGAGTATTTATCAACAGCATCACTTCATAACCCGGATTATCGCGAGTTGTCGCTATTATGTTGCTAGGTTCTCTAATTTAAGTATACTGGAAATAGCGACTCGCGTCAAAATATATGGTGATAAACGAGGGATTCTTGATTTAAGTCAAGGCGTGCTTCATTTTGCGGGTGTAAAAGGGATTAAACAATGAAACAGGGGCCGTGAGCAGCCAGTAAACCCCAGGCCCTATAAAATCGACTTAATACTGAGAGGAGAGGTTAATTATGTTTTGCTACCAGTGTGAACAGACGGCTAAAGGAGAAGGATGCACAAAAAGCGGTGTCTGCGGGAAGCAACCCGATGTCGCCGCCTTACAGGACCTGTTGCTTTACGCGGTCAAAGGCCTCTCGCTATACGCTTTTGAGGTCGGGAAAACCGGGATTTTTGATAGCCAAATGGACCGGTTTGTATGTGAAGCCATCTTTTCAACGTTGACCAACGTGGATTTTGATCCCCAACGGTTTGTGCCCATGATCAATCGGGCCGTGGAATACCGGGAGGCGCTGAAATCCAGCGTCAGCGCCGTTGCTTTGGAAGGTCCGGCTACGTTTGTTCCGGAGAAAACCATGGAAGGCCTCCTTGCTCAGGGTGAGCGGGCGGGTGTCAAATCCGATCCGACGCTTGACCCGGACATCCTTTCATTACAGCAGCTTTTGATTTACGGGATCAAGGGCCTTGCCGCCTACGCCGACCATGCCGCCATTCTCGGACAGATGGACGACAAGGTATTTGCCTTTATATACGAGGCAATGGCGGCGACGCTGAAAAAAAATCCCCATGTCAATGATCTGGTGGGGATGGTACTGAAATGCGGGGAAATCAATCTCCGCGCCATGGAGCTCCTCGATGCCGCCAATACCGGCGTGTATGGCCATCCCGTTCCCACCGCGGTGCCTCTGGGCGTCAAAAAAGGGAAGGCCATCCTCGTTTCCGGCCATGATCTGAAAGATCTGGAGGACCTCCTGAAGCAAAGCCGGGGCAAAGGAATTCATGTTTATACCCACGGTGAAATGCTGCCCTGCCACGGTTACCCGGAGCTGAAAAAATACGATCATTTTTATGGCCATTACGGTACGGCCTGGCAAAATCAGGCCAAGGAGTTTGCCGCCTTTCCGGGGGCGATCCTGATGACGACCAACTGCATCCAGAAGCCCGGAGAATCCTACGGCGATAACATCTTTACGAGCGGACTGGTGGGCTGGCCCGGGGTGCAACATATCAGCAACCATGATTTTACGCCGATCATTGCAAAGGCCCTTACCCTACCGGGTTTTGCCGAAGATGTAGCCGGGAAGACGGTCATGGTAGGTTTTGGCCGCAATGCCGTTATGGGCGTGGCCGGACAGGTCATTGATGCGGTGAAAGACAAGACCATCCGGCATTTCTTTCTGGTTGGCGGCTGCGACGGGGCTAAGGCAGAGCGGAATTACTACACAGAATTTGTGGAAAAGGTGCCCGCGGACTGCGTGGTATTGACCTTGGGCTGCGGGAAATTCCGTTTCTTCGACAAATCCCTGGGAGAGATCGGCGGGATTCCGAGGCTCCTCGATATCGGTCAATGTAATGACGCCTACTCGGCCATTCAGATCGCCGTGGCCCTTGCCAACGCCTTCGGGTGTGGCGTCAACGACCTGCCGCTTTCCATGATCCTGTCCTGGTACGAGCAAAAAGCCTGCGCCATCCTCCTGACCCTTCTTCATCTCGGGATCAGGGACATCCGCCTCGGGCCAAGCCTGCCGGCATTTATCACCCCCAATATCCTGAACGTTCTCGTGCAAAAATTCAACATCATGGCGATTACCACACCTGAGGAAGATCTAAAGGCAATATTGGGATAGTTTGCGGAAAACCGGTTTACCCTTAGGCTCGAAGCCCCGTCCCTGGTGTCGCACCGCCCCTTTTTTCTCAGGGCGGTGCGACCAAACTTTTTTACGGCCCTGCCGGCCAGTCACGCAACCCCTGGGGGAGGACCCGTATCGGCAAGGGCTCCTCCGGCATCTCCAGAATCAATCGCTTTTCTTGAAAAGCTCACCCTTGGCGCCACAAACGGGGCAGAGCTCAGGGGACTCTTTCTCGGCAGTGAAGCCGCAGACCGGGCATATATAATAATCATAACTCTCCTGTTTGCCGCCAAGATTATCGAGCAACTTCTGATAAAGGGCTGCGTGTATTTTTTCCACCTCATTGGCGAACGTAAACGTTCGTTCCGCTACTTTTTCTCCTTCCTTCCTCGCCGCCTCAATCATTTCCGGGTACATTTCCTTGAATTCATGGGTTTCGCCGGCGACGGCTTCCTGCAAGTTTTCCTTCGTGCTTCGTATCCCTTTGAGGGCCCGGAGATGGTTATGGGCATGGACGGTTTCGGCCTCCGCCGCCGCCCGAAAAAGGCGGGCGACCTGAGGAAACCCTTCCTGATCGGCCCGGGCGGCAAAGGCCAGATACTTGCGGT
Organism: Syntrophus aciditrophicus; assembly: GCA_020718905.1. Lineage (GTDB taxonomy): Bacteria > Desulfobacterota > Syntrophia > Syntrophales > UBA8958 > UBA8958. Next base: position 41,637 of record DYRD01000003.1, on the reverse strand, counting down.
TGGCTTGTGACTCTCCTGCAAAAGCTTCTTTTAGAAAATCTTCCGATCGTGACATGGGGCAATCTCTCCTTGGTTGTATTTTGTCAGTTTAATTATTTGAAACGGGGGATGCCCAGTTGCCGCAAGGGTATCCACTGTGCTCGCTTGCCGTATGTGACTGTTCCGGACTATCCAGAAATCTCATGCAGCGATATCCCCAAGGCGTCGGCCACTCCCTTGCCGTAAGCCGGGTCGGCCTGCAGGCAGTTGCCGATATGACGGATCCGGATCTCCCACGGGGCGTCGCCGATTGCCTGGTCGGTGTTGTCGAAGAGGGCCTGTTGCTGTTCGGCGTTCATGAGGCGGAACAGTTTGCCGGGTTGGGAGTAATAATCGTCGTCGACGCGATGGTTCCAGTGGTCGGCGGCCCCTGCCAGGCTGAGAGGCGGTTCGGAGAAATCGGGCTGCTGTTGCCATTCGCCGTAGCTGTTGGGCTCGTAGGCGAGGGTGCTTCCGTAATTGCCGTCCACTCGCATGGTCCCGTCGCGATGGTAACTGTGGAAGGGGCAGCGGGAGGCGTTGACGGGGATCAGGTGGTGGTTCACGCCAAGACGGTAGCGTTGGGCGTCGCCATAGGAAAAGAGTCGCCCCTGGAGCATCTTGTCGGGGGAAAAACCGATCCCCGGTACGATGTTTGCCGGGTTGAATGCCGCCTGTTCAACTTCGGCAAAATAATTTTCCGGGTTTCGGTTTAGTTCGAGAATCCCAACCTCAATAAGAGGATAATCCTTGTGGAACCAGACCTTGGTGAGGTCGAAGGGATGATAGGGGCAGGTCGCCGCATCCCTTTCCGGCATCACCTGGATGAACATGGTCCAACGGGGGAAGTCCCCTTGTTCGATGCTGTCGTACAGGTCGCGTTGGTGGCTTTCCCGGTCCTTGGCCACGATCGCCTCAGCTTCGGCATCGGTGAGGTTCTTGATCACCTGCTGGGTTTCCAGGTGAAACTTCACCCAGAACCGCTCATTCCTGGCGTTGATGAGGCTGAAGGTGTGACTCCCGAAGCCGTGCATGTGACGGTAGGAGGCGGGAATCCCCCGGTCGCTCATGACGATGGTAACCTGATGGAGCGCCTCGGGAAGGGAGGTCCAAAAGTCCCAGTTGTTTTTGGCGCTCCGGAGATTGGCGCGGGGGTCTCTCTTCACGGCGTGATTCAGGTCGGGAAATTTGAGGGGATCACGGAGAAAAAATACGGGCGTGTTGTTGCCGACGAGGTCCCAGTTCCCCTCTTCGGTGTAGAATTTCATGGCAAAGCCCCGGATGTCCCGCTCGGCGTCGGCGGCCCCGCGCTCTCCGGCGACGGTGGAAAAGCTGATAAACAGGTCCGTTTTCTTTCCGACGGCGGAGAATATTTTGGCCTTCGTATAGCCGGTGATGTCATGGGTGACGGTAAAGTTTCCATAGGCCCCGGAACCCTTGGCGTGCATGCGGCGTTCGGGGATTACTTCCCGGTCGAAGTGGGCGAGTTTCTCCAGGAACCAGATATCCTGAAGCAGCACCGGTCCACGCGGTCCGGCGGTCATGATGTTCTGGTTGTCGACGACGGGAGCGCCGGCGGTAGTGGTAAGTTTCTTCTTTGCTGTCATCGGCTTTCCTTCTTTCATTAGTGGTGGCATTATTGGCGACCGGGATAAGGCAATCGCCGTTCCATTGCCATTACCGGCTAAAAAAATGCTTCTGTCCCGGCTGTGTAAATTACCTGTTCAGACCCCAAGGACGTAGCTTTCCGATTTTAAAGAAACTTTCTATTTCAGGCATTTATTGCAGATGCCATAGGCGACAACATTCCTGTGATCAATTTTCCCCCAATTCCTGATTTCGTCGGGTAGGGCCGCTTCATCAATGAAGGACCAGCGGAAATCCATGATCTCCCCGCAGGTGCGGCAAATGAGATGATGATGGGGAATTTGATAAGCCTCAAACCGGGCTAAACTTGCCAATGTCTCCACCTTGTTGATAAGCCCATGATTTGCCAGGACGGCAAGATTTCTATACACCGTATCGAGAGAGATGGTAGGAAGTTTGGGGCGCAGTCGCTGGTACAGGGTTTCCGCAGTCGGATGGTCGGTTGCCTTCATCAGTTCGCCTTGTATTTCCAGACGCTGTTGCGTCACTCTCAAACCGACCTTTCGGCAAGCATCGACAAAGGTGTTTATTTGTTCTTCCCGGGATTTCATCGGCTCCTTGTCCATCCGTTTTTTGTAATTATTACTTGTTAATAATTATAACTATCAAGATGGCCTTTGTCAAGGCGGAGGAAAATATCGCATTGCCTCACAAAAAAGAAGTCATTGACAGGGGCTAACATGGCATCATCCATACTGTTGAGGCTTAAAACCCTTGACAGTCGGCGGGTGTCCTTATATATTTGCAAAGATGAATATTATTGGGCGGTAACCATGAAAGAATATATCAAGGTAATGAAGGCTGTGTCCGATCCGAATAGAGTGAAACTGTTGAAGATTTTACAAAACAGGGTGATGTGTGTCTGTGAGATCCAGGCGCTGCTCAGCATCGCCCAGCCCACCGTATCCAAGCACTTGAAGGTGCTCGAAGAAGCGGGCCTGGTAACATTCACGAAGGACGGCCTCTGGGTCAATTATCAGTTGGCCGACGGGAGGAAAAGCCCTTACGCCGCCACGGTTTTAGGAAGCCTTCGCCACTGGCTTGGCGATGATCCGGAGATACGGGCCATAATGGAAAAGATCCCCAGTGTCTCCCGCGAGCAGATATGCATGAAACAATGAAAAAATAGGGAGATTTTTCGGAGGCGGGAAAGAGCGAGGGATGGAATGCTTAATTGCTGAAAAGAAGTGAAAGGAGAGGCGATAATAAAATGCGTGGCGAGGGATATAAAAAACAGACAGATGGTCGGGGGGATCTTTATCGTCATGGCCGTTCTGGGATTTATCGCTGTTAACTCCTTGTTTGCCAAGGGGCCGGCCGCCCCGTTTCCGGTCTATGGTGCGGGGGCAATCCAGGTCAGGTTCTACACGGACTATTTCTGTCCTCCCTGCCTGGCTATGGAACCGGCGGTCGAACCGGTATTACGAGATTTATTGAAGGACAAGATAATTACCCTGACCATGGTCGATGTCCCCTTCCACCGTCACAGCCCCCTCTATGCCCAATACTTCATCTACGCCCTGAAAGGAAAAAACGATTTGGAACATGCCCTCAAGGTTCGCAATATCCTCTTTGAGGCGGCGTCCAGCACCCATGTTACTACTAGGGAGCAGCTTGAAGAGATCTTTAAAAGCAAAAGGATTCCCTATGAAATTTTTGATCCTAAACCCTCCTTTAGCCGCTACAACGACCTGATTAAGGAGGATAGCATCCAGTCAACGCCGACCTGCGTCATTATCAAAGGAGGCAAGAAAGAGGCTTTCGTCGGCCGCCAAGACATCCTTAAGGCCCTAAAAAACTTACAGTAACGAAGGACGGCGATTTTTTACCAACGCCTTATTGAAGAGGATGCGGCCGGTGAGACAGGATACGCTCATGAAAATACTCAATCTGATTATTCCCGTCATCGGAGCCATGTTGATGGTCTTCTATGAAGTCTGTGATACTTCTTGCTCCGCCCTGCGGGGTACTTTCTTGGGCGTCGATCTAAAATACGTCGGGATCCTATTTATGGCGGCACTCCTGGCACTGAACCTGCCGCCTGTTGCCCGGTACGCTGTCCCGGTCAGCCATTTGCGGACCATGATGCTTGCCGGCGCCCTGGGCGGGGAAATACTGCTTGTCCGTTTTCAGATTGTCCATGATACTTTCTGTCCCTTTTGCCTGGCCTTCGGCTTGTGCGTACTGATCCTTTTTGCCGCGAATATCCCGAAGATGAATCAATATCTGGCTTTGGGGGCGTTCCTTGCCGGACTTGGCGCCTTTGCCCTTTTCTTCGCTGGATCGGTGCTGCCCCTCTATTAACGAGTTTTACCTGGCGGCCCCGGCAATCGCCTCCGTTTCCCGCAACTGCCCTATGAGGAGCTGGCGAGGAGCAGTTGCCGGTCGATCAGGCCATGGTAGGATGGATGCAAACGGGGGGAGGGAGCGTCTCTTGTTTCAGCGCTTTGCTCTCACCAGCGATCAGGCAGGCGGCTTGGTCGGCGATAAACAGAACGAGCAGGTATTGCAAGGCTTCGCGATCCAGCCTCAGCACGTGGCGGTCAAGGTGGCCGGGTATGTGGTGAAGGCTGACCGTTGCAGCCATCAGTTCCGATAATCCCCAATGCTGCAAAGCCATCCTGCCGTCAAGCAGAATTGCATCCTTAAAGATGGTTATTGACTATTGTCGGAAACTATGCATAATTGCGATCAAAAATTAGCTTGGCATATGATGTTTTTATGTTGAGGAGCTGCGATTAGGGACGGGAGAGGTTGCGTATCGTGGCGTTAATGGTTGAAATAACATAGAAACTTCGGGAATATTCAAGATTAAGGAGAGATGATGACGCACAAAAATGGCAGGACGATCGTGTTGAGCCTCTTGTGTCTGGGGATGTTGGCCGTCCCGGGGACGCCGGGGTTTGCAAAAACATCGAAATCCCCGCCGGTCCATAAGCATTATGCCTCCGTCGGCGTCATCCGGGCGCCCCAAAAGCTCGTTCTGTGCTCCGCCTCGGTATTGGTGGAAGATCAGCAAACAGGTGAATGCCTGGTTCAGAAGCATGCGGCGGCGGTCGTGCCCATCGCCTCCATTACCAAACTCATGACCGCTATGGTGGTCCTGGATGCCCAAATGAATCTCAAGGAATCCCTGGTCATCAAACCCGAAGATGTGGACACGCTTCATAAAAGCCGCTCTCGCCTGCCGGTGGGCGCCAGTCTCACCCGCGAAGAGGCCCTGCAGCTGGCTTTAATGGCTTCCGAGAACCGCGCCGCTCATGTTCTGGGGCGTACTTATCCGGGCGGTGTCGAAGCCTTCGTCATGGCCATGAACGCCAAGGCCCAGTCACTGGGACTATACGACACGCGCTTTAAGGATCCCACCGGGCTCTCCAGCGGCAACGTCTCCTCCGCCCGAAACTTGGCTGACATGGTGAACGCCGCGTACAACTATCCCCTGATCCGTGAATTCACTACCAGCGAAGAAGCGACGATACGTTCAGGCCGCCGCACATTGGTGTTCCATAACACCAATCGCCTGGTCCGGAGCCCTCGCTGGCAGATCGGCCTCTCCAAAACGGGCTTTATCGATGAGGCAGGGCGATGTCTGGTGATGCAGGCTCATGTGGCCCAGCGCCCCGTGTTGATTGTCCTCCTCGATGCCCAGGGCAACCTGACCCGTCTCGGCGATGCCAACCGCATCAAGCAGTGGATGGAAGGAACATCTCCGTCCCGGCGAACGCGGAAAGGATAATCAAGTACCTCCTTGGCGAGGCAGGAGTGGCGGCAGCGATTCTTGTAAGGAGAAACGTGATTTTGCCGGACCTCTTGCCTGGTTTATCATCTCTTAAGCGTCCATCTTTAAGCCTCAAACCTTCAGTATCCTAAGATGCCATTGATTATGCCTATTTAACCGGCCCTCAACCCGGGTGCCTTTGTTCTGGAAAAGGACCTCAGCCTGTGTTATGAGTAAACCCTTATCAAAGAAGTAATATTGACTTCGGGAAAGCATATATATTTGTCGGAGAACTTGTCATGCCTGGGGAAGACATCGCAAAACTGAAGATCGAGAAGTCGGAAAAGATTGTTAAGCCCCGCCGGTACCAAAAGAAGCCTTTCATTATCGCGGCTGTTATGCTGCTGCTTTTAGGAACCGCCGGTCTTTACTTCCGCGGCGTCATCGCCCCGGCCATATCCGTGGATGTGACGACTATTTCCCAAGTTTACCCCGCTCAGTCCATATCCACATTGAATGCCAGTGGTTACATCGTTGCCCAACGGAAGGCCGCCGTGGCCTCCAAGGTGACGGGGCGCCTGATGGCTCTGATGGTGGAGGAAGGAAGTACGGTCAGGGAGGGGCAGGTGATTGCCCGGATGGAGAATGTGGATGTGACCGCAGCAAGAGACCAGGCGGCAGCCAATCTGAATACGGTGCGGGCCACCCTCGAGCAGGCCAAAGCGGAAAGGGATATGGCGCTGCTTGAGTATACCCGCTACAAGAAACTTTTTGAAAGTAATTTCGTCGCCAAGTCCGATTATGATGTAGCCGCTACCCGCTACCGGCGGGCTCTGGAAGGGGTAAAGGGGGCGGAAGCCGGCGTGCGGGCGGGAAGCGCCGCCTTGCGGAATACGGAGGCGTCTCTCGACTATACCCTGGTCCGAGCCCCCTTCGATGCCGTCGTTTTGACCAAAAATGCCGACGTCGGCGACATCGTTACCCCCATGGGTTCCGCGGCTAATGCGAAGGCCGCCGTCGTCACCATTGCCGATATGAAATCTCTGCAAGTTGAGGCCGATGTTTCGGAAACGAGCATTGCTTCCCTCCGGGTCGGTCAGCCCTGTGATATCCAGCTCGATGCCCTCCCGGACATGCGGTTTCAGGGAGAGATCTATACGATTGTGCCAACTGTTGACCGCAGTAAGGCCACGGTTCTGGTCAAGGTTCGCTTTCTCGACAAAGACCCCCGGATGCTGCCGGACATGAGCGCCAAGGTCTCTTTTCTCTCCCGGCGGTTGGCGCCGGAAGAGTTGAAACCTCGTCTTGCCGTCAACCAATCCGCCTTGATGAGCAGGGGTAATAAGACCTTTGTCTTTCTCCTCCAGGGGAACCGGGTCCGGGAAATCTCCGTCCAGATCGGTTTAAAACTGGGAGATATGACGGAGATCGTCTCCGGCCTCAAGCCGGGAGACCGGGCGGTCATAAAGCCGTCCCAAAGATTGAAGGATGGATCAAGGATCAAAATCGCCGAAAGATGAGGATCAGCTTCCATCTAGCCCTCTAATTGACGCATCTTCTCAAGGGATCTATGGCTGAGCAGAAGCAAAACATCGTAGAGATAAGACATCTTTTCAAGTCCTATCGCCGGGGCAGCCTCGTCGTTCCGGTCCTGTTCGATATTACCTTCGACATCGCCGCCGGGGAATTCCTGGCCCTCATGGGGCCGTCCGGTTCGGGGAAAACGACCCTCCTGAATCTCCTTGCCGGCATCGACAAGGCCGATGCGGGAGGCATCCGGGTGGACGGTTTGGATATCACCACCTTTTCGGAAACGGAACTCGCCCATTGGCGGGCCAACCACGTCGGTTTCATCTTTCAGTTCTACAATCTGATTCCGGTCTTGAAAGCAGTGGAAAATCTGGAGCTGCCCCTTCATTTGACATCCCTGTCCAGAAGAGAAAGGCGGGAGCATGCCGAAATGGCCCTGCGCATGATGGGGCTGGACCACCGGATGGATCATTATCCCCAAGAGCTCTCCGGCGGCGAACAGCAGCGCGTGGCCATTGCCCGGGCCATTGTCACCGATCCCACCATTCTCGTCGCCGACGAGCCTACGGGTGATCTCGACCGTGTATCGGCCGAGGAAATTTTGGCGATGATGGAACGCCTCAACGGGGAAATGGGGAAGACGATCGTCATGGTGACCCATGACCCAAGGGCCGCACAGCGTGCCAAGATCCTCCGGCATCTGGATAAGGGATACCTGACAAATGATGATTCTCAAAATCCTCTTTAGGAATGCCTTTCACAGCAAATTGCGCAGCGGTCTGACGATCCTCGGCATCGCCGTAGCCATTCTCGCCTTCGGTCTCCTGCGGATGGTGATCAGCTCCTGGTATGCCGGGGTCGAGGCGGCTTCGACATCCCGCCTTGTTACAAGAAACGCCATCTCCATCCTCTTTACGCTTCCTCTTTCTTATAACGAGAAAATCCGCCAGCACGAAGGGGTGAAGATGGTGTCCTACGGCAACTGGTTCGGCGGTATTTACATCGACGAAAAAAACTTTTTCCCCAACTTCTGCGTCGAGCCCCGGACCTATCTCGCCATCTATCCGGAATTCGTCCTTGCCCCTGCGGAGAAAAAGGCCTTTCTTGCCGATCGGAAAGGTTTTGTGGCCGGCAGAAAGCTGGTGGCGAAGCATGGCTGGAAGCTCGGCGACACGGTAACCCTCAAGGGAACAATCTACCCGGGAAATTGGGATTTCGTCCTCCGGGGCATCTATAAAGGCCGGGACGAGACGACGGATGAGACACAGTTTTACTTCCATTGGGATTATTTGAATGAAACGATCAAAAAGTCGTCCCCCCAGCGGGCCGATCAGGTAGGGTTCTATATGGTCGCCGTTACCCGCCCCGACCTGGCGGCGGAAGTGGTCCTAGCCGTGGACAAAACCTTCAAAAACTCCCTGGCCGAGACGTTGACGGAGACGGAAAAAGCCTTCAATCAATGGTTTATCGCCATGAGCGGCGCCATCGTCACTGCCATCCAGATGGTGTCCTTTGTCGTTATCATCATTATTATGGCCGTGGTCGCCAATACTATGGCCATGACCACCCGGGAGCGGATCGGCGATTATGCGATCATGAAAACCCTGGGATTTGGCAGCCGGGAAATCACGATCCTGATTTTCGGGGAATCTCTCGTGATTACCCTGACCGGCTGTTTAACCAGCATGCTCCTCACGTTTCCCGCGGCAGCGGCCTTCGGTCATGTCCTCGAGACCTTTTTCCCCATCTTCATTATCTCTGCGGAAACGCTCTGTCTAGATGTTCTGGCCGCCATCCTTATCGGCTGTCTGGCGGCGCTTATTCCGACCGGTCAGGCGATCCGCATCGGTATCGCCGATGGGCTGCGGAGGATCGGCTAATGGCGGTTCCCCTTTCCTACAGTTTGCGCAATCTCTGGAAGCGCAGGTTGACGACGATCCTTACGGTTTCCGGCATGGCCCTCGTCGTCTTCGTATTTGCCGCCATCTTGATGATGGCCGATGGTCTGGAGAAGACCCCCTCGTCGAGACCGGTTCTTATGACAATGCCGTAGTGTTCCGCAAAGGGTCCACCGGAGGTCATGAGCAGCATCGAACGCAATCAGGCTGCCATTGTGGAAATGCTTCCCCAGGTGGCCATTGACGAGCATGGCCGGCGCCTACTGGTCAAGGAGGCGGTGGTCCTCATTGCCCTGCAAAAACGGGGTGATGAGCAGGCGGCGAGCCATTCCAACGTCGTCGTCCGTGGTGTGGAGGAGAAGTCCCTATCCTTGCGGCCCCAGGTAAAACTAATCTCGGGCCGCATGTTCAGAATGGGCTCTTCGGAGATTATCGTGGGAAACAGCATCGCCAAAGGATTCAAAGGGGTGGGCCTGCAGGGAACCCTGAATTGGGGGATGAGGACCTGGACGGTTATGGGCGTTTTCGATGCCGGCAATACGGGATTTAGTTCGGAGATATGGGGGGATGTGGATCAGGTAATGCGGGCCTTCCGGCGTCCCGTTTATTCGGCGGTTATTTTCAAATTGCCGAGCCCCGGGGATTTCCCCGCGGCCAAAAAGGCGATCGAGACAGACCCGCGGCTGACCCTCGAGACGAAGCAGGAGACGAGATATTATCTCGACCAGTCGGAGATGATGGCCAAGTTCTTGAGAATCCTCGGCCTGTCTCTGACCGTTATCTTTTCCATCGGCGCCGTCATCGGGGCCATGATCACCATGTATTCCGCCGTCGCCAACCGGATCGGGGAGATCGGAACGATGAGGGCCCTCGGTTTCCGCCGCCGGAATATCCTGGCGGCGTTTCTCGCGGAGTCGCTCCTCCTCGGATTCATCGGCGGCGCCGTGGGACTCTTCTTCGCCTCCTTTATGCAGCTCATCACCGTCTCTACGGTGAACTTTCAGACCTTTTCCGAGCTGGCCTTCAAATTCACCCTCACCGCGCCCATTGTCCTACAGGCCATGGCCTTTCCCCTCGTCATTGGGCTCAGCGGCGGATTGCTGCCGGCCTTCCGCGCATCCCGCATGAATATTGTCGAGGCCCTGCGGGCGGCGTAGCTGCATCGGGGCGATCATGAAACGGCTGCGAAAGCACATTACCCCGCCAAGGGCATGTTCGCCTTTACCGAACTCCAGCCAGTAATTATTAGGGTATGAAGGTATTAACGTGACATAAATGATGATGTATGGAAACGCTACGGCTTCATTACGGCGGGTGATCATTTTAACCTTGACGCATCTGCAAAAACTTTCTATTTCTATTAGCCATAATGGTCACCATGGGGAGGCGAAGGCGATCATGTTTCGCTTTGTGCCTTTGAGACCATAGGGAAAGCTTCGCTTCCCGATCGTAATGAGGAGAAAACCATGAAGGAGCTTGATGAACGGAAATCTGCGGCGATGGATTATCCCTGCTCGTGGAGTTATCAAATCATCGGCGATGACGAGGATAGCCTGCGCCGGGCAGTAAGGGAAATTATTCAGGATCGAACCTGCCGGATGGACCTCTCGAGGAGCAGCGAAAAGGGGAAGTATCAGAGTTTTTGCCTGACCGTGGTTGTCGAGAGTGAAGGGCACCGCCTTGCCGTTTATGAAGCCCTGCGGGCCCATCCGGCCGTGAAAATTGTTCTGTAAAGGAGAAACGCCATGCCTGACCGGTCCGAACATGTCTGGGACGCCGTGCTCCGGATAAGAAGCCGTGCCCCCCTTGTCCATAATATAACAAACTATGTGGTAATGAACACCACCGCCAATGCCCTGCTGGCCATCGGCGCTTCTCCCGTGATGGCCCATGCGGAACAGGAGGTCGAGGACATGGTTCACATTGCCTCCGCCCTGGTGATCAACATCGGCACCCTGAACGAAGAATGGACAAGGTCGATGTTCATGGCCGCAAGGAAGGCCAAACAAAAAGGTATCCCCGTCATTCTCGACCCCGTTGGGGCCGGCGCGACGCCATACCGTAGCCGCACTGCGCGGCAGCTTCTGGAGGTGGTTTCTCCGGCCATTATCCGGGCCAATGCCTCGGAAACGATGGCCCTGGTGACGGAGGGTAAGCTTACCAAGGGGGTCGATAGTACGGCGGCTTCGGATCACGCCCTGGATGCGGCCCGGATACTAAATGATCAATTTGGGTCGGTCGTATGCGTGAGCGGAGAGAAGGATTACATTGTCGGCGGCAGCCGGATGATCGTTGTCGCCAATGGCCATCCCATGATGGCCCGGGTTACGGGCCTCGGCTGCACGGCTTCGGCGCTATGCGGCGCCTTTGCCGCCGTGGGCTCCGACCTCGCTGTCGCAGCGGCCTATACTATGGCGGTTATGGGGATTGCCGGAGAAATCGCCGCCGCCCGGGCCGCTGGACCCGGCAGCATGCAGATGCAATTCCTCGATGCCCTCTACGGGCTTTCTTGTGCAGATATCGACCAACACCTGAAATTGACAACCCTTTCCTCATGAAAAAGATCAAAGGATTATACCTCGTTACGGATCGAGATCTCTGCGGCGGCCGTCCTTTGGATGAGATTGTTTTGGCCGCCGTCAGGGGGGGGGCCGCCTGTGTTCAGCTGCGGGAAAAGAACCTATCTACCCGCTCCTTTGTCGAAGAGGCAAGAAGCATCAAGGCCCTACTGAGCCCCTTCCAGGTTCCTCTGATCATCAACGACCGTATCGATGTGGCCCTGGCGGTCGAGGCGGAAGGGGTCCATATCGGTCAGGAAGACATACCCTACCCCCTGGCCCGCGTGATTCTGGGCAGGGGGACCATCATCGGGCTTTCCGTGGAGACATGGGATGATGTGGAGCAGGCCGAGGAGTGGGATGTGGATTATCTCGGCGTCAGTCCCGTTTTTGAGACGCCGACGAAGACGGATACGAGGGGAAGCTGGGGTTTGGAGGGTATCGCGAGGATCCGGGCCTATTCCCGCCATCCCCTTATTGCCATCGGCGGCTTGAATGGGACCAACGCCGGTGCGGCGATGCAGGCGGGCGCCGACGGAATTGCCGTAGTATCGGCGATCTGCGCCGCCCCGGACCCCTTCCTGGCTTCCCGGGAACTGTGCCGCATCATTGACGATAGTCGGTCATGTCCAAACTTATAATTGTCTTTGATTATTCGGGAACCCTGTCGCTGGAGGCGGTCGCCTTCGCCCAAGACGACGTTCTGAAGAGGCAATTGTATCTCTCCGGTCTTGCCGATTTCGGTGTTGACTCGCCGGAGATATTCTGGAGCGGTATTGTCAACCCCACCTGGGAAGCGGGTAGCCGCAGCCCTATCGGCTATCGCCGCCTTATCGTCGGCAAGATCAGCAAGGAATGGACGGCGAACAGGAAAGACTCTTCTCTGGACGCCCTCGACAGAGCTGCCGGTAGTTTCGTCGCCCGATATTTTTCCCATTCCCCGATTGATCCCGCCTGGCGTCCCTTGCTGCGGGAGTTGTATCAGCATCCCCTGATTACGGCGGTCGTGGCCACGGATCACTATGCCGAAGCTACGGAGGCCATCAAAGATCAATTTCAGGATATGCAGATAAAAGCAGTCTCCTTGATGGCCCGAGACGCTGCTTCCAGGGGATGTTTTTTTATCGCCAATTCCGCCGATCTCGGGTACCGCAAGGACGAGGAAGAATTCTGGGTGGTGGTGCGGAAACAAGTGCATTGGACACCGCCAGATCGGCTGCTCCTGATTGATGACTTCGGCGCCAATGAGGCTGCGGGTGATCATTATGGGCAGGAAGCAAAGGTGACGGCGCGGCGGCAAAGCACAACGGAGGTACTGAAGAAGGTCTTTGCGGGCCGGGCGGAGATTATGCCGTTTATTTTGTCCGGTGATGAAACAACGGCAATCGGAGAAGCTTACCTCCGCATCGGACAGATTGCCGCCGGGCTCAGGGAATCCCTGCGGGGAGAAGGCCATCCCCGTGTTTAATACGGTGCTGGTGAACGGTCCCGGCGGCGACCCTTGTGTTTATCTGGAGATGAAATACCGGCGCCGGGCTCTCCTTTTCGATCTGGGGGACCTCCAGCTCCTGCCTTCCCGGAACATCCTGAAGGTAGAGCATATCTGTGTAAGCCATACCCACATGGACCACTTCATCGGTTTCGATCAGCTGGTGCGCATCTGCCTGGGACGGAACCGCCAGATCGCCCTTTATGGGCCTCCGGGTTTCTTGGATCAGGTGGGGAGCCGCCTGCGGGCATATACATGGAACCTCGTCGAGCAATATGTAAATGAATTCAATATCATTGCCACAGAATTCGATCCAAGGGGCCAAATGACGACGCGACGTTTTTCTTGCCGGCGCGGCTTCCGGGTGGAAGATGAAGATGAACGCGGGATATTTGACGGGTCGCTTTTTGCAGACAGATATTTCTCCCTCCAGGCGGCCTTTCTCGATCACAGGATTCCCTGCCTCGCTTTCCGGGCCGAAGAGAAAAGGCGGATCAACATCCGCAAAGACGCCCTCGGGGAAGAGGGATTGCCCGTCGGGCCGTGGCTTAACGGCCTCAAGGATTGTCTCGTAAATGACTGCCCCCCCGATTATCCGGTCCGGATCTGGTGGAAAAACGCAGCGGGATCGCTCCTGGAAAGATGGGCGCCTCTGGGGGCGCTGGCGGACAGGATCGTCAAGGTTACTCCGGGACAAAAGATAGCCTATGTGACCGATGCCCTCTACAGTGCCGATAATGCCGCGATCATTGTCGATTTAGCCCGTGATGCCGATATCCTCTATATCGAAGGTTCCTTCCTGGATGCCGAGGCCGATCTGGCGGCCGGAAAATACCATCTGACGGCCCGGCAGGCCGGGGCCCTTGCGAGAGAAGCAGGAGTGAAGCGCATGATCCTTTTTCACTTTTCACCCAAGTATCGGGGAAGGGAGGATCAGCTGATTGCGGAGGCCAATGCGGCCTTTAATGGCCACAGCGATCAGCGGGAGGCTTTGTGATATCCTGCCTTGACGGCTTCTTCTTCGGAGGCGAAAACAACGCGGTGGTAGGCGGCGACGCGATCGTAGTATTTCATTCCCGGCAAATGATAGCGTTTACTGTTCCGGTTCCCGATGACCTTGATCGCTTGTTCGGGTTTCCGCTCCACCGGGGAAACCGGCGTAGGGCCTGCAAGGTGCGAGGCTTGCGGCGGTAGAGCCATGCCCGACGGTGCCGTATCCGCGAGGGGTGGCGAAACAGCGGTTTGAGGGCGGGGGGCGGCGACGGGGGTATCTTTTTTCATTTCGACGACCCGGGATGACGTATCAGACCTGATCTCTTTGGGTCCCTTGTATTCAGAGGGGATGTAGAAAAACAGAGAGATGATAAGGAGCATCAAGAGGATCAGGAAGGCATGCTTGAAGAGATTATCGTTGTTGTCGGCGACTTGTATCTTAGCAGATTCCGAGGCGCGGGTCGGAGGATTATAGTCCAGAAATAGATTTGTCTGGATGGGGGCGTCTTTTATCTGCTGGGGGATTTGATCAAAGGCCTGGTAGTCCTTAAGCGCCTGGGCCTCATCAAGACCCAACTCGCGTGCATAAAGTCTGAGATACCTGGGAATGAATTCCGGCTGAGAAAAGGACTCAAAGCGGTTTTCCTCCATGGCGAGCAGCAATTCCGGGCTGAGTTGAGTTCTCCTTGAAAGCTCCCTGATGGATATCTTTTTTGATTCCTTTGCCTTTTTTAGGAAACCCCCTGAAGAAGCCGCTTCCTTCCCATCCTTACTTAAGGGTGATCTTGCCGACTGCTTAGCATGTAACGCTCTTTATGAAAACCCTTTTTTGTGGGGGCATTTTTGCGGCCTTGACAAGGGAGCAGGAATTCCTTAACAGGTCACGGGAGAGGCGTCGCCGGCTCAGGTATGGAAAGAAAAAAGGAGGGTTTTTCTATGGAGGAACAAAAGATAAAGGTCCTGGGTATCCATTCAAGTCCTTTCCGGGGAGGAAACACCGCATATCTGTTGGAGCATGCCCTGCAAGTGGCGGCAAAAGAGAGGGGCGTGGAAACGGAGGCCTTAGCCCTGGCGGGCCTCAATCTTTCCGACTGTAATCAGTGCAACTGGTGCATGAGAAAACAGACCCCGCTGCAATTGTGTAAAATTGACGACGACATCTCGCCCATCCTCATGAAAATTTGGGATTGCCATGTCCTCGTGCTCGCTTCGCCGGTCTATTTTGCCAGGCTTTCGGGACTGATGGCGTGTCTCATCGATCGGACCCGTTGTTTCATCTTCGGCAAGGAGAAACACCTGGCCTTGAAAGGCAAAGTCGGCGTGGCGCTGGCGGTGGCCTGGACCAGGAACGGCGGGATAGAGACGACGCAGGAAAGCATCCATAGCGCTTTCCTGCTTCATGAGCTGTGGACCCCGTCCGTCCATGCCGCCGGGGCAATTTTCGGCGTCGGAGCTGTGTCCGGACAGATGAACGAGGATCTTTCCTACCAGACGGACAAGCTCGGGGTGTGCCAAGACAAGCAGGCCCTTCAGGCCGCCGGTCTGATGATGCAAAAGGCCGTCGCAACGGCAAGGATTTTGAAAGGCGAGGGTTAGTAGGGTGGGGATGGGAGTCTCCCTTTCTCCAGGCACGATGCAAGGAGGGAGCGGATTTCCTCCAGACCTTGTTCATAAGCATCCGTGAAGACCGTATCGCTGCCGCGGCAGGAAAGAAAAAGGGGGGTAAAGAGAACGGTCTGAAACGCTTCGTAAGGGTGGGAACTCTTGCCGAAAAGGCCCTCGATCAGTTCACCGGTTTGCCGGTGCCAGCTTTTAAAATCCGGGGAATAAAAGGATCCCTGCTCCAGGCGCTCAATTTGCGCCAATTGAGCTTGCAAACGGGCGTAATTCTCAGCGCTTTGCTCGTAATTATCTATCATGAATCCCCGCAGCATGCTCCTCTTGTCCAGCGCACTCGACGCTCCGGGGTAATAAAGACGTATTCCGGTGCCCCGTCGATGCTGTCCAGACGATTCCGCAGCCCGGGGACGGTCAACCTCTTCCGCGAAGGCTTCAGAGGGGTCCTCAGAGTCCTTGCTCCTCCCATGCCTGCAATCCCGCTCTATCGAGAATGATGATCCGGCGCCCCTGGACCTCGATCAGATTCTGGTTGGTCAAGCGGTTCAGAGCCCGGGAGAGGGTTGCGGGAATAGTTCCCAGGTAACTGGCTACCTCCCCTTTGTTCATATCCAGTTGCACGGCGGCTGCCTGCTTCTGACCTTCGCTCAGCCGGAGAAGATAGGCGGCAAGACGCTTGGAGACGTTCTGCAGGGACAGGCTCTCCACCAGTTTGGTCATGTGCAGGAGGCGGCGGGAGAGGGTGGCCAGCATCCCCATGGCCAGATCGGGATCCTGGCTGATCTGCCTGATAAAACTCTCCCGGGGGAGAAACAGGAGCTGGGTTTTTTCGATCGCTTCGGCATGGGCTGGAAAAACGGCATTGGCGAAGGTGGGAACTTCCCCAAAGGGCTCACCGGCACCGAAGACATGGAGAATCTGTTCCTTTCCTTCCGGTGCGAGCTTGTAGATCTTCACCTTTCCCGTTAAAATTACATAAAAGCCCGTCGCCTTGTCTCCGTCGAGGAATATGGTTTGGCCTTTTGCGACCCGACGGGAGACGCCCATGGCGAGCATCTCCGCCTGCTGCGACCCCGACAGCCCTTCGAAAAAAGAAATGCTCGGCAATAATCTCCCGGAAGCCATATGTCTTAGTTGTATAAATTATATAAAAGTCGATCTTAGTTGACTTAAGTCAAAGCAATTATCTTGAAACTTGATTATTTATAACACATCGTATTTATAATTTCATTTAAATTCGCCGTGAGGGAGACAAGAAGATCAAAAGAAAGATAATCGCCATCAACGAGGAGAAATGTGACGGCTGCGGGCTTTGCGTGACCGCTTGCGCCGAAGGGGCTCTCAAGATCATCGACGGCAAGGCAAGGCTGATCGGTGAAACCTACTGCGACGGCCTGGGGACCTGCCTCGGGGAGTGTCCCCAGGGGGCCATCGACATGATTGAAAGAGAGGCCGATGTCTTTGATGAGGAGGCCACAGCAAGCCATTTGCATCATCGGGAAGAACCGCCTTGCGCTTGTCCGGGTTCCATGATCAGGGAACTGCGGCCCCCTGTGGCTATGACAGGCAAGGCAGCCGGGGAGGCATCACCACCGTCGCAATTGCAGAACTGGCCGGTCCAGTTGATGCTCATGCCCGTCACCGCCCCTTATCTGTCCGGGGCGGATGTAGTTATCGCCGCCGATTGCGTCCCCTGCGCCTTTGGAGACTTTCAGCGCCGCTTTGTAAAGGACCGCGTCCTGATTATTGCCTGTCCGAAGCTGGACAATGCGGCGTTCTATGTGGACAAACTGACGGAGATGTTTGCGAAGAACGACATCCGCTCCCTGGAGGTCCCCTTCATGGAGGTCCCCTGTTGCGGCGGTCTTGTCCGGATCGTGCAGACGGCGATGGAGCAGGCGGGGAAAAAGATCCCGGCGACGTTCACCAAAATTGCCGTCCATGGGCAGTTACTCTTATGATATCAATGCTATACGAAATCATTGACACGGGGAATCGAAAGTGATTTAATCACTCAGCTTTTTGCATGCTTTGCTTATATATTGTCGGCTGCTCCAAAAACCGAAAAAGTAGAACTGGTCGTTTAATAATTTTATTATAACGGTAGTTTAACTTGGTTCGTAAGGGTGAACTTTTTACGGCGCACCCCTTGGAGGCTACTCATGATTGCAAGGCAAGACTTTACAGTATCCACGCTATCCTTAGATGCCCTCACCCGGATAATCAGCAAACGTCCTCAGCCCCGGGTTGATACGGAGGTGGCGCGATTTTCCGCACATGCGATTGCCAATCACCTGATCTTCCTTATTTTAACGGTTTCGGACGCAAATATTGCCGGACGCCATTCGGCGGCTATCAGCCTTTTTCATAATGTAGAAGATGCCCTGGATTGCTTTGGCGCCGTCTCATTAATAGCGGGCGCTGCCGAACAATGGGCCAACGGCGATCTCAGGGCAAACCAGGCCGCAATGCTCTATGAAGGCAGGCTTGGTGGTATCAAGTTATCCACGGGAGAAGCAGTCATTGACTACCGGAAGCGTCTGAGATCCCACTTCCAGCAATATGAACATTGCACGCCAAATTTGATCGATTGGGACCTTTATCCATATTTTAGCTGTGATGACATCAAAAAACTCTTTAACAAAGAAATTGACTGCGACATCCGCTCGGAAATCAAAGTCAACCCGGGGGATCGATTGCTCTCACAAAATGCCAACCGGATCGGTGATTATCTTGCCGCCTTTACCCTTGAATTTTCTCGTCTGGCTGAGATGGGATATGAGAATTTCCTGGAAGTGAATATAAAGCTAAAAAACGAATTGAAAGAGATGATCATTAAAATGGAGAATAAAACAATAAGGCAAATAAAAGCGGTATATTTAGAATTGCTGCCTCCGGAAACGCATAATCCCCGCATTCAGCATCCCGATAATCCGGCGATGATGATGGATCTCAATTTAACAAGTACAATGGGCGGTGAGGCCTGAAGCCGGGCAATGGCAAGGTGAACAAGCACCGGCCTATGTAAAAATCACTTTATCCTTCCCGGCTGCCTTGGCGGCATACATATTCTTATCCGCCCGATCGATAAAATGCAGCATGTCTTCTTGGGGTTGCAATTGCGCCACCCCGATGCTTACCGTTACCTGGGCAACCTTTCCCGGCGCCGGCGTAAATGCCTCTTGCCGGATGCCCTCCCGGATACGTTCGGCAATGACATACCCCTGCTCACCTGTTGTTTCCGGAAGGATAATGACAAATTCCTCTCCCCCGTAACGGCATGCTTGATCCATGCGCCGCAGGCTGCTACGGATAACCTCGGCCAAGCGAATCAAAACGCCGTCGCCTTCTAAGTGGCCGAAGGAATCATTGTATTGCTTGAAATTATCTACATCGAGCATGAGAAGAGAAATCTGACGGTTATAGCGCCTGCTGCGATCGATCTCCGTCCCAAGCTTTTCATGTAAATATCTAAAATTGTAAAGTTTTGTTAGGTCATCCGTTATGCTCAGCTCCTGATAACGCTGTTCGCTCTCCCGTAGCGCATGCTCCATGCGGTTTCTTTCCTCAATGATAATCCTCTCCCTGAGGATGCGCTTTATCCTGACGAGCAGTTCCTCGATGCGGATAGGTTTCAGGATGAAGTCACTGGCCCCTTTGGCGATGACAGCCTCGTAGGTAAATTGGCCGCCCATGCCGGTCATGACGATGACGTTGCTGTCATATTTCTCTTTTATGGCCTGAGTCAGGGCGATACCATCAAGGCGCGGCATGGCGATATCGGTGATCACCAAATCCATCGTCTCTTTTGCAAGGATTTCCAAGGCCTCGATACCATCTGTGGCCTCGAGGCAAGCATAGCCCAGATCGCTGACGGCCTCTCTGATCATTTGCCTCATCGTTGACTGAGCATCAACAACAAGTATCCAGAATAGCTCGCTATTAACCTTATCGTCTACATTCATCAGCTTCGTGGCGCAACCTTTTCTGCATAGCAATATATCGTCAAAAATCACCCCGTCCGCACTTTTTTATGATTTTTGATAGGGATTATAAGAGGGTCGCCGTTGTATGTCAAATAATTATTACCCTCCGGCTTCAGCCCGCAAAAGGCGTGTCCTTACTCCGGCGATTATCCCCTATTCACCCATTACCGCTGCTCTTTGTCGTGTCAATAAATTCCTCCGGTGAGTCGTATCCGGCCATCCGTGCAAAGGCATTATGGACGCTTAGAAATCGCCCCTCCGGTGTCGCCTGGTAGATGCCGAAAACGGCGTCCCTGTTGCCCAGACATGAGCCTCTTTGCCTCCGTACAAAGCCGGTGCAAATACCTCCGCATAGGGCGTGTTGCCTTTTCTCTGTAGCGATTCATACCCCAGCCGTGGCACCGGTTGCGGGTCGGCCCGGCTGGATATAGTCCTTTTTGCCGCCATGGTTTTGTCCCCCGAATTCATTTGCCGGCGAGGCGGAGTCGCTCATTGGCTTTCCGCAGTTCATCCCGAATCTTCTTCATTTCCGTAATGTCCACAAAGGTGATCACCGCCCCTTCGATCACGTTGCCGAGGGTGCGGTAGGGCTGGATGCGCAGCGAGTACCAGTCGCCCGCCTGGGTCTGGACCTCCACCTCTTTGGGGATCAGGGTGTCCAAAACCCCCTCCACATCGGCTACCAGGCGATTATAGCCAACCAGGTTGGAAACGATATGACCCACGGGGCGCCCCACATCGGAAAGGATCAGATTGATGATCCGGGTGGCGGCGGGGGTGAAGCGGAGGATATGGAGCCCATGATCCACAAAGACCGTGGCGATGCCCGTGCCCGCCAGGAGGTTGTTCATGTCGTTGTTGGCCCGGGACAGGTCGGCCACCTTGGTCTGCAATTCGGCGTTGACCGTGGCCAGCTCTTCGTTCACCGACTGCATATCTTCATTGGAAGACTTGAGTTCTTCGTTCGAGGTCTCCAACTCCTCGTTGGCGGTCTGGAGATATTCTTCCTTGGCCCGCAATTCCTGTTTGAGCACTGCGATACGCTCGTCAACGTCGGTATCGGGGCCGTTCGCCCACGCACCGGCAAGCGAGGCGGCGGGGTGGGCTCCCTTGGGGTCGAAGGGCGGCCCTTGTTCCAGGATGATCAGATACAGGAGCGTTGCGGGCGTTGCAGCAGGGGCTGCCGTCACCGGGCGGACCGTCAGGTTGACCGTCGTAGTCTCGCCGTTGGTTTTGACCCGCAGACCCGGATAGCACACGCTGTCTCTCGTTCCCACCGCTTTGTGCAGGGCAGTAGCCAGGTCGTGACGCAATCCTTCCCGGGCCATCTTCAGAATGTTGCTAGTTCCGGTCTCCCCCGGGGCCGGTTCCAGATACAGGCCGGTCCGCCCGTGGAGGTAGAGGATGTCGCCCTGGCCGTTGACAAGGGCGGCGACGGGGGACAACTGTTGCAACAGCGCCTGTTCGGTCAGCTCGCGAAGGGGCAGCTTCCTTGTCCCGGCTGCCTTCTCGTGGAAACGAGGGAACGCCATATCCACCGTCGCTGTGGGCGGCATAAACCGGCCCAGAACGGCGTGCCGGGCGTTGTGAATATCTTCCCGGCGCTGATAGAGCTTCATTTTGCGATCAAGGACAGTAAAGAGATCCATAAACTCGCCCACCGTCTCCGAGGTGCCTAGGAAAAGAAATCCTCCCGGGTTAAGGGCGTAATGGAATAAGGGGACGAGCTTTTTCTGCAACTCCCCGCCCAAATAGATCAGGAGATTGCGGCAAGAGATGAGGTCGAGCTTGGAAAACGGCGGGTCTTTGATCACGTTCTGCTCTGAAAAGATCAGCATGTCACGGATGCCTTTGTGGATCCGGAAGGCGCTGCCGTCGGGGGCGGCTGCGAAAAAGCGCGTCAGCCGCTCCGGCGTGATATCGGCGGCGATGCTGGCGGGATAGAGGCCGGACCGGGCCGTGGCAATGGCTTGAGCGTCAATATCGGTGGCGAAGACCTGGACCTTGACGGTCTGCTTCATTGCCCCCTGATGTTCGGCAAGCAGTATGGCGAGAGAATAGGCCTCTTCGCCGGTAGAACAGCCCGGCGCCCATACGGGGATCACGGCTTCGGCGGCTTTGCCGGCAAAGAGTTTGGGGATGATCTGTTCCTCAACAACCTTGAAGGCCTCCGGATCGCGGAAAAAGCTGGTCACCCCAATCAGGAGATCGCGAAAAAGGGCTTCCACCTCTGCCGGCGCCTGCTGGAGATACTTGACGTATCCATCCATCGTTTCGATCTGGTGGACGGCCATGCGCCGCTTGACACGGCGGTGAATGGTGGAAGGCTTGTACTGGGAAAAGTCATGACCCATCTGGGCACGCACCAGAACGAAAATCTTTTTCAGCGCCGTCTCGGCCTTGGGCGCCGGGGCGGAAGCGGGCCGGGGAGGCTTGCCGAAGGCATGGGTCACATAGGCGATGAGCTGGGCGGGCATCTCCGCCGGCGGCAGCTCGTAATCAACGAGGCCCGTGGCGATGGCGCTCCGCGGCATGCCGTCGTATTCGGTGGAGTCGGGGTTTTGGACCATTACCATGCCCCCCTCGCCCTTGATGGCCCGGACGCCGAGGGTGCCGTCGCTGCCCGTACCGGACAGGACGATGCAGATGGCCCGTTCGTGCTAGTCCTGAGCGAGGGATCGGAAGAAGAAATCGATAGGCAGACGCTGCCCCCGGGGGGAGGAGGGTTCCAGGAGTTGGAGGGCGCCGTTCAGAAAGGCCATGTCCCGGTTGGGGGGGATGATATAGGCGCAGTTGGGTTGTCCGACCATCCCGTCGCGGGATTCGGAGACCTGCATGCGGGTATAACGCCGGATCAGGTCGGTGAGGATGCTCTTGTGATCCGGCGCCAAATGCTGGACGAGGACAAAGGCCATGCCCGGATCGGTGTCGGCGGGCATAGCGGAAAAAAAGGCCTCGAATGCCGCCAGTCCCCCGGCCGAGGCGCCGATGCCGACGATGGGGAAGCCGGTCTGCCCTTGGCTGGGCATGTCTGCCTCCGGTGCTGAAACAGATACTTCCGGTGGCGCCTCTTCCGGCGTGAAAATTTCCTGCTTCATGGACACGGTCCGCTTCTTTTTCATCCCGTTCCTCCAAAAAAATTAAGATTGTGTTCCCAGATTAGCTGCAGATTATAAATTTTACGATGAATGTTGATTAATATAACAGATTTTTAATCATATTTCAAAGGTGCAAACAGGCAGGTGGGTCTGATGCTCCCCCAAGATGCCGTCCCTCTGAGGATGGGAACGGTTTCTTTCGTTGTTGATTACTTGCATGATCTTCATGTCTCCTTTACTCTTTCTTTCGGCATTCCGGAGGGAATCTTTAAGGTATTCTTGAGCATAAAGGGAAATTCTGCCTGCATACCTGAAGGGCCGGTCACAGCGGTGGAACTGAGCAAGATCAGGTAGTAAATTTGGCGACGCTTTTCATCAACTCTGGATTCATATACGGTTTTTTCACAAAGCGCAGATATTTTGAAACATTTGCCCGTACGGCCAGTTGCAGTGCAGAGGGCCGGATGGGTTTCTCCAGAAGATAGTTGATATCGGAGGCAATGCAGACATTGACAATGTCCGGGCTGGCCTTCCCCGTTATGATGACGGCATCTTCGCAGGCCATGGGGTATTTGTCGGCAATGGCGTCAAGAAAAGAAAAGGCGTTCTTTCCGGTCCCGATCCGTAAGCCGAAAATACCGTAAAAGATCAAAGGCTTTTTGTCAAGAGCCTTTTAAGGGACCGAATTGCCTCGGGAAGGATAGGGCCGCAAGGGACATCCGGCAACGGTTCGCCCGCCCCTCGGGGCGATCACGATCGCCGGAGAAAATCGTTCACCCAGTGGAGGGATTCGGCAAGCAGTTTTTTGCTGACGACGAAAATGTGACCAATATCTTTTTCGATAGTTGTTCCCGTTTTGCCCCAGTTTTCACTCGCCACGCACGAACCGGGAGGGGCGATGGGATCGCGGGTGCCACGGTAGTCAAAAAGGGAAACGCCCGTTTCTTTAAGGGCATTCATGTTCACCGGTTTCCCGTCCAGGTCGGGATGGCGCGACGGCAGGCAAAATGTTCCCTTCATCAACTCGTTGCCAAGGAAGAACTTGCTCAGCCATTCATAGTGAGTCCTGGCGGGAAAACGCGTCCCGTGGGTCAGCCAGAAAAGAAACGGCGCGGCGTCTTTCATGGTATCGGCCTGGCATGCCCTTCCATAGAAACCCATGAGCACGCTGTACTGGACACCGGGTTGAATCTCGTTAATGCCTTGATCAATAACCTGGGGGGGGGAATATTGACGGTACTGAAGAGCTGCTCCATGATATAGGGATGATAGTTTTTTCGGATATAGGTCCGCATCGCCCCCTGGCCGCTTGCCCCGTCGTCAAATTTGACGACGGGGCCGCCATGAGGCAAACCTTTTGGACATCCATAGCCAGACCGGCTCTCAATCTTTCCTCGGCCCGGCGGGCGAGATAAGGCAGGATCAGGGTGCCGCCCATGCAATATCCGACGGCGCTCATGGGATCGCCGGGATGGAGGTGGGTAATAAGGTCAAGGCAATGGTCGTGAACGGTCTTGACGTGGAAGTCTAGGCCGAGCCGCCCGTCTTCTTGCGCCGGCTGGCCGTAATCGACCATATAAACGCGGTAACCTTCCCACAGGAGTCCCTCGATGACGGACTTTCCCTCGGCAAGGTCAAACAGTTCCGGTTTGTTGATGAGGGGTGTGGAAAGATAGAAGGTATGGCCAAGAGGTTTGACGCCCGCGGGTAACGGGTAATAACGCAAGGTTACCGAATGAAGCCGGGAATCCTTGACGATCTCATAAGAGGAGCACCCCAGTTTGCCGCGGGTCTCTCTTGCGGCATAATGCTTGGGATCGAAGGCCTCCGCTCGGTATAGATTTTCAAAACGTCGCCGATTTTCGCCAAGATAGGCATCCAGGGTCAGCACATCGGCGCCGCCGGGATGCTTCCTCATAAAAGGCAGGGCCACGTCGTTAAGGGGTGTTTCCGTAATTACCACAAGGAGGCATGCCAAAAGTTCCTTCATTGCCCGAAGTCTCGTAAGACCTCTTGCGGTTTGAGCTTTTTCCAGTTTGGAAAATTCGTCGATAAAAAAAGTCAGAATCTGCTTACCCGGGGATGTCGTGGCCAGTTGCCGGGCCTTAGCACGATCGAAACAATCACCCCTTCACAGAGATGACGAAGCAACTAAGCGTAATTTTTACATATATCACTATCCTTATCCCGGAAAATGTCCGGGTCCTGCCGCAGGCGAACAATTAATTGCACATTCTTCTTGATCGGTTCCGTCACAAAAGTCTGTAAAAAATTACGCTGCCATAGGGCGGTAACGGAGAGAGGGCTGAAAATCGGGCGGTAACGGCAAAGGTAATCGAGGAGTTCCTGATAACGAAATATGTCGCTTAACTGCCAGCCGGACCTGCATTGTTATCCGTAGAGGGACCCCCCATAAGATTCAATAATTCATTCGGATGGATACTCTTTTCCCGCATCTTCATGGACCGCCAAGCTTTACTTAATTAACAATGCAAATTGGATGCCAACCAAAAGGCATGTTACTTGCCGGGCAGGAACAGTCTCCTCAGCATGGTACCCATCCTCCAGAACGGGGAGATGGGTACCATGTCTCCAGAATTGTGCGTAGCGGCTTTTCTTCTTAGTTGCTGAATTCAGATCTTGGCATGACTTCCCGGGCAAGGTTTCCGCCTGCCCCTTCGGGGGCCGGGAGCCCCGAAGGGTTTATGAACAGGCGATTCTTCAAGTTCGATCGCCGGTGAATCCTGGCGCGGGAACGAAGGCCCGCAAAAATTCATAGCGCGCCTTTGCCTGTTCTTTCATGGATTCCTGACAGGTCTTGAAAAGATCACTGTTCAATTCCATACATGTCTCCCAGACCTTCTTGGCATCCCCGGAACGGCTTGCCTCGCCAATTTTCCGAAAGCAGTCGAGCCAGCTCTGGGATATGGTCACGCCTTGTTGCTGCTGCATCTTCATCAATTCCACAAATGGCTCCATCGTCTTGCTCGAAGAAGCAAAGGCCGGAATATTATTCCACATTCCCATCATCATTTCCTGCCATTTCATCCCCTGGTTTTCCATTTTCTCCCCTGCCATCGATTCGTCTCCTTTCGTTTCATGAAGATCATCAATCTGGGTCATTATTTGTGGCCTATCGCTCGCATTGATCCTTGTTTCCGTTAAAATGCCCGTCCCTATCTCGCCTATTTTTTTCTTTGCTTGCTGCTTTTTTTCTTCTTTCATTGGCGCCGCTCTCTTTTTCTGTGTCTATATAAACAGGTCCATTAAATTATAGCTTCATAGGCTATGATGCAATACGGAATTAGTTCGCGGTTTTTGCGGGGTAAAACCTGTGGCATTGGGTGAAAGTGCAAGGGGACACAAATCGACACCGGTTCTTTTTCCCTGACCCGTTTATTGCCTTGGTTTTGATATAATTAAAGCAATACCCTTCCATTTTAACATTGACGGCAATAGGGGAATAACGTAAAAAACTCTAATACTAACGAAGAAGCGGGCAGCCAAATTTTGGAATAGCCGGCTATTTTCATCGTCCCATGTTGCATCAACCATGTGAGGGGGGGCCTTTATGGATACTGAAAACAGAATAACGCCGTCAAGTCTTTTACTGCAAATGGGGGCTTCGCCTGCAGACAACCGGGAGGGGATAAAGACGGCCCTTCCCTGGAAGAGCAAGTTGGGAGGCGCCCAAACCAAGGCGATCTTCCAGTACCAGCAGTTCCTCGATTCCATAAGTGCCAGCCATGAGTTATTCGGGCCTTTTGCTGTTGCCGCCAGCATGCAAAGCACGTTCATCAGATCCGTCCTGATAGACCCTATCAAGGCCCATGCCCGTATCGCCGTGCGCTCCGGCAGGGAACCGGATATGTACCGGGATATGAACGGCTGGATATACAAGAATTACAGCCGTCTGCTCTACTATCTGTGCAGCTACTTCATCACCGACGGCAAGTTCAACCGGGATACGGCACACCGTGTAGCCACTACGGAGGTTGGGCACCAGAAGTTGAAGGAATTCGCCCAGATGGAGCATAACTACAACGCCCTGGGAATGACGAGGCTCAAGGCGATGAAGGAGATGCTCAAATGCATGTTGGTCGTAATCACGGAGACCACCCTCGCAGACGCAGAGCTGCCGTACATGAAGAAAAATGCCGACGGAACGGATGCCATGACCATGGAGGAATACCTTACGGAGAACCGCTTCCGTATGGAATGTCTGTACAAGGCTAACGCCTTCGATCCCAAGGAGTATTCCGAGCGGGTCACGCGCGGGAAAATCGGTTTCTCCCCCTATGAGATCGTCAGAGGATCGAAAATGCATAATGCCAGGCTGCGCCATTATCTCCTGCCCAAGGGCATCGAGGCGAACGGCAAGGTGCTTTATTTGTCCACCCCGCTTATCAACAAGCCGGAACTGTTCGATCTGGCCGAAGGCAAATCCGTGGTAGAGGGGATGCTGAAAGAAGGTTATACGATTTACATGGTCGATTACGGAGACTGCGGTCCCGATGACACCCTTCTCGGCCTTGATTATTACGGGAAGACCGTACAGGACCGTTATCTGGAGCTCATCAAGAAAAAGAACCCCGGGGCCGATATTTTTGTCATGGGCTACTGCATGGGCGGGACGCTGATGCTGCCCTACCTGGCCAGACGGGCGGAAGAACGGAAAGCCCGGGGGGGAAAGATGGATGTCACCAGGATTGCCCTTATGGCATCTCCCGTCAAGTTCGACGACGAAGACAGTGGCCACGGCCCCATGCGTTCCTTCATCAGCCAGCATTACGACCCTTATATTATGAGGGAACTGTTCGGCTCGGTGAATATCCCTCCCCAGGTCATCGATTTCGGGATGAACGAAATTCAGCCGGGCGTCCATTACACGGTTTTGTCCGGTTTCTACAGTCGCGCCATCTATTCCCATGCCATTGAAGATTCGGCGCCCTTTCTGTTCTGGCTGACCCACGGGACCAAATTTCCGGCCCAGGCACATCAGGACTGGATACAGAAATTCTTCCTGGGTAATCAGCTGGTGAAGGGCGCCTACTGCCTGCCGTCCACGAATCCCGATCTCGATGGGAAACCCGTCAACATGGACGCCCTGCGCGCAGCCGGTGTCTGTATCTTCGATTACCGGGGTTTGAGGGATCCCATCGCCCCGGCGGGTTCCTGTGTGGCAAGCCAGCTTTGTGGACAAAAACAGGACGGCAACGTATTAGTTACGAGGGGTGGGCTGAACCGGACCTTCGAAAAGAATATCGGCCACATCTTCGTCGTGAGCAAACAGCTGCTTGCGGAGTACTTGCAGATCGTTTCCGACTTCCTGCGCGGCGAGAGCTGCGCGGATGTCGATGAGAAGTGAATGGGACCTTACAATTTCGATGAAATAATCCAGCGGGAAGGAACCCATGCGGTAAAATACGACCTGAGACCCAAAATATTCGGGACGGAAGAAGTAATCCCGCTGTGGGTTGCCGACATGGATTTTCGCACCCCCGACTTCATCGCGGAAGCTATCAGAAGGCGGGTGGCCCACGAACTCTACGGGTATACGTTTGTCCCGGAGTCCTTTTACGAATCCCTCCAGTCCTGGCTGAAGGAGCGCCACGGATGGGATGTGCCCAGAGAATGGATGCTCTATTGCCCGGGTGTCGTCCCTGCTCTCGTCGTTGCCCTGCTGTCCTTCACCGCCCCGGGAGAGGGGGTGCTTGTACAGCCCCCTGTCTATTATCCCTTCTTCTCCGTCATTACGAATAACGGCAGGATGGCCGTCGAAAATCCACTTGAACTCCCCAGCGACCGCCTGTGCATGAATGACGATCACCTGGCGTTATGCCTGGATGAAAGGGTGAAGCTCATGTTTCTGTGCAGCCCTCATAATCCCGGCGGCACGGTATGGAGACGGGAGGAACTGGCCAGGCTCGGTGAGCTCTGCCTGCAAAACAAGACCATCATCATTTCCGACGAAATCCATGCCGACCTCGTCTTCAGCGGTCATGAACACTGCCCGACGGCCTCCCTTACGGAGGCGCTGGCCCAAAACACCGTAACCCTCGTATCCCCCAATAAAACCTTTAATATTGCCGTATTATCGGCATCGGTCGCAATTATTCCCAACGGGGAACTGTTTGTTCGCTTTAAAAAGACCCTGGAAAATCTCCATTGGACGATCCCGAATATTTTCGCCATCACCGCCTTTGAAGCGGCTTACCGCGGAGGAGAGAAATGGTTGGAGCAGTTACTGGCTTATCTTGAAGGCAACCTGAACCACGTGATGGACTTCATGGCCCAGGAGATCCCTGGGATCAAACCGATCAGACTGGAGGGGACCTACCTGATCTGGCTCGATTGCCGGGACCTGGGGATGACTCCGGAGGCCCTGAAGGCCTTTATGATCGGCCAGGCCCGGGTCGGTCTAAATGAAGGTTCCATGTTCGGGACCGGCGGGGCGGGGTTTCAACGCCTGAACATCGCCTGCCCCCGGTCTGTTCTTCATGAGGCGCTGGCGAGAATCGCCGCTGGGATTAACAAAATGAGGGTTTAAACAAAATAGCTGTGTGGCAGCAAGGGACTATTCTATAGTCCCGAGATCTGCAAGAATATGCGGCGCTGGCGCGGATGGTTGTCGAAGTCGACCAGGACAAGCTGCTGCCAGGTTCCGAGGACCAGGCGCCCCCCGGCGACGGGGATGGTCACCGACGGTCCCAGGAGGGCGGCCCGGACATGGGCGTAACCGTTTCCGCCGCCCCAGCGGGCATCGTGGCGGTAGGCGATGCCGACCGGGGCAAGGCGCTCCAAGGCCTCAAGGAGGTCCCTGACGCCGCCGCGCTCATATTCGATGGTCGTGATCGAGGCAGTGGAACCGGGCACGGAGATGAGGGCCTGACCTTCATTGATCCCGGCCTCCCGCACCTTTTCCGCCACGTTGCCCGTAATGTCGATAATATCGGTCCCCGCTGTCGTGGGGTATGTCATGGGAAAATTGAAAATCTTCACAGAAATACTCCCGCCTAATTAAACCCCATGATCTTTTCCGCCGTCTCTGCCGTCGATAGCATGGCCTCCCGGTGGGCCTCCACGTCCCCGATATCCATGACGCCGCAGGCCCGGATCAGATAGCTTTCCTCGAAGCCATACCACTTAAAGAAGAAGTCATAGCGGGGAAACACATCGTCGAACTGCGTGTCGTCCGGTTGGCCCTGGGTGAGGATAAAGGCCATTTTTTTGCCCGGAGGCAGGCGGCTCGGATGGGGGTTGGTGACATAATCCGAGGTGAGGAAAGAATAGGTCCGGTCAATGAAGGCCTTGAGCTGGCTGGAAACCTCACCGTAGTAAATAGGTGAGGACATGACCAGGATATCGGCCCCGCGGACCGATTCCAATACCTTTTCCAGATCATCTTTAAGAATGCACTTGTCTGATTTGGTCTTGCAGGCCATGCAGGCCTGGCATCCCCGGTAGGTCAATTTGTTGAGCTGAATCATCTGGGCCTTGGCCCCGAGCTCCCTTGTCCGTTCACAAAAGCGTTTGGCCAAGGTGGAACTGTTTCCTTTCGGTCTGGGGCTTCCTAAAAGACAAACGATTTTTGGGTTCTCCATACCTCTTCTCCTCCCTATGCAGATAGAATGCTCCATATCTCTATATCAGAAGGCGTAGAAAAAATCAGCTTTGCGAAAAGAACGACGGTGCAAATAAGCTGCCAATAAAGTATATGCGTTCGATATCATATGCAAAAAAAATATAATTACCCCCTTTCTTTTAAACCCCCTTGCATTTCTGGCAACAATCCATAAAATAGCATCAAAGACTTTGGAAGGGGAGGCGGCATGGCCCCCGATTCTCAAAATGAAAGTCCTCGCCTTGACGGCCTGACCGATACGGATGCCGGTGTATCTCTGGATGAGCCGGCGATGTTTAAGGTGATCCTTCACAACGATCACTATACGGCTATGGACTTCGTCGTCGAGATCCTTATGAAAGTTTTTCAAAAGCCCGCAGCGGAGGCAACGAAAATAATGCGGGATATCCATCACCGTGGTCACGGTTGCTGTGGGGTCTATACATATGATATCGCGGTGACCAAGACGACCCGGGTCCACGCCATGGCCAAGAACCGGGGTTTTCCCTTGCGGTGCAGCTACGAAAAGGCATGAATTTTGAATTAAATTTTCCTGAAGTCGGGAGCCATTCCATTGTCCCGTTTCAGTTTCGCATGAAAGCCAGGAGCAACCAATGAAAATCAACGAAGAACTTGATTCCATATTCAGAGCGGCCTATACGGAGGCTAAGCTCAGGTCCCACGAATACCTGACTCCCGAGCATATCCTTTTTGCCGCCCTGTTTTTTGAATCTTCTGGCGATATTATCCGTGCCTGCGGGGGGGACGTCAAAAATCTACAGCTGCGTCTGGAAGATTTTTTTACCACCAAAATGATGAAAATGAAAAAGGAGACAGACCCCGTACAGAGCGCCAGTTTTCAGAATGTCATTGAGCGGGCGGTCTGGCATACGACCTCGGCCCAGAAAGGAGAGCTTGATATCGGCGATATCCTCATCTCCATCTATGATGAACGGGAATCTTATGCCGCCTTTTTTCTTCATCGGGAGAGCATTACGAGAATCAATCTCCTGAATTACGTTTCCCACGGTATTGCCGCGGTGCCTCGGGAGAAGCCGGGGACGGCGGAAGAAGATAAAAGAACGGCTCCGGGAGAGAAGGAAAACAAGGTGCTCACCACCTTTACGACGGAGCTGGTGCAGAAGGCCAGGGCAGGAGAACTGGACCCCCTCATCGGCCGGGAAGACGTCATTGAAAGGACCATGCAGGTCCTCTGCCGGCGCTATAAGAATAACCCCGTCCATGTGGGGGAGGCGGGGGTGGGCAAGACGGCCATCACTGAAGGACTGGCCCAGTTGATCGCCCGGGATCAGGTTCCCAAACCCCTGAGAGGCGCCAAGATCTATTCCCTCGACATGGGGGCCCTGCTCGCGGGAACGCGTTACCGAGGGGATTTTGAGGAACGGTTGAAAAAGGTGATCACCGAGCTCCAGAAGATTCAGAATGTAGTTCTTTTCATTGACGAAATACACACTATCGTCGGCGCCGGCGCCGCTTCGGGGGGGGCAATGGACGCCTCTAACATCCTGAAACCGGCCCTGACTTCCGGGAAGATGAAATGCATCGGCGCCACCACTTACGATGAATACCGGAAATGTATGGAAAAGGACCGGGCCCTGTCCCGCCGCTTCCAGTCTATCGATATTTCCGAGCCGTCCGTGGAGGACACGGTCACCATCCTTGCGGGTTTGAAAGACCGCTACGAGTCCTACCATCAGGTCTCTTACACGAATGAAGCCCTGCGGGCCGCCGTGGAACTCTCGATCCGTCATATCAACGAGCGTTATCTGCCCGACAAGGCCATCGACGTCATGGATGAGGCCGGCGCCAAGACCCGCTTGTATCGGGAAGATCAGGAGGGGACCGTTACGATCACACCGGCGGATATGGAAAGGATTGTGGCACGGATGGCACGGATTCCGGAGAAATCCGTTTCTTCATCGGAAAGCACCCAGCTTCGCTTCCTCGATCTGGATCTGAAGACGCATATATTTGGACAGGATCAGGCCATTGATATGGTTGTCCGGGCCATCCGCCGCTCCCGGGCGGGTTTTGGGGACAACAACAAACCCGTTGCCTCACTGCTGTTTGCCGGCCCGACGGGAGTCGGTAAAACCGAGTTGGCCAGGCAATTGTCCCTATCCATGGGGATTCCCCTGCATCGTTATGACATGTCGGAGTATCAGGAGAAGCATACCGTTTCCCGTCTCGTCGGTGCCCCGCCCGGATATGTGGGATTTGAAGAGGGAGGGCTCCTCACCGAGACCATCCGGAAATCGCCCCATGCCGTGTTGCTCCTCGATGAGATCGAGAAGGCCCATCCCGACATCTTCAACACGCTGCTCCAGGTGATGGATTATGCAACCCTGACGGACAACAACGGCCGGAAGGCGGATTTTCGTAATGTCATCATCATCATGACCTCCAATGCCGGCGCCCGGAACATTGGTCGGGTGGAAATCGGGTTTGGCGAGCGCCGGATAAGCCGCCAGGCGGTGACGGAAGCGCTCAAGAAGATCTTTACGCCGGAATTCCGTAACCGCCTCGATGCCATAGTGACCTTTAACGGCCTGACCAGGGACGATGTGGTCAACATTGTGAAAAAGCAGCTCCGGGAATTCCAGAAACAGTTGGACGAAAAGGACATTACCCTCGATATGACCGAGGTGGCGATTGACTGGGTAGCGGACAAGGGCTATTCCGACGACTTGGGGGCCCGTCAGATTTCCCGTCTTATCCAGGAAAAGATAAAGAATTTCTTTGTCGATGAAGTCCTTTTCGGAAGGCTGGTCACGGGTGGACCCGTTCGCGCCGATGTGGAGAATGATGAAATCGTTCTCAATGTCCTCGATGCCCATATTCCGGCTCACTGAAGAGATCGTTTTTCCCCCGCCCCGCCTCGCTTCTGAGGGGGGGCTCCTCGCCGTCGGCGGCGACCTGGCCCCGGAGCGACTGATTCTGGCTTACCGCAATGGGATCTTCCCCTGGTATAACGAGGGGGAACCCATTCTCTGGTGGTCGCCGGACCCCCGCTTTGTCCTTTTTCCCGACCGGCTGAAAATATCCCGCTCGATGCGGGGGCTGCTGAAAAAGAACCTCTTTACGGTGACCTTCGATACATCTTTCCGGGAGGTGATCGCCGCCTGCCAGGAAACGCGGAGGGGACGTGGATCACTGCCGCGATGATGGCCGCTTATATCCGTCTCCATGAACTGGGTTTGGCCCATTCCGTGGAGTCCTGGCGGGAGAAAACCTTGGTGGGGGGACTCTATGGCGTTTCCCTGGGGAAGTGTTTTTTCGGGGAATCCATGTTTACGCAGGTCCCTAACGCCTCGAAGGCGGCGCTCATTACTCTCGTTGAAACCCTGGGGCGATATGATTTTCGACTGCTTGACTGCCAGGTCTACACGGACCACCTGCGCCGCCTGGGGGCGGAAATGATGTCCAGGGAAGACTTCCTCCAGGTGCTAGGGGAGGCTCTCGCTTATGAAACCCTCCGCGGCAATTGGCGTTTTCTGAATAACAAATCATTGTCATCATAAAAAAAAGATTAAAGGGAAAGGAACGACTTGGAGGAGGTGTGGAGTATGAGAAAAAAGGAGATCGATTATTTTACCGCCCTTTATGATGTGGCCAGGGTGATCAATGCCTCCCTTGAACCGGCCCGGGTCCTGGAGAAAATCGTCCAGTGCGCAGCGAAGGCCATGGACGTCAAGGCCGCAAGCATCCGTCTTCTCGACGATCGTGAAAAGAAACTTATCTTAGGGGGGCATGCGGTCTTTCCGAGGCTTACCTGCACAAGGGGCCGATCCTGATCGAGGAGAGCGGCATCGACAAAAAGGCGCTGAAGGGCAAGACGATTTACCTTGAAGACGCCCAGACCGACAAATGTTTTCAGTACGGGGAAAAGGCAAAGGCAGAGGGCATCAAATCGGTCCTCGTTGTGCCCCTCATGGTCGAAAAGAAGGCGATTGGGGTGCTGCGGGTCTATAGCGACAAGGTCCGGGAGTTCAATGAGAAGGAACTTCAGTTTCTCCAGGCCGTGGCCGATCTAAGCGCCATCGCCATTGAAAACACCCGCCTCCATCAGATTCTTCAGGTTCGTTGTGAGCTGATGACGGCGCACAAGAACCGCATTGATGATAATTAAGGAGGTGCGACGATGATTCGCCTTGGTATCAACGGTTTTGGAAGAATTGGGCGGCAGGTGCTCCGGGCCGTTCTGGAGAGATACCACCAGTCCCTGCAGGTCGCGGCCATCAACGATCTTTTTGATGTGGAGACCAATGCCCACCTGTTTAAATATGACACGAATTACGGCCGTTTTCCCGGCGACATGGCCGTGAAAAAGGACACCTTCGTCATCAACGGCCAACCCGTCAAGAATTTTGCCTTTCGCGACCCCGCGTCAATTCCCTGGGATGACGAGGGAGTGGACATCGTGATCGAGAGCACCGGGCTCTTTCTCACCGGTCCCAAGGCTTCGGCCCATCTCCAGGCAGTGGCCAAGAAGGTTATCATTACCGCTCCCGCCAAAGAGGAAGACATCACCATCGTCATGGGGGTAAACCACAAACAGTACTCCCCCCAGAAGCACCACATCATCTCCAATGCCTCCTGCACGACCAACTGCCTCGCTCCGCCGGTGCTGGTCATCCACCAGGTCTTCGGGATTGAGAAGGGGATGATGACGACGGTCCATTCCTACACGAATGACCAGCGGATCCTCGATATCGCCCATAAGGATCTGCGCCGGGCCCGGGCGGCGTCCCAGAATATCATTCCCACGACAACAGGAGCGGCAAAGGCCCTATCCCTGGTTATCCCCGAGATGGCCGGACGTTTTGACGGCTATTCTCTCCGCGTTCCCACGCCTACCGTAAGGTCCTGGTCATGGCGGCGCGCAAATCCCTAAAAGGAATCATGGCCTGCGAGGAGGATCGTCTCGTTTCGTCGGATTTCAAAGGGAACGAGCATTCCTCGATTATAGATCTGGAATTTACCCAGGTCCTTCACGAAAACATGGCCAAGGTTGTGGCCTGGTATGATAATGAATGGGGATATTCATGCCGGGTGGCCGATCTGGCACATTATATCGCCCCAAAAGGATTTTAACAAAGCATGAGTATCCACATTCTAGTCATTGATGATGACGAGGTCGCCTGTGAGTTTCTCCAGGAGGCCCTGATCAGGGAGGGGTATGAGGTTCAGTACTATACCTCGGCAAAGGCCGCTCTTGCCGAAGATCTTGCCCGCTTTGATCTCCTGATGTCGGACATCCGGATGCCGGGGATGGACGGCCTGGAGTTTCTCAAGCGGGTTCATGAGAAATGTCCCGATCTGCCAGTGATCCTGATGACGGCTTACGGCTCCCTGGAGACAACGATGGATGCGTTGCGTCTCGGGGCCTGGGATTATATCAGTAAGCCCTTCTCTCCCGAGGCAATTCGGGGGATGGTAAAGAAGGTTCTCGATGTGAGGGAGTTGCGCCAGCGGCGCGGCCGGGGAGCCCACAAGGTCAAGGAGGATCACCAGTTTATCGGCTCTTCGGCGACGATGGTGGACTTTTACAAGCAGGTGGCGCGCGTGGCCGATGCCGAGGCCAGTGTCCTCATCGAAGGGGAGAGCGGCACGGGCAAAGAGCTCACCGCCCGCTCCCTTCATCAGTTAAGTATCCGTCGGGACAAATCTTTTGTGGTTGTTCACTGCGGTGCCATTCCCGACACCCTTTTGGAATCGGAATTATTCGGATACGAGAGGGGGGCCTTCACCGGCGCTGATCACGCCCATCAGGGTCTGCTCGAATCCGCCCAGGCAGGGACCATTCTTCTCGATGAAATCACGGAGATGTCCACGGGGCTTCAGGCAAAATTGCTCCGGTTTATGCAGGATGGCGAAGTGCGGCATCTCGGAGGGCATACGGTACGCCACGTATCCGTGCGGGTGGTGGCGGCGGCTAACAAGGACATCGATGAAGAAATCAAAAAAGGAAGCTTCCGGTCCGACCTCCTCTACCGCTTCGTCGTGCGCCTCCACATCCCCCCCTTGCGGGAGCATAAGGAGGATCTTCCCCAGCTCGTGGAGTCCCTACTGAAGAAGCTGGGATACTCTACGGTCCGGATTTCCGATGAGGCCATGGAGCTTTTCCTCGCCTATGACTGGCCGGGAAACGTTCGGGAGCTGCAGAACGTCATCCAGCAGACCCTGCTTTTGTCTCCCTATGGACTGATACTTCCGGAGTATCTGCCGGTCCGGTTTCAGAAGAAAAAAGAAAGAGAAAAGACTGATCTTTCTCCCTTGGAGGAGGCGGAACGGGACCAGGTTCTCCAGTGCCTGAAAGATGTCATCTGGAATCAGACCCGCGCTGCCCAGGCCCTGGGCATCGATCGTAAAACCCTGCGTACGAAAATTCAGCGTTACGGGTTATTTAAAGGGGCGGGGTCGGAATTTACTCCTTGAGTCCCATCCCCATCTTTCTGCTGCCTATTGCCTTCCCGTTGCCTGCTCATGCACCGGCAGGTAAAGGCTGACCGTGGTTCCTGCTCCCGGTTTTCCGTCGATCTCCATATGTCCGGAATGAATCTTGATGATATCCTGGACAATTGCCAATCCCAAACCTCTCAATCCCTCATCGGTGTGGGTTGTGAAGAAAGGCTCATAGATTCTGGCCATAAGATCCGCAGGGATCCCCGGTCCATTATCCCCGATAGAAATGGCGACGTGCTGACTAGCTGCATCCAAAACGGCAAAGACGGTAATGACGCCTTTATCTTTTCCGGAAAGGGCTTCGGTGGCATTTTGGATGAGGTTCAGCAAGGCGGTCTGAATCCGGTAGCGGTCGACATGGAGGCGGGGAAGATCCGAAGGTACCTGCACCTGAATGTCGATGCTCATGTTCTGGATCATGGGTTCTACGAGGGGCAGGGTTTCGCTCAGCAGGTCATCTACCGTTATGGCCTCGAAGTGAGGCTCCGGCGGCCTGGTCACCCGCCGAATGTTCTGAATAACCGTGTGGAGCCGCTGTGTTTGCTGAACAATGAGTTCCAGTTTGCGGTTGACATCGGCAGGCCAATGTTCTATTTCGAGGAGGAGTCTGGCCAGGCCGGCTATGGAATGGAGAGGCGTCCCCAAATCGTGAGCGAGGGTGGCCGTCAGATAGCCCATAGCGGTGAGTTGCTGAAGTTGATTGACCTGGTTCTGTAACTGGACGACCTTGAGGGTCTCTTCCTGAACGCGATTTTCCAGATGTTCCGTCAATTCCAGGTTGTGCGCCAGCACCTGTTCGATTTCCCCGGCCATATCATCGAAATGGGCCGCCAAATGTCCCAGCTCGTCCTGCCTTTTGAGATGGATGCGATGCTTGTATTTCCCTTCCTGAAATTCGTCGATTGTTTTAATGATGGTCCGGAGCGATCGTCCGATCAGCCAGTCGTAACTGACAAACAGGACGATAAAAATAATGAGCAACAGGCCGACGCTGCTGTAGAGAAGCAGTATCTTCGCCCGGCCCAGGATTTCCGTCCGTGTTTGGGAGAAGCTGATAATACCCACCACATGGATGCTCTTGTCCTGCTCGGAAACATCGGGATAGAGCAGCCCCAGGGCGGGGCCGATCTCGGTGTTGATGCTCACATACTGTGGTTTCATCGTTTCGATGGCTGCGGCGACCGTGTTTTCCGGCCATTCGTAGGCGATGCGACCTGCCCCGGCGACAAATTCGACCGTTCCCTTTTCGACGGCGAAAAGATCGATGCGCGCCAGGCTGGCATCGGTCTGGACATGGTCTTTCAGGGTCATGTCCAGGGCGGACAGACCGCGGCGGGTCGGAAAATACTCGTAATAGGTGCCTACGGTATCGGCAAGCTCATCAAGACGCCGGGCCTGCTGTTCGACAAGGATATTGTCGAAGACCTGTAGTTGCACCCATCCCCAGGCAGCCATGGTCATGGCAATGGCCAGGACGGTAACAAGCATCAGACGGGTACGAATAGTCATGGCAAGCACCCCAGGGTCTGTCGCGAAATAAACATAACAAACCCTTAGCACAGCCATTGGGCGCCGCAAGAATTATTTTCCCCGAGAAGCTGTAACCTCCCTCTCCTTCAAGGGGAGGGACGGGGTGGGGATGGGTTTTAGTGCGGGTACTTTTTTTCGGAACGGGAATTACTTGACCGGAGGCGCTGCGACGGCAGTCTTTGCGCCGTTGAGGGGAGTGACTTTTTTCTTCGTCACTTTGCTGATCCGCTTGGCGATGTTCTGATTATCCTTAGCGATATAGCTCACTCCCACTTCATCGCCTACCTTTATCTTATCCGGGGGCTTGACCAGGGGAAAATACATTGTTTCTACAGTGCCTTTGACATTCCGTTCAATCCTAAGCGCCGCAGGTGAGAGCTCAATGATCTTCCCGGTGGCCCGCATGCGCGTTTCCCGGGGAAGCGTCTTTGGGGGGGCGGGTTTTATCGGAACGGTTTTCACCGTAGTTGATTTCCCCGCATCGGGATCGGGTTGCTCGACTGCGAAGGAGAGTGCTGTGCAAAGGAAAACTACACAAAAGAACATCGCCAGCCAACTCTTCACCCTGACCTCCCATAAATATTTAGCCTCAGAGTCATGCAAATATTACGCCACGATGGTATTTGTTCCCGATGCCATATGTGTCAACTTGCCGAAAACAAATGCTTAATCGGTTCATGTCCCATCGAGGTTGCCATAGATGACCCGGCAAGGAAAGGTGAATAAATCCCCAAGGATTGAGGAATTTTTCATCATGACCTTGCCCGGGCGGGGGCGAAATGACATGCCGGAGATCTTCCGGCTTTCTGTGAACATGTCCATTTTGCAATATGGTGAAAGATGGGAAGGTCCACCATCCTGCTGATTTGGTTACTAAAGGGTGCCGGTCAGGATTCCCGAATCGGTCCGCGAGCGGAAGGGCAGACGCCTGATGTCCCGGAACCCTCCCGCGGGCCGCCTTGACGATTATGGCCCGACAGACCTCCGGCCCCTCACCCCAGATCGAGAAGGCGATTTCGGCCGGACAGGTCTACCTCCTCGGCCACCCGGGGCCCCAGGATGTTGGCGATGGTGAACATCCCCCTGAGGAAGTTATTCCTGACCGTTTCATTATCCAGCGCCGCCGAGATCCGTTGGGGCCGCCCTGTTTTTACGGCTGCGGCCAAACGGCTCCACGACTCCATGAGGTTATGGTGATGCAGGATGAGATGGCCGATATAGCGGGGCGATTCTCCGGATAGAAGGGTGATGCCTTCCTCGGTATTGGCGTAGCCGCGGCCGTCCCGCCGCAGGAGGCCCATGGCCGTGAGGGCGTTCAACAGCATGGGTACGCCCCGGGTACTGCCGCCGATGATCCGGCCTATCTCTTCCGCCGTCAAGACCTCTCGGCCGAGCACGGTAAAGACCTCCAGTTCCACCGCGGCCTGGAGAGCGCAGCTCTTCCAGTAGGCCCCGGACATTCCCATGATTGTCTCCGCTGTAATGCTCATAATATGGACTCCTTAGGACCTTCAAGCGTATATTATCCTTTGCATCGATTGTTGACTTGAGGATGATGATATAAAAATACAGCTTCCGGTGATATCTGTCAATTGTGGATTTCCCGATCCTCAAACATGACGCCGGCGTTTCGTTCAACCCATTGAAAGATTCTTTCAAAAGGCGTGGATAAATAAGCCCTCCTACTGCCTCTTCCATGGCTGATAAAAATACTTTTACCTTTACAATCGAATAGTTAAAATTTATTATTTCTATAATTTCAAGTTGGCACACATCTTTCATTAAGACAAGTCAAACGAAGGCAATAAAACAAATAAATAAAAACAAAAGAGGAGGACACAGATCATGAAAAAGACATTAGGAACGATGGTAGCGGCAATGGTGGTAGTTCTTTTGACGGGAACTTTCGCTTTGGCGGAATACGCAGCGGCCGGGGTGGCCAACTTCCCCTATTTCCAGCTCGGTTGCCTCATTATCGGCGGGATGGTGATCATCTCCCTGAAACACAAGTATGAGAAGATGTATCCGGGTGAGGTCGCCGGGGTCTTCGCCCTCTATACCGTCCTGATTGCCCTGTTCACCAATCCGGTCATTGCGGCGATCAAGAATATGGTCGGCTGAGAACAAAGACATCTCGGACCCGGATCGGGAAAGTTGCATAAAAAAGACTGCCCATAAAATACCTGATCCGTTTCTCTTGAAAAGCCCCCCTGACGAAACCGGTTCGTCAGGGGGGCTTTGTTTTGCCGTTCCGTAAAGATACTGCCCCCGCAAAATCCCGCCAAAGATAAGTAATTGACAGAAAAGCGATTTAGACCCAATATTTATACATATAAAAGGGTGGGAAAGGAATATCACGAGGGGGGAAATCTCCCCCGTCGTGGACAAAATTTATCATAAATCAATGAGGATAAAACCATGCCTATGATCAAAGGAAGCAAGATACGGAAAGCAGACCACCCGATTGACAACATCTTTCTCGATCGCTGGTCGCCGCGAGCCATGTCGGGCGGGGAAATTCCTGAAGCGGACCTTATGTCCCTCTTTGAGGCGGCAAGATGGGCGCCTTCATCCAACAACAATCAACCGTTACGCATCCTGTACGCGAGGCGCAATACGGAACACTGGCCCCTGTTCTTTAATCTTCTTGCCGATTCAAATCAGATCTGGGCCGGGCAGGCTGCGGCGCTCCTCGTCATGGTTTCAAAAAATACCTTTGACAGCGGCAAGCCTTCGCGGACCCACTCCTATGATGCCGGTGCGGCCTGGGAGAACCTGGCTCTCCAGGGGAGCCTCAAGGGATACGTCGTCCACGGCATGCAGGGCTTCGATTATGAGCTTGCCCGTTCTTCCCTGAACATTCCCGATGGTTTCACCGTTGAGGCCATGGCAGCCATAGGGCTGCCGGGCAATAAGGACGCCCTGCCCGATTACCTCCGGGAGCGGGAAGCACCGAACGATAGAAGAAAACTCCAGGAAACGGTTTTCGAAGGTCCTTGGGCGGCGCCTGTTTTATAATTCTATAAATATGTAAGTCTTCGGCTCGTTGCCGGAGGAAGGGCATTGGAGGGAAAAGGATTAAGGAGGATCGCTATGGAAAAGAACAGGAAAATCCTTGAAATTATCAAGAGCACCCCCACGATTGAAGGAGCTGGCGTCCATTTGAAGCGGGCATTCGCGGCGGCGACCACATATGATCCGTTCCTCCTTCTCGATGATTTCCGCTCAACCGATTCAAGATATTATCTAAAGGGGTTCCCCTGGCATCCGCATCGAGGCATCGAGACCATCACCTACGTCCTGCAGGGAAGGGTCGAGCATGGAGACTCACTGGGAAACACAGGCGTCATTGCCCCCGGAGATGTCCAATGGATGACCGCCGGCAGCGGCGGAGCGGGTATGGCAAAACTGGACAGGTGCATAAGTGGGAGGATTGTTCTATAAT
>DYRD01000081.1 GCA_020718905.1 Syntrophus aciditrophicus | reverse complement strand
AGCGATTCACCTTGTTGTAACGGTTCATTAAAAATTCGAGATTTTCCTTGTTGATAACTTGGTAACGGGTCTTGTCTGCTGCCGTCAGCGGCGACCAGGTTGCTGCCATAATTTCCACTCCTGCTATTACCAGGCCCTTAGCATGGCTGTCTTTACGAAAGGATCCGCGTGGAAGTGCCTCCTATCCTCAACCTGCTCCCTTCTCTTCCAAGGAGCAGGAGTGGGATGGGATTTCCGATATTCGTTTTAAATAATTTCCATAAAGTGACGTAACGATAAGACGCCCGACGGGTGCTGATCGCTGATAATTAGCTCTATTTGGCCATCAGATAGCGCCCGATGGTCATGATTTCCGCTTCCTTGGTGCCCTCGTAAAGCTCGAGAATCTTGGCGTCACGGTACCATTTCTGGACGGGATATTCGTCGATGTAGCCGTAGCCGCCGTGGAGTTCCACGGCGTTGTTGGCGCAGAAGACCGCCGTCTGGCCGCTGTAGAACTTTGCCATCGCCGCCAGGGTATAATCGGGGGTGCCGTTGTCTACGAGCCAGCCGGACTTGTAAACCAGTCCCCTGAGGGCCTCGATCATGATGGCCATCTCGGTGAGCTTCTTCTGGGTGAGCTGATAATTACCCAGGGCCGTCCCGAAGGCCGTGCGCTCTTTGCAATACTTTGCCGATGTATCCAGACAGGCTTCGGCGAGACCCAAGCCCTGGGCGGCGACCATGATCCTCGTCGTGTCGAAGAAGTGCATGAGCTGATAGAAGCCCTTGCCTTCCTTGCCCACGAGGTTGGCCTGGGGGACCCGGACGTCCTCGAAGGCGATCTCCGCCGTATCGGAGGCGCGAATTCCGAGCTTGCCGTGGATCTTGTTACGGGTAATGCCCTTGGCGTCGGCGGGGATGATGATCAGGCTGAAGCTGTTGTGTTTTTTCTCTTCGGGATTGGTGATGCACTGGGTGACCATGAAGTCGCAGACCGTCCCGTTGGTGATGAACATTTTGTTGCCGTTGACTATATAGTCGCTGCCGTCCTTGACGGCCCTGGTCTTGTATCCCGAGACGTCGGTCCCGGCGTTGGGCTCCGTGAAGGCCCCGGCGCTAACCCATTCCCCGCGACAGACTGGAGGCAGGTACTTCTGTTTGATCTCTTCCGAGCCATACTGGAAGATCAATTCGCAACCAAAACAGCCGCCGACGACATTCAGGCAGATGCCCATATCAACCTTGGAAAGTTCTTCCGTGATAATGGCATGGCCAAGGGTTCCCGCCCCGGCCCCGCCGTATTCCTCAGGAATCCAGGCGGCCACCAGGCCGTTCTCCGCTCCTTTCTTGCGGATTTCGGGGGTGTATTTCTCGTGTTCGTCGGCTTCCTTGCTCAGGGGCGTAAACTCCGCCAGGGCAAACTTGTAGGCCATTTCCTTCAACATCTTAAGTTCTTCGGTCAATTCAAAATCCATTCGTTCTTCCTCCAAAAAATTATTTGCGAGTAATTATCTGTTTAGTAATCGTAAACCCCTTTGCCTGTCTTACGGCCAAGGCGTCCGGCCCGGACCAGCTTCCGGAGGAGCGGTGCGGGACGGTATTTGTCCCCCAATTCCCGATGCAGTCCCTCGATGACCCGGAGCAGGGTCTCGTTCCCCACGAGATCCGACAGGGCCAGGGGACCGATGGGATGATTGCAGCCCAGAACCATGGCCTTGTCAATGTCGGCTGCCGCGGCGATTCCTTCGTCCAGGACGAAAAACGCCTCGTTGAGCATAGTGCAGAGGATCCGGTTCACCGCGAAGGCCGGCGCCTCTTTCACCACCACGACCTCTTTGCCGATTTTCTTTCCCCAGGCCTTGGCGATTTCTACGGTCTCGTCCGAGGTCTCATGGCCGCGAATGACCTCCAGGAGCTTCATCACCGGTACGGGATTGAAGAAATGGGTGCCGATGAACTTGGCGGGACGGTCGGTGATTGCCGCCATTTCCGTGATACTCAGGCCGGAAGTGTTGGTGAAAAAGA
This sequence comes from Syntrophus aciditrophicus, assembly GCA_020718905.1. Taxonomy (GTDB): domain Bacteria; phylum Desulfobacterota; class Syntrophia; order Syntrophales; family UBA8958; genus UBA8958. The sequence goes on along the minus strand of DYRD01000081.1, from coordinate 7,874 downwards.
GGCAGTCCTTGGAGACGATGCTCATCAGCTCCTTGTAAACCTGTTTTTTGACGTCCATGACCTCGATGACCACTTCCACCACTACATCGGCTCCGGCGGCGGCTTCCTTCAGATCCAGGGTCGGTTTGATCCGGCCCAGAATAACGTCCATATCTTCTTTAGTCCGCTTGCCTTTCTCCACATCCTTGGATAGATTCCGTGTTATTGTCTTCATTCCTCCGTCGATGAACCGTTGCTCGATGTCCCGCATGGCCACCTCGAAGCCTGCCTGAGCGCATACCTGGGTGATTCCGTTGCCCATCAGCCCCGCACCTAAAACGCAAATCTTTTTGATTTCCATCTTAACTTCACCTCCTAATTTTTTATATGGCTCCAAAATACCATTGCTTATTTAGCCATTGCATCTTTTTCGCTTCTTCCAGCAGGCCGTCCCGGAAGTCGGGATGGGCGAGCTTGGTGATGGCGAGGACCCGCTCCGGAATGGAAAGGCCCTTCAAATAGGCGACGCCGTTTTCCGTGACGAGATAAGACACGTCCACCCGGGGCACCGTGACGATCTCGCCCGGGGGCAGCGTGGGGGTGATTTTCGATTGCACCTTGCCGTTCTTGTCCGTGTAGGTGGACTGGAAGGCGAGGATCGACTTGCTCTCCCGATAGCCCAGCGGCGGTTGTCCCTTCGTGGCCCGGTAATAGGCCCCGCGGACAAAGGCCAACTGTCCCCCCGTGCCTGAGTACTGAGCAGGGCCGATGGACTCGGAGCTTACCTGCCCCTGGAGATCGACGCCCAGACAGGCATTGATGGAGATCAGATCCTTGTTCATGGCGATGATATAGGGGTCGTTGGTGAATTCCACGGGGTACATGGCGAGAGCGGGGTTGTGGTCGATCCAGTCATAGAGCTTACGGCTTCCGATGGCGAAAGCCCAGACACAATCTTGCCGGGCAGGAAAGACTTCTTCGTCCCCGTGATCAGGCCCGCCTCATGGAGGTCGGCAATACCTTCCGTAACCATCTCCGTGTGAATGCCGATGTCCCGAGCTCCGCTGTCGGCCAAAAGGCGCAGCACCGTATCGGGCAGGCCGCCGATGCCGATCTGGATGGTCGGGCCGTCCTTGGGGATCATCTCGGCGATATACGCGGCGATCTTTTTTTCTACGTCCGTCGGTGGGGGTGAAGGGATGGTGATGATTTTATCCGTTTTGTTTGCGATGACGTAATCGACTTCGGAGATATGAATGCATTCGTCGTAGCCGCCATAACACCAGGGCATATCCTCTATGACCTCGACGACGATGATCTTGGCCCGTTCAAAGACGGCTTTCTTGAAGTTGCACAGGGGTCCGAAATTGAAATACCCATGCTTGTCCATGGGGGTCACGGTCTGAACGGCGATGTCCACGTCGAGGCTGTCCCGGTAATAGCGTGCCGCCTCACCGAAATTATAGGGGATGTGGGTCTCCCGGTTTTCAGCGATGTACTTCCTCGTCCAGCCCAGGATGTGCCAGTTGCCGAGCCAGAAGCTTTTTGCTTCCGGGTCCTTTTCAATGACCTCCAGCGGTGTCAAATGACCCAGGGCGCGGATTTTGACGTCCTTCACCTCTCCGACGCGCTGGGCCAGGGCTCGGTCAAAGGCCCGTGGTGCCTGCACCGTACCGTAATCCAGCCACATGCCATCCCGAACGAGAGACGCCACCTGTTCGGGTGTGGCTAACTTGTTTCCGTAATTTGACATTCAGCTACCTCCTTTGTTTTTTGGAAACCATGCACTTTGGCATAATTTGGGGACAAGATACTCGTTGCTGATCACAAACAGATATGGTGTCCTCAAATTACAAGGGTTTTATTAAAAATAATGATGGGAAAAATAACCGACTTCGCTGGTCGCTGCAATAGTTGCGCCAAGGGCGGTTATGAGAGAAGTAGCTGATTGGATTGGGGTAAGATTTTAGTTGGACCGTAGATGTGCAAATTTGCCCTATGCAAGGCAGCGTATTTATGCGGCATTGCATAGGGAGAAGCCTGAGAGCACCAGGAAATCCAGAGAGACGATGACAGTTACCAACGAATAACTATGCTAGTCTCTCCGGATTACAGCTTCTCGACACATCTCCCACAATAGAGAAAGGCTATTTTTTCTTGTGGCGATTGGCCTTGAGTCTCTTTTTGTACTTGTGCTTGCTGATCTTCTTTTTTCTCTTTTTTACGACACTGCCCACAATGAACCCCTTGCATATCCTTTATTTTATAAAGTGGTGGGACGTGCGGGAATCGAACCCGCGACCAACGGATTAAAAGTCCGCTGCTCTACCGGCTGAGCTAACGTCCCCGGTAACCATAATTAAAGCCTGATTCATTATCAGCAAGTCAGGAGAATTGTCAAGAATTTAAAATACGGAGACCTACGAAATGAAGGGATTCTTCAGGACGATGGTTTCGTTCCGCGCCGCTCCCACTGATACGAGGACCAGGGGGATGTCGGCCATGGTTTCGATCCGTTCGAGATACTTCCTAACATTCTTCGGCAGTTCCTCGATGCGCCGGGCTTGGCTGATATCCTCAGTCCAGCCGTCGATCTCTTCGTAAACGGGCTCGCAATTCGCCAGCACCTGCAGATTCGCGGGGACGGCAAAGTTTATCCGCTCCCCCCGTGCCGTCTGGTAACCCACGCATATCTTGATTTTTTCGATGCCCGTCAGGACATCCAGCTTGGTTAGGGCAATGCCGGTAATCCCGCTCACCCGGATGGCATGGCGCACGAGGACCATGTCCAGCCAGCCGCATCGCCGCTTCCGCCCTGTCGTAGCTCCGAATTCCTGGCCCGCGTCCTGGATGCGCCGGCCGATTTCGCAGGAAAGCTCGGTAACGAAGGGGCCGCTTCCAACCCGCGTCGTATAGGCCTTGCAGATCCCAACAACGGTAAAGTTCCCCGCCGGCCCCAGTCCGGTCCCGGAAAAGGCGTTGGCAGCCACGGTATTGGATGATGTCACATAAGGATATGTTCCATGGTCAATATCGAGATGGCATCCCTGAGCTCCCTCGAAAAGGATCTTCCGGCCCCGCCGGAGTTCCCGGTGGAGGATGACGGAGGTGTCCGTGACAAAGGGTAGCAACCGCTCTCCATAACCATGATATTCCGTGAAGACCGCCTCGGGGTCCACCCGTTCCTCGCCAAAATAGTTGGTGAGGAGAAAATTCTTTTCCTCCAGATTGCGAACCAGCTTTTCCCGGAAAGAGTCGCTATCGAAAAGGTCTCCGACGCGGATGCCGGTTCGGGCGACCTTGTCCTCGTATGCGGGGCCGATACCCCGGCCCGTCGTGCCGATTTTCCCGCCGCCCCGCCGTCCTTCCCGCGCCAGATCGAGCCGCCGGTGATAGGGCATAATCAGATGAGCCTTTTCGCTGACGTAGAGACTGGTGTTGGGTGGGAAAAGACCGCGGCTGGTTAGTTTGTCAATTTCATCCAGGAGTACTTGCGGATCGACGACGACACCGTTACCGATGACGCATATTTTCTGGTCGTGGAGGATCCCCGAAGGAATCAGATGGAGGATTGTCTGCACTCCCTTGACGACGAGGGTATGGCCGGCGTTGTTCCCTCCCTGAAAACGGCTGATGACGTCCGCATTTTCCGCATATAGGTCCACGACCTTGCCCTTGCCTTCATCTCCCCACTGCGTCCCGACGACGATTACGTTTGCCATTTCTTTAGCTCCTTCTCCTTAACTACATGTCCAGTTCTTTGACCGAGATCACATGGGGCAGATTCAACAGTTTTGTGATGACTTCCTCCGGGACGGCGCCGTCGGTGCTGAGGATTACGAGTGACTCCTGGTCTGCCTCTTCGCGGCTCAGATGGAGGCGGGCGATGTTGATCTGATTAACCCCCAAAGTTGTACCGATATTGCCGATGACGCCGGGGCGGTCATAGTTGTAAATCACGAGCATATGCCCCTCGGGGACCACATCCAGGGTAAACTTGTTGAGCTGCACGATCCGCGGATCCTGGACCCCGAAGAGGGCCCCCGCAATGTGGGATTTTTCCTGGGCTGTTTTGAGAGTTAGGGAAATCAGGCTCGTATAGTCCTTCATGTCGCTGTTCTTCGCCTCGATCACCTTGATCCCCCGCTCCTTGGCCACCACCGGGGCATTGATGAAATTCACGGTCTCTTTGAGGATCGGCGTCAGTAGGCCCTTGAGGATGGCGATGGTCAGCGGGGCGACATTATAATTGAGGATCTTGCCGCTGTACTCGATGACGACCTCTTCGATGGCCCCCTGGACAAGCTGGACATGAAAGCGTCCCAATTTCTCCGCCAGCTCAAGATAGGGTTGAATGACCATGAGGAGTTCGGCGCTGATGGAGGTGAAGTTTACGGCGTTGCGGATCTCGCCTCTGGTGAGATAGTCCGCTATCTGCTCGGCTACGGCGATGGCCACATTAATCTGCGCCTCGTCCGTCGAAGCCCCCAGGTGGGGTGTGCAGATGACGTTCTCCAGGCCGACCAAGGCCGTGTTCTTTGTCGGTTCCTCCTCGAAGACATCGAGGGCCGCCCCTGCTACCTTCCCGGACACGATGGCGTCGTAGAGGTCTTTCTCGCTGACGATGCCTCCCCGGGCGCAGTTGATGATGAAGACGCCCTTTTTCATCTTGGCGAAAGCGGTGGCGTTGATTATGCCCCGGGTCTCCTTCGTCATGGGGGTGTGTACGGTAATGAAATCCGACTGTCTGAGGAGTTCGTCGAGGCTAACCAGGGCAATCCCCAGATTTCCCGCCGCTTCATGGGAGATGAAGGGGTCGTAGGCGACGACGTGCATCTTCAGGCCCTGAGCCCGGTCCGCAACAATGGTCCCTACCCGTCCGATGCCGACGATGCCGAGGGTCTTGTTGAAAATTTCCGCCCCCATGAACTTTTTCTTTTCCCACCTGCCCACCTTCATGGAGGCCGTGGCCTGGGGGATCTCTCTGGCCAGAGAAAGCATCATGGCGATGGCGTGCTCCCCCGTCGTGATGGTATTGCCTCCGGGGGTGTTCATAACGACGATGCCCCGCTTGCTTGCCGTCGGGACGTCCACATTGTCCAGGCCAATACCTGCCCGCCCGACGACCTTGAGATTTTCCGCCGCGGCGATAATCTCCGGGGTGACCTTCGTTGCCGATCTGATAACCAGTCCGTCGTAGTCTTTAATAACACCTTTTAGCTCCTCCGGGGTCAGGTTTGTCATTACATCCACCTCAATCCCCGACGTATTCTGCAGAATTTCGATCCCTTCCTTGGACAGGGTATCACTAACCAAAACCTTCTTCATAAGCTCTTCTCCTTATAAGCCTTCTCCAGCTCATCCAATGCGGTTTTCAGATTTGCACCCTCCACCGTGGGGCCGCACCAGAAGCGGAAGCCGGGCGGGGCATCCCGATAGGCGTTGATGTCAAAGGCGATCTTTTCCTTCCCCAATTCACTGGCTAGCCCTTTAAGGAACCTTTCCTGCTCCGCTCTGGGAAGGGCCGCCAACTTGGGATCTGCTACGGTCAGGCAGACCGACGTATTGGATCGAATGGCCTTATCCGCCGCCAACAGCGTCGTCCAGGGGTTGCGGGCTACCCAGTCTTCAACGATCTTCAGATTTGCTTCGCTTTTCGCGATAAGACCGGTTAAACCCCCCATCTCAGCGGCCCAGGCCAGGGCGTCTAAATAATCCTCGACGCAGAGCATGGAAGGGGTGTTGATCGTGTCCCCGACAAAGATGCCCGCGTTGACCTTCCCGCCTTTCTTCATGCGAAAAATCTTGGGCATCGGCCAGGGAGGATCGTACGATTCGAGACGGGCGACGGCCCGGGAGCTCAGGACGAGCATCCCGTGGGCAGCCTCGCCACCCAGGCACTTCTGCCAGGAAAAGGTGAGGGCGTCGATCTTGGACCAGTCGATCTCCATGGCGAAGGCGGCGCTCGTGGCGTCGCAGAGGGTTATTCCTTCCCGGTTGGCGGGGATCCAGTCCCAATGAGGAACCTTCACGCCGCTCGTCGTCCCGTTGGCGACGAAAACGACATCGTTTGTCCAGTCGATGGCCGCCAGATCGGGGATCTTCCCGTAATCGGACGTCATTACCGTGGGTTTGAGCTTTAATTGCTTGCTGATATCTGTGGCCCACCCTGCGGAGAAACTCTCCCAGACCAAGACCGTCACCGGTTTCGGACCCAACAGGCTCCACATCGCCGCCTCGAAGGCCCCGGTGTCGGGACCGGGCATGAGACCGCAGAGATAATCATCAGGAATCCCGAGGAGGCGTTTCGTTTCCGATATGGCTTTTGCGAGTTTTTCCTTGCCCAGATTGGACCGGTGTGAGCGGCCGACGGTGGCGTCCTTCAGGGCCTCGAGTCCCCAGGCGGGGCGCTTGCTACAGGGGCCGGAGCTGAAATTCGGATTGTGCATAAAAACTTAAATCTCCTTCTTATGTAATTCAGAGGGCGCGAAATATATCAAGCTTTCCAGGAGAAGACAAGCAATTTGACAGCTCTGGTGGTGCCATTTATAATAACATTTACTACTTATTCATATTTCGTGTAATAACAACATATTTTGTATCGCATATCGCCTAAACTATCCTTTTTGGTGTTTATATATTTGAAATTTTGAATGGCCTATGGCATAAGAAATACCGTTTTCTTCTTAAGCTTGGATTATGCTTTGAAAACATTCTTCCTTGCAAAGGGGATTTTAGAATGGGGATGGATTGATGTCGCATAAAAAGTCCCGGATGGCCTTTTTCTGCCAGCACTGCGGCCATGATGCCGCGAAATGGCTTGGTAAATGCCCGGGTTGCGGGGAGTGGAACTCCTTTGTCGAGGAAGAGATCAGAGAGGCAGCGGGGGCGCCCGGGCGGTCGTCTTTTTCGTTTCAGGAAGCCCCGCAGCCCATCGATGCTATCGAGGCGGATGAACGGGATCGGGTCCGGACCGGAATCGGAGAGATGGACCGGGTTCTGGGGGGCGGGCTGGTGGCCGGATCGGCGATTCTCGTTGGTGGCGATCCCGGCATCGGCAAGTCGACGCTTCTCCTGCAGCTTCTCCAGCAACTGGCCGCGAAGGGGATGAAGGTGCTCTATATTTCCGGCGAGGAATCGGCACGGCAGATCAAGCTGCGGGGGAAAAGGGTCGGCGCCGATTCGCCCCAGCTCCTCGTGCTGGTGGAGATCGATCTGGACAGCATGATTCGCCACATCGAGGCAATCAAACCCCAGGCCGTCGTAGTAGATTCCATCCAGACTGTATGTTCCCAGTTCCTTGCTTCCGCCCCCGGGAGCGTTGGCCAGGTGCGGGAGTCATCGGAACGGTTGATTATTTTAGCTAAAAGGACGGGGATCCCCGTCTTTCTTGTCGGTCATGTGACCAAGGACGGCGCCATTGCGGGGCCGAAGGTCCTGGAGCACATGGTGGATACGGTTCTCTATTTCGAGGGGGACGGAGGGCATGCCTTCCGGATCATCCGGGGGATCAAGAACCGCTTCGGGCCGACGAACGAAATCGGTGTCTTCGAGATGCGGGGCGACGGTCTTAAGGAAGTGGCCAATCCTTCGGCTTTTTTCCTGGCCGAACGGCCCAAGCAGGCGGCGGGGTCCGTTGTCGTTTCCAGTATGGAAGGGACGAGGCCCATCCTCATCGAGATCCAATCGCTGGTGATTCCGACAAATTTGGGGATGCCCCGGCGAACGGCCATCGGTGTGGACGGGAACCGGGTTTCGCTGCTCGTGGCGGTCCTGGACAAAATTTGCGGCCTCCATCTGAGCAGCCACGATATCTTCATCAACGTGGCGGGGGGGGGGGGGAAGGTCAGCGAACCGGCCATCGATCTGGGGATCGTGTCTTCCCTGGCCTCGAG
>DYRD01000080.1 GCA_020718905.1 Syntrophus aciditrophicus | reverse complement strand
CTTGAACGCCGGTGCATGATTCCGCCTTGGTCTTTTGCTCATTTTCTGATCCTCCCGGGATGCATTATAGAACAATCCTCCCACTTATGCACCTGTCCAGTTTTGCCATACCCGCTCTCGACGCCGCCCATATCGGGGAATATGTCGCGGCGGCCAAGGACGAGCAGGGATTTGCCGCCTATCTGGAGAAATACATTTTCGTTCCCCCAGATCATCATCGGTATCTGGAAACGGTAAATTTTCGCAAGAAATAGGGGAAAACAGCGGTATGACGAAACGAACCATTTCCAAGCAGCCGGGGCAAACGCCGGAACTGATGATCGGCGCCATTTCCAGGCTGTTGCGGGACGGCGAGTGGGTCGCGGCGGGAACCCTGTCGCCCCTCCCGGCCGCGGCGGCGCTGCTGGCGAAAAGGACCCATGCCCCCTACCTGACAACCCTGATTTACGGTGACCCCGATTTCCGTCTTTCCGAAGGCTTTCATGAGCTCTTCGCCCTGGCCCAAAGGGGTAAAATAGACGTGTTTTTCCTCTCCGGCGTCCAGATTGACAAACGCGGCTCAATCAATCTTTCCATGCTGGGGGACTATGACCGGCCGCCCGTCCGTCTTCCCGGCGGCGCCGGCTCGTCAATGCTTTCCGCCCTCGTCAGTCGGGTGATCATGTTTACAACCGCTCACAACGGGCGGCTTTTTGTTCCCAATGTGGATTTTGTCAATGCCACGGCCACCGATGACGCCCCCTGGCGGCGGGGCGGCCTCAGCCATGTGGTTACGCCCCTCTGCGTGATGGCCTTCGACGGCGCCAAGAAGGAAATTATCCTTGCATCCCTCTTCCCCGGCGTCGCACTGGAAGAAGTTGTCCGCAATACCGGGTTTGATCTGGCCATCGGGGAGCGGTCCATTCCGATTATGGACCCCCTGACGGAGGAGGAGCTGGCGGAGCCGCGGGGGCCGGTGCAGGAGCGGATGCGCCGGATCTATCCTCGATTCGCCGCCTCGGTCTGGGGACCATGATCCTTTTTCTCCTCTCCTTTTTCCTGCTCTACGGCGGCATTCATCTGTTCTTCTATGTCCGCCTGCAGGCGGCTTTCCCCATGACGCCGTGGGTGCACGCCGCCGTCGCCGTATCCCTGCTGTTCCTCTTAATCTGCCCCATCCTGGTCCGTCTTTCCGAACGGGAAGGCTATGAGGGGGCCGCCTGTTTTCTCTCCTATCTCGGTTACTCCTGGATGGGGGTGGTCTTTTTATTCTTCGTTGTTTCCCTGTGCCTGGATTTTTACCGTTTTGCCGTTTGGATGAACAGCGAACTCGGCGGTTTTGAGCTGAACCATCTTTATCCCTCCGCCCTGATCCTGTTCCTGGTGCCCCTTGCCATCGCCGTCGGCATCAATATCTACGATTATTTTGAGGCGCTAAACATCCGGACGGAGCACCTGGTCGTCAAGACGGCGAAGCTTCCCAAAAACATCGCGAGGCTCCGGATCGTCAAGATTTCCGACGTCCATGTGGGAATGATTGTCCGGGGGGGACGTCTGGAAAGGATGATGGCGGCGGTAAAGAAGGCGGACCCGGATATTCTCGTTTCCACGGGTGATCTTGTGGATGGGCAGATCGACAACATCTACGGATCGCTGCCGCTCCTTGAGGGTATCCGGGCGAGATACGGCAAGTATGCCGTCACGGGAAATCACGAATTCTACGCCGGCCTTGACCAGGCCCTCGCCTTTACCCGCCGGGCCGGCTTTACAGTATTACGGGGCGAAGGGGTCAATGTCGCGGGGATGATCAATATCGCCGGTGTGGACGATCCGGCGGGGACAAGGATGGGACTGCACCGGGGGATTCCGGAAACGAAGCTCCTGGCCGGTCTCCCCGGTGGAACCTACAACCTGCTTCTGAAACACCAGCCGATAATTGCCACGGAGGCGCTGGGGGCCTTAGATCTTCAGCTTTCCGGTCATACCCACCAAGGCCAGATCTTCCCGTTCAGCATGGTGACGGGGTTCGTTTTTCCCTTGCAGGGCGGATCGTTCCAATTGCCGGAAGGGTCGCGTCTTTACGTGAGCAGGGGAACGGGGACCTGGGGACCGCCGGTGCGCTTCCTCTCTCCTCCGGAAATCACCGTTATCGACCTCGTTCCGGAATGAATCATTAATTCCTCCCCTTGAACACGGCGGCCATGCATTCGGCGGCCCGGCCGATCTCCGAAAAGACGGGGACACCGAGGTCCCGGGCCGCGGTGTAACACCGGAAGGCCTCCTCCCTTTTCCCGAGGAGCCAGATAAAGGCGGGCTTGCCCGCCGCATTGGTCTGTTGAGCTAAATCTTCGATATCAAAAAGGATACGGAAATTGCCCACAAAGGCATGGAGGAGGACGGCGTCCACCTGTGGATCTGCGAGGACGGCTGTCAACGCCTGGGCCATGACATCGATATTCCCGGTGGCATGACGTTCCATGGCGGGCCAGAGATCCACCGGATTGCTTACGGGCATCCATTCGGGGAACAGTTTGCCCAGGGACGCCTGCGTTTCCTCGGAGAGATCGGCTACTTCCAGGCCCTGCGCTTCCAGGAAATCCGCGGAAACGATCCCCGCCCCGCCGCTGAAGGTCAGGATGGCCACCCGACCGGGACGGTGTACCTTACGGGGCGGGACCATGCTCAGGGTCCGGCAGAGGTCCATCATCTGCTTGAAGTCGCTGGCTTCGACAACCCCAGCCTGGGCGAAAGCCCCCTGGATAATCCGCTCGTTTCCCGCCAGGCTGGCCGTATGGCTCATGGCGGCCTGGGCCCCCTTCGCGCTTTTGCCGCCTTTCAATACCACGATCGGTTTCGGAGAACTCCGGCAGATATCGATAAAAAGGCGGCCATTGAGAAGGGATTCCAGGTATAGCCCCACGACGGCGGTATCCTTGTCGGCGATGAGCCAGGGGAGGAGGTCGCATTCGTCGACGTCGATCTTGTTGCCCACGGAGCAGACCTTGCTGATGCCCATGATGCCGTGGCTCATGATATCGACGAGAAAGCCCGCCGACAGCATGCCGCTCTGGACAACGAGGGATACGCTGCCGGGCGTCAGACCCGCCTGAAGGGCCCGGGGGTCCATAAAGGAAAAGACGTGGCTGTTCACGACGTCGACGAGGCCCATGCAGTTGGGGCCCCAGAGCCTGATCCCCGTCGCCTTGGACAGATTGGTCAGGGAGGATTGGAGGCTCTTACCGTCGGCCCCCGTTTCGGCGAAACCGCCGGATTCGATGATTACTCCCGGGATGCTCTTGGCGGCGCACTGGGCGACGGCGTCCGGGACTTGGTGGGCGGGGACGAAGACAATGGCCAGCTCGACAGGGCCGGGGATGGCGCCAACGGCAGGATAACAGGGAAGCCCCTCAATCTCGTTGTAACGGGGGTTGATGGGATAGATTTTGCCCCTGTAACCGGTGATGAGGTTTTTCAGAATGGCGTTTCCCCCCTTGAAGGGGTTGGTGGTCGCGCCGACGACGGCGATGCTTTTTGGTTTGAAAAAATAGTCCATTGTCCCTTTATTCCTTAAGCAGGATGATGACATCCAGGTTTTTCTTGCCCCAAGCCTTGGCTTCCTTTTCACTGTCGAAGAAGAGATCGATGTGCTCTCCCTTGATGGCGGTGCCGATGTCGTGAACCTCCCCCCAGCCGTAACCGGGGACGTACATCTTTGTGCCGTAGGGATAGCGGGTGATGTCGGCGGCGATGGTTCCTTTTTTGGCCTTGGTGCCGTCGGAGGTGATGCCGACTTCCTTGCGTTTGCCTTCATTGGGTCCGTAGGCATAAACGGGAGGCAGGAAGAAGAGGCCCCATTTGCGTTTCCATCCCGTCGATTTCTTCCCCGCATCGTAACCGGTAACAAGCATCTTCCGGACGATTCTCTTTTCTTTTGTCTTGTATTGTCCCTTACCGCATCCCTGAGCGAGCAGGCAGACGCAGACGACGGCAACGGCGAGACAGAAATAGGGTCCTTTCTGCATAGACGGAGATAGCATGGGGTAGGGGTATCATAAGCACGGCTGTTATTTCAACTGCGTTAATCAATCGCCTTGACGTCAACGACATAATAGAGCGTCTCTCCGAAACAGGTTGTCGGTACGCCTTTGTGCTGCTCATAAACGACGGAAACCCGCTTGCCGGCTAATTTATTGATCCGGGCGGCTACATTGTCGTCCCGGATGCTGAAAAAGAATTTCTCCGGGATGGCCCCGGGCATGGTCACCATCGCCATTTCGCCCTCCCAGGTCTTACAGACCCAGCCGTTTTTGGAGAGTTTCTGGACATAACCGGTCCGTTCGCCCGTCGAGAAATTCCACGTCAACGTGACCCAGGTATAGAGAGCAGAACCGGCGATCGGTATGAGGACGATAACCGCTATCCATAATTTGACACGTAATTTATTGAAATTATTGTCCGCTCCATCGGCCATGGCCATGCCTCCTTATTTCAGATCCGTGATGGTTATCATAGGATAAGAATGATGAAGCGTCAACGGGAAAAAGGTAGGAAAAGGGTGACTATCAAGGTTGGGAAATGAGGTTTGATAATGGTATAGATGACGTGTTCGTAAAAAGTCGGAGAACATTCGTCCGGTCATTGCGAAGGTAATAATCTTGAGAGGGAAGAGAGGTTAAGCATGGAAGGTAAAAAAGTAAGAGATAGCTCGGTGGTCATGGCCCAGCAGATGAACCCCCAGTATGCCAATCCCGCCGGCAATGTTCACTGCGGGGTAATCATGAAACTCATCGATACGGTGGCAGGCGTTGCGGCCATCAGGCACGCCCGGTCTAATGCCGTTACGGCCTCCGTGGACCGGCTGGATTTCTATCATCCCGTCTTTGTGGGTGATTTTGTCACCCTCCGGGCCAGCGTGAATTTTGTTGGGAGGACCTCCATGGAAGTGGGCGTCCGCGTGGAGTCGGAAAATATCCTTACGGGGGAGCGGCTCCATACGTCGACGGCCTATCTGACCTATGTGTCTCTTGACAAGCATGGTAAGGCTCTCGTACTGCCACCGCTGATTCTGGAGACGGACATCCAGAGACGGCGCCACGGAGAGGCAAAAACCCGGCGGGAAATGCGCCTGGCCGAAAAGACGCAAGAAAAGACATGCCAGCGGGATCAGGATCTTTCTTGTGATTAGTAGGAAAACTTCAGAACCTTAACCCATCCCCACCCCAGCCCTCCCCTGCGGGGGAGGGAAGAGGTGCTGCCGCAAAATCCGCAATTGTGATCCGCTCCTTAATACCCTCTCCCTCGGGGAGAGGGTGAGGGGGGTATGTCATTTTATTTTCTTTGGCCTTTTTCCCGGTGGGTGGGGACGGCGGTCAAGGGATTGTCGGGCCAGGGATGTTTCGGATAGCGTCCCTGCAATTCCTTCTTTACCTGGGGGTAGCCGGTTGCCCAGAATCCCTTCAGATCGCGGGTGATCTGGACCGGACGTCCGGCGGGCGACAGGAGGTGGATCAGGACGGCCACCCGTCCGCCGGCGACGGTCGGGGTTGCGGCGAGACCGAAAAGTTCCTGGAGTTTGACGGCCAGGACGGGCAGTTCCCCGGCGGTGTAGTCCAGGAAAACGCTGCGGCCGCTGGGAACGGTAAGGGCCTTCGGGGCGCCCTCGTCAAGGCGCTGCCGCTGCGCCCGGGAAAGGAGGCCCTGCAGGGCCGGGAGAAGGGCGAGACCGGCAAGGTGTTCCCCCGTGCGGATGCCCGCAAGGGAGGGCGCCAGCCATCCTTCCGGGGACGAGAGGAGGGCCGCTTCCGACAGGTCGGGCCAGTTCTCCCCGGGAAAGGCGCGGCTAAGCAGGGCAACGCGGCCCTGAAATTGCCGGTCTTCCCCGCCGAAGGTGAGGTCGGCGGCCCCGGAGCGGATCGCCGCGCAGAGGATCGGGAGCGCCTCTTCGTCGGGGACGGGGAAGGGTTTTGTCGAGAGGGACAGCACCCCCAGCCCTTCGGTAAGGAAAGAGACAATCCGTCCTTCCTGTTTGTCCCATTCCACCTGCCGCCGGGTTTCGATATGGGCGCCCAGTTCCCGCCTGATGATTTCCTCGGATACGGGTTCGGCCATATGGATCGTCCCTTCCGCCTTTTCCCCTCCGTCAAGGTGCACGGCGATAAGATAGGGGCTTGCGGTGAGGCCGCTTCCCCGGGGCAGCCGCACGCCTCTTCCCTGGGACAGGAGGTAGCGGCCGCTTCCATCTTCGCGTTTTTTGGCGATCCGGTCGGGATAGGCGTGGATGAGGAGAGAGGAAACTTCCGGTTCTCCGCTACTTCCCCGGACGGGCCTTCCCGCCTCTCTTTCCGCCAGGTTCCGGAGCTGCTCCGCCGCCTGCTCCACGGCCCGCAAGGCGTATGGGTCCGTTCCGGCGGTGGGATGTTTTTCCTTCCGCCAGCGCCGGAGCATCTCAATGCGTGTACCGATGTCCGCTCCCCCCTGCCGTTCCCGGTCCTCCATGTTGTTCCGTCGCATAATATCCCGTTCGGAAAGGAGGGCGGCGATATCCGCCCCCAGGAGGGCCAGGGGTACCCGCGTCGTCTTGCCGGAACCGGGCGGGGCCTGAAGGACCACCGCCGGCTTGGCGAGTACTGCCTCTATCAGTTCCGGAAGTATATGATCGATGGGTAATGGATTCAAGGAGTTGGGATACGGCAAATTATGGGATGTCCTTCCAAACAGAAATTGTTTCTCCCCTTACGCAGAAGCTGCATGGATTTCCAGAATCCGGTCCACATTGAAAACGCGCTTTTCCCGGCGGGTCAGGCAGAAGGCCGTGAGCCCCGTAAAGGGATGGCCCTTGTATTCCATCTCTCCCATGAGGAGCGGCCGGATGGTCCGCCGGGATTTTTCATCCTTCGCCTGCAGGTAGACGATTTCCAGTTGTTTTTTGTCCCGAATGGCCTCGCCAAGGCGCCGCACCTTGTCCTCTCTCGGCAGTTGGCGGTCTGCCTGGGCGTATTGAAACTGCGTCAGAAATTTCACCACCTGCCAGTCCAGTAGGATATGGCTCTTCCGGAGGGGCTGCTTCAGGACGATCCCCTCCAGGCTGGTACAGCGGGAAAGGGCCACGTACATCTGCCCGTGGGCGAAGGTGCCCCGGCCGACATCGATGACCGCCTTTGCGAAGGTCTTCCCCTGACTCTTGTGGATCGTCACGGCGAAGGCCAGGCGCACGGGGTACTGGGTGAAGGCGCCGACGGTTTCTGAGGCCAGTTCGCCATCTTTCAGGAAAAAACGGTAAATCTCCCAGGTGTTCGGGGCGATGTCCACCTTTTCTCCGTTGTCCAGTCTCGCCTGGATGAGCGTCTCGCCCTCTTCGTCCTTTTTGAAGCCCGTCACCCGGCCGATCGTACCGTTGATCCATCGTCCGTAGCTGTCGTTGTTGAGGAGCATAATCTGGGCGTTCTTACGCAGTTTCAGCTCCGGGGCCGTGGGCAGGTATTCCTTGCCGAATTCCCCGGTGATGAGACCCGTGAATTTCCGCACCCGGTCGGGCAGCCTGGCAAGCTGCTCCTCATTGACCGCGTCGGCCAGGTCGTTCGTGCTGGTCAGATGGATGTAAAAATCACCGGGCGGCGCGGCAAAATCAGGGTCGTGGCGCTGATTGAACAGGGCGATATCCCCGTCGGTGACGGTGCGGTTGCGGATGGCATTGAGGAGGCGGATGAAGCCGTCGTCCTGCTGACGGTAGATCTTTTCCAGCTCCACAAAAGCGATATCCAGGCCGGCGAAGACCTGGGCGCTGAAGAAATAGGGGGTTGCGTAATGGGTCCGGAAAATATCCCGGGTGTGGCTGCCGACGACAGGAGGCAACTGGTAGAGATCGCCGATGAAGATCATCTGGACGCCGCCGAAGGGAAGGGTCCCGTCGGGGCCGTTCAGGCGCAGAAACTTGTCCATGCAGTCGAGAAGATCCGCCCGCACCATGGAGACCTCGTCGATGACGATCGTTTTCACCTTCCTATAGATATTCTGCTGCTCATCCCCGCTTCGGCGTTTGACCGCCGCGGGGGTGACGTCGGGCCTGAACCCGAAAAAAGAATGGATCGTCTGCCCGCCCACGTTGATGGCCCCCACCCCCGTCGGGGCCAGCACGACGACGGTCTTCCCCGCATGCCTGCGGAAATAAGTCAGCAGCGTCGACTTCCCCGTCCCCGCCCGCCCGGTGATGAAGATATGGCGGTGGGAATCCTCCATCAAGTCCAGGGCCTTCCGGAACTCCGGATTGCTTTCGACGGTTGGGACGCCGACAGCTTCCTTCTTGATCATCTATTCATTCTCCTTTTTCCGTTCGTCCGGCGTCTTCATCAAAAGCAAATCAAGGGGGCTCGTCGGGGTATTCGCCATATCCCGCATCACCTGCTGAAAATTCGGAAGTGTCGATAGAGAAGACATCGCTTGCCGATAATTCCTTTCTCAGTAAAAGCTGATTGCGTTTACTCCGATATTAAAGATCAATAGCGGATGTCAAGGAGGAATCCTTTTATGATAATACTTGATTTTTACTTGAATGTTTGTCACTGTAAACAAAACATAATTGTAGTCGCCGCTGCACGCGGCGGCTATGCGGAGCTAAGCTATCGCTTTTCAGCTCCTTTGCTGGCGCACCGATCATTAAGGTTTACGACGATTGACACAGCGAGAAATCAATGCCTTGCGTGCTGATTTGCGCGGTGCCAACAAATCGCTGAAGCGGTCGTCACTTCACCTGTATGACCTGCTCCGCAGGCCGGCAGGCTCGTGCCACCGCTTGGCCCCGCATTATGCGTATTAAGGAGGAGGGATTATGCAGATTTCCAAGGTTACTTTGATAACACTTGGTGTATCTGATTTAAACAAGGCAACGAAATTCTATGAAGCCGCCCTTGGTACACATCCTAACACTTCTTATGACGGCGTTACATTTATTGAGCTTCCTGGAACTTGGATTTCTCTTTATCCGCTTGAAAGACTTGCCTTCGTAGCGGATTTAGTGGCGTGACGCTTGCCCACAATGCTCGAAGCAAAGACGACGTTGTTAAAATTGTAAGACGTGCCGAATCGGCTGGTGCTCGCGTCGTGAAAGAACCACAAGAAACATTCTGGGGTGGATTCAGTGGATACTTCTCTGATCTTGATGGCTACTACTGGGAAGTAGCGTGGGGGCCAATGTTTGAGTTTGCGGAACATGGAGAATTAAAATTCAAGAAAAACGCATAACAAATGCATTCCGGCCGACGCGCTTCCCGCGCGGCTGAGCTTTTCGTTATCTGTGAGGAATAATTAGGAATGGACATTAGGCCTATAGTTGAAAGCGATCTGCCTAAGTTGGCCTTGCTGCAAAAAGAACTCATAGATGAAGAAGGCAACATCAAAAAAATGCTGGAACTATTGCCAACCATTCAGAAGGACGGTAATTACTACTTGCTCGGTGCACGAAAAGAAGGTCACCTTATTGGATCTCTTGTTGGGATTGTTTGTCATGACCTGTTCGGAAAGTGCATCCCTTTCATGGTTGTCGAAAATGTCATCGTGGCCCAGGAAATGAGACGGCAAGGCATTGGTACGAAGCTCATGGCTGCAGGTACATAATGCTTGTATCCGCAGCAGAGAGAATAAAGGCAATGGACTTCTATCATCCCCTCGGATACAACTCCATCCATTATAGGGGTTTCAAGAAGGTTCTAGAAACGGGATAGCAAGTACATGCATCTAATCAGCCGCAGATGCGGCTTCTCGCAGATGCTGGCGTTTGGCTTTACGAAATGGACACAAACACAATATTTGAGACAAGAAGACTAATTCGTCCGTCCTTTTACGATGGATGACTTGCCTGCCGTGAGAGGTGGTGTGGGTTGTTTGGACAGGATACAGGTTTTTATAAGTGGGAAATTGC
>DYRD01000217.1 GCA_020718905.1 Syntrophus aciditrophicus | reverse complement strand
ATATGGCTTTCCTTTATCAGGAAGGACTCCATTTGAAAATGGATCAGTTTCCGGGAGGAAGGTCAATTCGTCCAAAGAAAGAAAATCGATTTTAGACTTCCCAACACCGACTCATGGGCAAGGAACGAGGAACGATCAATGGGGTCGAGATACAAATTACTGGGGCTGCTTTCCTACCATGATAAGATAGACAACCAACAGGATAAAAAAGCATGGCATTATAAAAAAATGGGGAGAGCGTGGGGAGAGAAGCACCCATAAAGAAACTAAAAAGCTGAAGAATGGTACCCCCGGTGCGATTTGAACGCACGACACCCGGATTAGGAATCCGGTGCTCTATCCGACTGAGCTACGGGGGCAAGAGGGCTTCCTGTTGATGTCAAACAGATTAGCATGGATTTCCGAAGCTGTCAACCTCCTTCCATAAAAAGGCCGCCGCCGGAAAGATATCCGGAGGGGGTCTTTTTTCTGTTGGCGACAGAATATTTACAATGCTGTTACAGGGACCTGGCCATGGCTAAGGGTGAGGCTCCGCTGCTCTTTTGTCTTTTTATTCCCTGCCTGCGATGGTAATATAAAGATAAAGCTGTTTTCCTTCCCTAAGGAACAGTCTGAGTATGGGGTGGGGTTTTAGCCGGTTGAGGTTTAAGAAGCGTGAAGCATGGCGGATCGGATTTTGTCCGATCAGAGGGACGGGGGCTATATCGGTAAGGAGGCAGGGCCTATGAGGATAGCGGTAATCGGTATTGGCGGTGGCCGGAGAAGTTCTGGCACGTCCCTTCTTGGCGACGGATGATCCTGCCGAGGCGGGGGGCTGCGATCTCGTGTTATTTGCCGTCAAGAGTTATGGTCTGGAGCAGGCGGCCCGCATGATTGCCGGTAATGTCAAGGATGATACGGTGATCATTCCTTTGCTAAACGGGGTGGATATTACCGAACGTCTCCAGGGGGCGCTGCCCCGAGGTATATTCTTCTATGGTACGGTCTACGTCTCCGCCTTTATTGAGTCTCCCGGCGTTATTCACCAGGTCAGCCCCGCCGGCCGCCTTATTTTCGGTCCCGCCGGCGGATCGGTCGAGCAATTCAGGCCTATCGATGCTCTGTTCCAGGAGGCGGGTATTACTTCGGAGTTGACGCCGTCTTCCCGGACCGCCCTGTGGACAAAATTTATCTTCATCTGCCCCGCTGCCGGGGTGACCTCCCTGCGGCAGCAACCTTTCGGGAAAGTGATGGATGACCCTGAGACCAGAGATTTATTGACCGGCCTGATCGGAGAAGTCGAACAGATTGCCCTGGCAAAGGGGATCGAGCTTCCCGGCGACATCGTTCCGGCGACCATCGCCAAGGTTAAACAAATTCCCTATGAAACGAAGACCTCCATGCAGTTGGACTTTGAAAAGGGCAGAGAGACGGAAATCGATATCTTTACCGGTTACATCGTCAGAGCCGGCCGGGAGCTGGGCATCAAAACGCCCCTTCATGACCGGGTGTACAAGAGAGCCTGATGGCGACATAAAAACCCCGAGGCGGGACGGGTTCATGGTTTAGCAACCGAATTTATGAACCCCTATCCCTTTTATTCCGGTTCAAAATTAGAGATGCTATCAAGGCGGCGAGAAAGAGGCGACGCCGGCGTATTATTCATACGTCGCGGAGCCGATGACAACGAAGATAGCGCTTTAATTTCGACCCGGCATTAAGGGTGTTCCCCCGCCTTGCGTAACAACAGCCCCCAGTCATCATTGACCATTTCCTGGATTTGGTCGAGATCGGCGTCGCTTAAGTACCGGAAACGGCCCTGGAGTTTGAAGTACTCCCGGACGAGGTATTCTTTAGGTTTGTAATTGATCGTACAGTTGACGCCGTTTTCCACTTCATAGAGGGGAAAGATGTTTGTCTGCACGGCCATGCGGGCGATCTTGATGGACATCTCCGAAGGTATCCGCCATCCCGTCGGACAGCTTGCATAGAGAGGTGGTGGGGGTTGTTTGGACAGGATACAGGTTTTTATAAGTGGGAAA
>DYRD01000079.1 GCA_020718905.1 Syntrophus aciditrophicus | reverse complement strand
AAACATCCCGCCGTTGAATTTCACCCCGCCGACTATGTAAACAACCACATCATTATCGCTCAACAGGAGCGGATGACCTCCGTGAACGCCGCCACGGCCATCGACCTGACGGGACAGATCGCCGCCGACGCCCTGCCGGAGAACTATTTCTCCGGGGTCACGGGCATGGCCGATTTTGTCATCGCCGCCCAGGCCAGCCCGGAGGGAAAATCGATAATCGTTTTGTCCGCAGCGACGCCGGACGGCAAAAAGAGTAACATTGTTCCCGAACTGGACTGCGGAGCGGTATTTATATCAAAGAGTTACAGCCAGTATGTCATCACGGAATACGGCATGGTCAATCTCTTCGGGAAAAGTCTCCAGGAGCGGGCCATGGCCCTGATCAGCATCGCCCACCCCGCTTTTCGGGAAGAGCTGTTCCGGCAGGCTGGGGAAATGGGCTTGATCAGCCCGGAGCGCACCCTGAGCGAATCCCTCTTCGGCGTCTATCCTGTCCGGCTGGAAGAAATCCGTGAATACGGCGGGATCCGGGTTGCCTTCCGGCCCGTCAAACCGACCGACATCCGCCCTATCCAGGAACATTTCTACACCATGGACGACAAGGATGTTGCCACAAGGTTCTTCCAGTTACGTTCCACCTTCTATGAAGAACAACTGGCCGACATGTACCAGGTGGACTACATCAAGAACATGACCGTTGTCGCCGTCACGGGAGAAGGGGGGTTGGAAAGGGTGATCGGCGTGGGTGAATATAATCTCGAACCCGCCCAGAACCGCGTCGAAGTAGCCTTTTCCGTCTCCAAGGACTGGCAGGGCAAGGGAATCGCTGATGTCATCCTGACCAAACTCGCCCAAGGGGCAATGGGAAATGGGTATTCCGCCATGGTGGCCTATACCTCGCACCGTAACGCCGCCATGATCCACCTTTTCAAGAAACTTCCCTACGCCGTCAAGACCGCCCTGGAGGAGGATTTCTTTGTCCTCTCCTGCGAATTCGGAGAAAAACAGGTGATATATAATGCTGATTAATCCGGCGCAGATAAGCTGCTTAACAGGTATCCCATCATTTTCATTGACTTCTAAGGCTGCCCGCCTTACAATCAATTGGCTAGGTTAAAGGCCTTGAAGGAGTATTAGCAACCTTATGGCTATGCATAGAAGCAGCTTCTCCCGAAAATCGTTAATCTACCTTGGCATCATGATTTTGTGCCTGTTGACAGGGATAGATGACACATCGAGATTCTGGCAGCCTGTTAATGACAGCGGTCCCCTGATTCAAAGCGAGAACGGCCAGGATAACCGCGAGGATGACAGCTTCAAGGCCGTGCTTATTCATCCCGCCTGGAGAGATGCCATTAATGTTGCCCAACGCCTGTCTTTATCGCAAGCTTATCTCGAAGAAATAAAATGGCAAATAAGTAACATTTATCTAAGCCCTTCTCATACTCGCGCCCCCCCTCCTTTCCATAGTTCAATCAGCGGTCAACCAGACATTCTGCTTATATTAACCTTTGCATGATCCTGGTAATGCAGGGATAATCCGTGTAGGAAATAAAAGAGGTTATAATGCCGAGGATTTTGATCATTGACGATGACGATTCCATCCGGGAATCCCTTGACATGTATTTGACTGAAGAAGGTTATGACGTTGAAGTCGCCGACAAGGGATGGGTGGGGATCAGCAAATATGCCGCCTCGCGAGCTGAACTGGTGATCCTCGATATCCGCCTTCCCGACGTAAGTGGGTTTTTTGTTTACGATGAGCTTAAAAAACAAGATGGGCAGGTGAAAGTGATTATGATCACCGCTTTTCACGATGGAAATGCCATTGATGAAGCCTTAAAAAAAAGGAGTTTTTAAATACATCAAGAAGCCTATTGATATGGATATGCTGGATATGGCCGTCGTGGAAGCCCTGCAGCACTCATCGTCAGAAGAACGAACCCTACAAAAGCGATGAGGAATACCACGGAAGGATCCTGTAGCGAAAAGAGCCAAATTACCGGGAAAACGATCGCAGGGGTATGGCCGGAAAATCGAGAATCGATGGTGAAAATCTCGATCCCACCCTGAGAAACAGGCCTTTGGTCACTATGGATATGGTTTGGGGATGTGTTTTTACCGAAAATCAACGGTCGGAAAAAGGGTTGCTCTCTGGTCCTCTCAAAGGCAAGACATACCAATGCCGCATCTCCATGGATGCGCCTGAGTGGTAATCATGACTCAGAGACGCGGGATAAGACCATCCGGGAGGTTTTGAGAATAAGTACTGCCGGACGTCGGCGCAAGCCAGGGATACTGCTCATTTCGAGCGGCACCTGCGCATGACTGTGTCTGCGTGATGATTGGAGGCAAGAATGCCGAATACCCCAAAGGGGGGACCCAGCAAGCGGCGGGAGGATAAGTGCGCCGAAAATACTATTTGTAAACCAGCCCGGAGATTCGCTCCCCTAAATTTCCTCCCGTGGGGGAGGGAATTTAGGGGTTTTACCAGCAGGCGATACCGGAGCGGCAAGATAGATTAAGAGAATGTTCTCAAGACATTAAAGCGCTCATTTCCCGCCGGCGTATTTAGCGACGGCTCCCAACAGGGCCTTGCTTTGCTGGTTGGTGACATTCTTGCGCACGAGGATGTCCGTGGGGGACACCTTCTGTCCATAATAATGGTTATTTAGTCCCTCGCGGATTTTGATTACGGCGCCCTTTAGGGAAACTCCCCCATAAAGGCCCTTGGAACGGGCAAAAGTCAGGATGTCAGCGCTGAAATTGGCCGTCGAGGCGTCTGCCCCGGCTCCTATCGGTCCGACCGCCACACTCACGTCCGCCCCCAGTTTCACGCCGCTGGAGAGCATGGCATTGGCTCCCCGCTCCGTCATGGCCAACATGATTATTTCCGATGCATCCCCTCCCGCCTGGAAACCGAAACTGACCTAGCCAATCGTGTAAAAGGCCGGTCCCAGCCAGGTGTCGGTCTGCGGCTCTTTAGCCACAAAGACACCTGTCCCGCCTGAGGCGCCAATGACAAAAGCCCCGCGCAGCATCTGGGGGCAGATGAAGATTCCCCTAGCCTTTTTTAACAGGTCCCGGAACGGTTTCGCATCCACCGCGGTGGTAAAGCTTTCAAAAGTGTAGCGGGCCGTATCCACAAGTTGCTCCGCTTCCCGTTTGTCATTCGCCCGGACATCTCCCGGGACGAAGGCGGAGATGCACATCACCAGAAAAGACGCCGCTACCACAGCTAACATCCTGACCACAAATAAACTTACTTGTTTCCTTTTCATCATATCCTCCTGATAGTATATCCTTATAGTTCCCTTTAGATAAATCCCCATGGCGAGGGAACTCCGTTTAATCAATCCACCCAATTAGTGAAATCTTCCATTTTTGCACGGGGCCGCTCGAAGTGGTTGAGAGGGTAGGACTCGTCGGGATAACCCAAAGCCACCCCGACAACAACACGGCGGTCCTCCGGTATGGCCGCAATACTCCTCAGCAAATCAGGATAGAGCACGGAGGCGGCCATGATGCAGCTCCCCAATCCCCGGTCATAGGCCAGGAGGCAGATGGTCTGGACCGCGAGACCGATATCGAGCATGGCGTACTCCACCCGCAAGTCTCGGGGGATGCAGGCAACGAGCAGACAAGGGGCGTCGAACAGACCGGCCATGCCCAGATAGTAGCGGTTACGGGCCTCCTTATCCTCTCGGGGAATTTCGAGGGTATCGAGAACCAACCGTCCCAGTTCTCCATACCTGCCTTTCATCGCCTCCGGCCATTTCTCCTGCATGGGAATATCAGGGGCAGGAGGTCCGCCGGCTAATTCCTTTTCCCTTTTCAGCCGCTTGAGTTCCGCCAGGGGCTGTCCGGTAATCAGGTAGAATTCCCAAGGCTGTGTATTTCCCCAGGATGGCGACCAGCGGGCCTCTTCCATGATCCCTTCCAGCAGGCTGCGGAGAATTTCGTCGGTCTTAAACTTTCTGATACTTCTCCGACCTTTAATCGCCTCTCTCAGTTCCATCATTGACCTCCCTCGATTTATTGACACCTGTCTAATGTATCTTTTATCCCTTGAAAGTCAAGAGGGGTATAAAAAAGGTAGCCGTAAGGCGATGGAGAGTTGAAGAGAGACAATCCGGATGGGTTTTCCTGTTTTCTTGATTTAGTCGCCTGATTAGTCTATTCTGCTTCCAACGTGGGAGGTACCGCCATGCGGATTAATATCCATAAGCCAAAACTCCTTTGCCCAGGATTCTAACCCAGAGGGGAAAAGACAAATAAATCATGGCCATATTTAGATTATTTTCGAATAAAAATCAGGAGGAGATATAGATGGATTGTCCATGCGGCTCAGGTAATACTTACGATAGATGCTGTGAACCCTTCATAAGGGGGGAGAGTCATCCGGAATCTGCGGAACAGTTGATGCGATCGCGATACAGCGCCTATGCGTTAGAGGAAATACCCTATATACACGCCACCATCCACCCCGATTCCAGAAAGGATTGGGATGAAGAAGGAGCGAGGCAATGGTCAAAGTCCTCTGTCTGGAACGGGCTTAAGATCATTCAAACCATAGCGGGAGGCCCCGGTGATGATCGGGGTTCGGTTGAATTCATCGCCCGTTTTTCCATGAGAGACGACCGGCTTCAGCATCACGAACTGGCCGATTTTGAAAAAGTTTCGGGCAGATGGTACTTCAAAGACGGCGAGATGGTAAAACCGAAACGGGTAAGAAGGGAAGCTCCCAAGATCGGCAGAAACGAACCCTGCCCTTGCGGAAGCGGCAAGAAATACAAGCAATGCTGCGGCAAGTAATTCCGTCAACATGATGATGGTTTCATGCCCCCCCGCCCAGGGCCTTGTATAGGGCAACGTCATTAGCGAGGCGGAAAAGATAAAGACTGATCAACCCCTTTTGAGCGCCGTAGAGAGAGCGTTGCGCATCGAGGACGCTCAGATAGCCGTCTATTCCCTTCGTATAGCGGACGACGGAGAGGCGGTAGGTTGCGGCGAAGGCGGTTACCAGTGATTCTTGGGCCGCAACCTGGCGGTTCACCGTACCCTTGACGGCCAGGGCGTCCGCCGTTTCCCGAAAGGCCGCTTGGATTGCCCGTTCGTACTGGGCGATAGTTATATCCTTTTCCACTCTCGTGGCATCATATAACGACCACAAACGGGCGTCGAAAATCGGGACAATGATCTGGGGGGCAAAATTCCACGTACTTGAACCGTCTTTAAAGAGTCCCGACAGATCGGCGCTGGCCGTGCCGAAGGTTGTCGTCAGGGAGATGCGGGGAAAGAAGGCGGCCCGGGCGGCGCCGATATTGGCGTTGGCAGCCCGGAGCCGGTGTTCCGCCGCCAGGACGTCGGGGAGGCCCAA
The DNA here is from genome assembly GCA_020718905.1 of Syntrophus aciditrophicus. Classification (GTDB taxonomy): domain Bacteria; phylum Desulfobacterota; class Syntrophia; order Syntrophales; family UBA8958; genus UBA8958. Next base: position 4,734 of record DYRD01000079.1, on the reverse strand, counting down.
GAGCAGTTCCGAGGACAAACCCGGGGAAATATCCCGGAGCGGACGAGCTTTCCCCAACTCCGGCGGCAGGAGCGCAGGCGGTACGGGAGAGCCGACGAGCAGCTGCAAGGCGTTTTCATCCAGGGCAACCAGTTGGGTGTAGCGGGCGACGTCTCCCCGGGCCGTATCGGCCTGGCTTTGGGCGCGCCGGAGGTCGATTTCGGAGGCGAGCCCCACGTCGTAACGTCTCCGGATCAGTTTGTAGGCATGTTCTTGGGCATCGAGAGTGGAGGTCGTCAGGTTTAGACTTTCTCGGTCCGCCGCCAGGTTGAGGTAGGCGTTGGCCACGGAGGACACCAGGAGAATCTGGGCGCTGCGGCGGGCCTGATCCGTGGCGAAATATTCTTCCAGGGCCCGATCCTTCAGACTCCGGATGCGGCCGAAAAAGTCTATTTCCCAGGCGCTCATGCCAAAATTGACGCTGTACTGCTGTACCGTCATATCTTGGCCCGTATAGGAAAGATCCGCCGGCACCCGCCCCTTGCTCCCGGTGCCGACGGCGTTGACCGTCGGAAACAGTTCGGCCCGCTGGATGCCGTAAAGAGCCCGGGACTTCTCGACATTTAAGACCGCCAGCCTCAGATCGCGGTTATTCTTCAGGGCCGTTGCGATGATCTTTTGCAGGCGTTCATCGGTGAAAAACTTTTGCCACGGCAACTCCTGCATGGCCGGCGCCGCGGCGGCACCCTTCATTTCTTCGTAAGCCGCGCCGGTTGGCCATTGGTTAGGAACGGGAGCTGCCGGCCGCTCGTATTTCGGGGCCATCGTACATCCCCCCAGCAGCAGGATTATGATCCAGAAGATGAGCGGGGAGTATCTTTTCATAACTATACCTCTCCCATCGGGGTTGTGCCGGCAGTCCCGGCGGTTTCACCTTGCCGGCGTTTGCACGAAAACTTTTCCATTAACACCCGCAAGACCGGTTTAGCACCGCCCGACCCCTCAGTTGCCCCCGGCCGATGCTTGCCGAAAAGTCTTTCGATCAACACATAGAAGAGGGGGGCAAAGATAATCACGAGGACGGTGCCGGTGATCATTCCTCCCAGCACGCCGGTGCCGATGGCGGTCATGGCCCCGGTGGCCAAGGCGAGGGGCAAAACGCCGAACCCGAAGGCCAGGGACGTCATAACGATGGGACGTAAACGCAGTTTCGCCCCTTCCAGCGTCGCCTCGATGAGGCCCATTCCTTCTTCCGCCCGGGCCTTGGCAAACTGGACGATGAGGATGGCGTTCTTGGTGGTTAGTCCGATGGTGGTCAAAAGGCCGATCTGGAAATAGACGTCATTGGACATCCCCCGCATACTCGAGGCGATGACGCCGCCGATGGCCCCCAAGGGCAGGACGAGGAGGATGGCGATGGTGATCGGCCAGCTTTCGTAGAGGGCCGCCAGGCAGAGGAAGATGACGAGGATGGAAAAGGCGTAGAGGAGGGGCGCCTGAGCCTTGGCCATCCGCTCCTGATAGGAAAGTCCGGACCAGTCAAAGCCGATCCCCTGGGGCAGCTTGGCCGTGATCTCTTCCATGGCCTGCATGGCTTCCCCGGAACTTCTCCCCGGCGCCGGCTCACCCCAGATATTCATGGACGAAAAACCGTTGAAGCGCTCCAGCCGGGGGGAACCGGTCGCCCAGCGGGTGGAGGCGAAGGAGGCGAAGGGCGTCATCTGCCCGGCGGCATTACGGACGTAAAGTTTCTCCAGATGCTGCGGAAGCATGCGATAAGGGGCGTCGGCCTGAACGTAAACCTTCTTGACCCGGCCGGCCTGGATAAAATTATTGACATAGGACCCTCCGAGGGCCGCGGCAATGGTATTGTGAATGGAAGAAAGGGGGATCCCCATGGCCCCCGTCTTTTCCCAGTCCACATCGACCAGGAACTGGGAAACGTCCTCCATGCCGTTGGGTCGGACATTCGCCAGGCGCGGGTCCTTCGCCGCCATGCCCAGGAGCTGATTGCGGGCGTTCATCAGGGCGGTATGGCCGAGGCCGCCCCGGTCCAGCAACTGGAAATCGACCCCGCGGGCGTTGCCCATCTCGACGACAGGCGGGGGCGGGAAGGCGAAAATCAGGGCGCCCCGAATCCGGGAAAAGGCTTTCATGGCCCGGCCGGCAACGGCCTTTACCCGCAAGTCCGGTCGATTGCGGAGATGCCAGTCTCGCAACTTGATAAACACCAGGCCGTTGTTCTGGGCTCTTCCGGAAAAGCCGATGCCGACAATGGTCATGCACGATTCCACCGCTTCTTTCTCTTTTTCCTGAAGATAGCGCTGGACTTCATTGGCCACCCCTTGGGTCTGCTCCAAGGTGGCCCCCGTCGGCATGAGGATCTGCGCGAAGAGAATTCCCTGGTCTTCATCAGGGATGTAGCTCGTCGGCATCCGCATGAAAAGAAACCCCAGACAGACGACAATGATAAGGAAAACCGCCAGGTAACGCTTTTTTCGGGAAAGGACGCGGCCGACGAGGCGCAGATAACGGTCTCGCAGCCCGAAAAAGGCACGGTCGAACCACCGGGAAAGGGGGCGCAGAAAAAACACTGCACTTTCAGAAGCCTGGTGTCCACAGGCCACCGGCTTGAGGAGGGAGGCGCAAAGCACCGGGGTCAGGATCAGGGCCACGACCACCGACAGGAGCATCGACGCGGCGATGGTGATCGAGAACTGACGGTAGATGACCCCCGTCGAGCCGGGGAAAAAGGCCATGGGGCCGAAGACCGCCGCGAGGACCAAACCGATGCCGATCAGAGCCGGGGTGATCTGCTCCATGGATTTGGCCGTGGCGTCCCGGGGCGAAAGCCCCTCGTCGCACATGATCCGTTCCACGTTTTCCACCACCACGATGGCATCATCCACCAACAGGCCGATGGCGAGGACCATGGCAAACATGGTGAGCATGTTGATGGAAAAACCGAAGGCCCCCAGGACGGCGAAGGTCCCGAGGATCACGATGGGCACGGCAATGGTCGGGATGAGGGTAGCCCGGAGATTGCCCATGAAGAGCCACATGACCAAGAATACAAGCAAGATCGCTTCGAAGAGGGTCTTGACCACTTCATTGATGGCCACCCGGACAAAGGGGGTAGTGTCGTAGGGGTAGACGACCTTCATCCCCGGCGGAAAATAGCGGCTCATCTCTGCGAGTTTTTTTTTGACGGCGTCGGCCGTATCCAGGGCATTGGCGCCGGGTGCCTGACGGATGGCGAGACCGGCGGAGGGCTTGCCGTTATAAAAGCCCTCGATATCGTAGGACTCTGTCCCCAGCTCCGTCCGTCCCACATCCCGGATCCGGACGACGGCGCCGTCGGGATTGGTGAGGATGGGGATGGCGGCAAATTCCGCCGGGGTCTTGAGGAGGTTCTGGACGATGATGGAGGTGTTCAAGCGCTGGCCCTTCACCGCCGGCACCCCGCCGAACTGCCCGGCGGAAACCTCCACGTTGTAGGTCTTCAGGGCCAGAATGACATCCTCTACGGTCAGACGGTAATCGGTGAGTTTTTCGGGGTTGAGCCAGATGCGCATGGCGTACTGGCTGCCGAAATTCTGGACCTCGCCGACACCGGGGACGCGGGCCAGGACCTTTTCCAGGTTCGACTGAGCATAGTCCCTAAGGTCGTTGCCGTCCATACTGCCGTCTTCGGAGATGAGGCCCGCGATAATCAGGTAATTGCGCGTGGATTTGCTGACCGTGACCCCCGCGCGCTGAACCGCTTCGGGCAGGCTTGTCATGGCGAGCTGGAGTTTGTTTTGTACCTTGGCCCAGGCCAGATCGGGATCGGTGCCCGGCTTGAAGGTCAATTCTACCCGGGCGGCCCCGGCGGAATCGCTCGTGCCGGACAGATACAGCATGTCATCGAAGCCTGTCATCTTCTGCTCGATGATCTGGGTGACGCTGTTTTCCACTGTTTCGGCCGAGGCTCCCGTGTAGAAGGCGTCGATGGCAATGGACGGCGGGGCGATGGGGGGGTATTGGGAGATGGGGAGGTTATAGATGGCCAATCCCCCCAGGACCATCATCACGATGGCGATGACCCAGGCGAAAACCGGACGATCCAGGAAGAATTTCGATAGCATTACGGGCCTCTCTCAGTTTGCTCTTGCCGCTGCCGGTGCCACCGCCTTGGCTTCTCCAACCGTTTTTACCGCATTTTCGACAAACGGAACAACCTTCACGGAGGCGCCGGGCTTCACCTTCTGCACCCCTTCGACAATCACCCGTTCGTCAGGGGCCAACCCCTCGGAAACAAGCCATTGATTCCCGATCGCACGATCAATGGTGAGCGGGCGCTGCAGGACCTTGCCCCCGGCATCGACAATAAAGGTGAAAGGGTTCCCCTTCGGGTCCCGGGATACGGCCTGCTGAGGAACCAGGAGCTCATCCTTGCTGACCCCTTCTTCCACCACCGCCCGGACGAACATGCCGGGCAGGAGAATGCCCTTGGGATTGGGAAAGACCACCCGCAGGATCACCGATCCGGTAGTCGGGTCGACGGTGACATCCCGGAATTGCAGCGCCCCTTCCCAGGGATATGTAGTGCCGTCTTCCAGCGTCAGGCGGACCTTTTCCCTGACCCGCCCATCGCGATGGAGGTGGCCTTCGGCAATGCGGCGCCGCAGACGCAAGCCTTCCGTCGAGGACTGGGGCACATCGACGTACATGGGGTCCAGTTGCTGAATGGTAGCCAAAGGCAAGGGCTGGCTG
>DYRD01000216.1 GCA_020718905.1 Syntrophus aciditrophicus | reverse complement strand
CAAGGCCGAGGCTGTTCTCCCTCCCCTGCAAGGCCGAGGCTGTTCTCCCTCCCCTGCAAGGCCGAGGCTGTTCTCCCTCCCCTTCAAGGGGAGGGTCGGGGTGGGGATGGGGTTCAACGGGAGAACCGACGCAGGAACGAGGTTCAAAGCCATCCAGATCGCCTCGACTACCGCATCGATATCCTCCAACACTTCATTATTCCAGAATCGCAAAATCTGAAATCCGGCCTCCTGCAAGCGTTTGTCTCGTATTTTATCGCGTCCGCTTTCAAGATGTTGTCCGCCATCGACTTCAACAATCAAATATCTTTCCAGACATACAAAATCAAGTACATAATCAAAGAAAGGATGTTGGCGGCGAAATTTACACCCCGCCAATTGCCGCCCACGCAACCTTTGCCATAAGCGGCTTTCAGAATCGGTCATGGTATTTCGCAACGTCTGCGGGATATGCCGTTCCATCATCGTGCGATTTGTTTGACCTTGCATTGTTATTCCATCCTTGTTTAACCCCATCCCCACCCCGGCCCTCCCCTTGAAGGGGAGGGAGTGTTTATTTGGCGCCCTCGCCTTCAAGGGGAGGGAGTGTTTATTTGGCGCCCTCCCCTTCAAGGGGAGTGTTTGTTTGGCGCCCTCGCCTTCAAGGGGAGGGGGATCTTGCTATTTACCCTCATTCATCCATTCGCGTGCATCACCCGAAAAGGGGATTACACGGCGTTTTTTGCTCCCCGTCCAAGGGGGTCGAGAAGGCATCGCAAAAGGAAAAAACGATTCCAAAAAAAACGGAGTGTCGGTGAACCGACATTCAGAACCGCATGATTACACGAACGAATCAGCGATTCTCGAAAAATTTTGTTCTTCGCGGTTTCGCACACTTACGCGTTTCAGAGGCTCTGCAAAATGCCGTCTATTTCTGTTCGAAGTTCCTCCAGGGCAACCCGGATTTGCCCCCTTCCCTCGTCCGTCCAGGTGGAACTGTCGAGGCTCCTGATCTTCCTTGCCGCCCTGGCGAAAACTTCCGCTGCGGCAACGGGGTTGTTCGGATTCTTCTGCTGTCCCCTTGTGACCTTGTCCCTTTTGGCGATGTAGGCATTGAACGCCGTGGTCATGCTGCGTTCCTGTTTTTTACGGGCGATTACGATAAGGTCGGAGCGGGACATCGCGTGGTCGCCCCGGCAGACATCCCGTACCTCCAGAGGAAGTCTGTTCAGGCTGAGTATGTCGGCCACTGTCGAACGGGCCTTGCCGACGATCGACCCCAACTGCTCCTGTGTGTAGCCCTCTTCCTGCATGAGCCGATCCAGCGCCTCGGCCTCCTCAACTGGGGTCAGTTCCTGACGCATCACGTTTTCGATCAGGGCGATTTCCGCAGTGTTGCCCTCGACGCAGATGCCGGGGATGGTAAAAAGACCGACGTTCTGGGCGGCCTGAAAGCGGCGTTCGCCGGCGACGATGATCAGAAACTGGCTCTCGGGGTTGATACGGAACAATATCGGCTGAATGATGCCGTTTTTTCTGATCGATTCGGCCAGATCCTCCAATGCCTGCGGATCGATGGATTTCCGCGGCTGGTTCGGGTCGGGCCGCAGATCGATAATGGGAATATCGTAAAGTTTTCCTTTTTCATAAACGGGAGCAACCATCATCATCATCAGAAAAATACCTCCATTAATGTTGTATTCCCTTCATTGACCGCTTTCATGCGGTCTTTTACTTCAAGAATCCATGCTTCCCGAACCTCCTGGTCTTCCTGAGGGCCGGGCCATTCACGACAACATCCCTCCCGTGGTTGTCCTCCCTTCCCTTGAAGGGGAGGGAGTGTTGGAAAGGGAGAGTGAAAACAGAACCAGGAAGGTTTCATCCATTGTCAACCCCGCAGGCACACAGCGCCGATGACCATTTACAGCAGACAAAACAGATTTACAAATCATTTTTGTTCCTGAAGCAGGAAAAATGTGAACAAATCATCCAGGTTCCCAGGAACTCCAGCGCCACCTTGTGACGCATCCACGTCATGAGGGTAACCCCATCCCCACCCCAACCCTCCCCTTGAAGGCTGGTCTTTATACACACTTGA
>DYRD01000078.1 GCA_020718905.1 Syntrophus aciditrophicus | reverse complement strand
AAGCACGGAATGACAAAAAGGGGCAAAATCGACTTTTGACGAGAGCATCAACTTTAGTTTGCTAAACAAATTGGTCTGATCTCCATGCGGATGTGCCATTTGGTTTGAGCAAGGGATCAGGAAATCTGACCTTGCGGATGCGTTTTTCGCGAAGCCGGAGTTCCGGGTCCTTTTCCTTTGAGACCTTGCCGCGCCCGACACAACGCTCTGTCGATTGAATTTCAGAAGAATCCATTCAGGAGGCGGCAACATCCAGCCGGTAACCAACTCCGGTTACGGTAACTATCAGTTCCGGGGCTTCCGGGTTCCGTTCAATTTTCTGCCGCAAATGCTGGATATGAACATCAATGGTCCGGCTCCAGGAATAGAGGCTTTTCTTGCCCCATAAGGCATGCTTCAGATCATCCCGGGACAGGGTCTCGCCAACATGCAGGACCAGCAGGTACAGTAAATCAAACTCCTTCCTGGTCAAGGAAATATCCCGATTCCCAAGCCATACCCGACGGGCGGCATGATCAATCTTTAACTCGCCGTAACAAAGCCGCTCCGGTTTCGGTTCCGCATATTTTTCCCGGCGCCGCAAACAGGCTTTGATCCTGGCTTCCAGCTCCATGAAGGCAAATGGTTTAATCAGATAATCATCAGCGCCATATTCAAAGCCCAGAACCTTATCGGCCACCGAGTCCCTGGCCGTCAGCATAATGATTGGAAACTCATGACCGGCAGCCTTTATTTTTTGACAAAGCAGGAGGCCGTCATAATCAGGCAATCCCAAGTCAAGAATAAGTAAATCCGGCGCTTCGCCAACAAGAAGTTGAGCCGCTTCCTCTGCGCTTCCGGCGGTCGCCACGGCAAAACCGGCCAGGGACAAATTCCCCCGCAAGACCGTCACAATATCCGGATCATCTTCAACCAGCATGATGGTCTGCTTCACCATAATCACTCCTGTACAGTATCGTCATCTTCCGGATCCGGCCTGCCGAGTGGAAGAATAACGGTAAACCTGATTTCATCGGCAACCGAGCTGACCTCCAGGCGACCGCCGTGGGCCTCCACCAACCCCCTGGCGATAGCCAGACCGAGACCGGCGCTTCTTCTCGAGCCGCCGCGGGCCCGGCTTTGATAACGGGTAAAAATGGTCTTCAACTCATCTTCAGGGATCATCTTCCCCTGGTTGACGACGGTAACCGCAACTTCATCATCAGTTGACGTCATTATCAGGGAAACAGCGCTGCCAACAGGAGAAAATTTAATGGCATTGTGGAACAGGTTGAGAAATACCTGGTTCATCCGCCGGTAATCAAAGGGGACAATCTTTTCCTGGACGCCGTCAGTAGAAATAGCAATATTCTTGTCCCGGGCCATCACATGGAAGAAAAGCGCCACCTCGGCCAGCAATTCCCTGAGGTTAACCTCTTCAATATGAAGATCGACCTTGTTGAGCTCGATGCGGGCCAGATCGATGAGATTGTTGACCATCAAGACCAGGCTGCCGATATTTTTATCAAGGAGCCGCAAAAAAACGGCCTGCTCCTGGTCATCCACGGTTTTCAGCAGATATTCAACCCCGCCCCGGATGGTGGTCAACGGGGTGCGCAACTCATGGGAAACAGTGGCCAGAAAATCGGTTTTACGCTCGTCCTCCCGTTTAAGCAGGCGATTCGCTTTCTGCAAGGCCGCATTCGTGGTCCGCAGCTCCGCCGTAGCCTGAACTATTTTTTCTTCCATCTGCGCCCGGCTTGTCCGCACGCTGTCGGCCAGGCGGGCGAACCCGCGCTCCAGGTCGCCAATTTCATCCTGGCGCTTTGAAGCGCAAACCTGATAATCGACATCCGTTTCAAAACGCTGCATTCCATGGCGCAGCCTTTTCAGCGGTTTTATGGTCAGCAGGTGATTCAGATAAAAAAGAGCTGTAACGGTTATCAGAAGCAGAAGAACCCCGGCAGCAAAAAATGAATGCTTGAGAGACGTAAGCTTCCGTTCAACTTCGCCGTCGGAAATAATGACGCTGATACAGCCCCTGAGATCGCCAACTTTATAACCCTGATACTGGTGGCAGGAAAGGCAGGAAGATTCGATATACAAGGGGACAATGAGGCGAAAAACCCGCTGCCCGTCCAGCTCCTGCCGGACGACATATTCTTTAATCGTTTTCCGACGGAAAAGATCAAGGGCCAGCCGCTCGGTGCCATCGGGAGCATTATCCGGGTTAATCAACTGGGCGCTGGTCAAGCGAAAACGGTAAAGCCCCTTCTGATCGGCATATTCGGACAATTCCCTGGTCACCATGGCCGGATTGCGCAACAGGTATTCCTTACGGGTACCGCCGGCCCGGACAACCCCGTCTTTAAGATAGGGATTCACCTCCAGCCCGGCTCTCTTCTCCACATAAACGCCGCCCATATCCGCCAGCCATCTGCGGGTCACCAGCACCTGCTGGCAGAGGATGCGGGCCTGCTTATCCACCTGGCTGATGATAAACGCCTTTTCCGTCTGGTAAAAATGGAAAAAGATGCCGACATACCCGATGGCCAGCAATCCGGCCACCCCGTAAAAATACTTGAAACTCAGGCTGTTAAAAAACTTTTTCAACTGCTGCAAAGGCAACAACCTCGCGACCAATAGTTTCTTCCGAACAATAAAACAGGACAGCTCACTGAAAGTTGCGTTCAAAATACTGCAAGCGCCTCTCTAAGGTCAAGAACGAAATAATTCATTACAAAAACTTTACATCTTTTTACCCCCTGTTTACATGCAATTGTTCTATATCATATGCCGAAAGAAAGCTCATCCGGATAATCATTGCCAGTTTTTAAAACCTGCTGAAACATGAAGACAGATGATCCGGCTGAAAAACAAACATCACGAAGAATAAAGGAGGTGAACGAGTAATGGGAGAAGAAAAAAAAGAAAAAACCGGTGAAGAGTTAAGTCGTCGCGACTTTCTGGCCAACACCGCCATGACCCTGGGGCTGGTTGGCAGTCTCGGTGTCGGGACTGCTTACAGCGCCAAGTTCATGGTGCCGGCCGAAAAAAAGGCCAAGTTCAGCAACGTGCTCGTCGGCAACGTCAAGGACTTGCCAGTCAGCGCCGCCCAGGAATTCATTGACGGGCAGGGGAAAAAAGCGTTGCTGGTCAACAACGGCCAGGAGGTCAAGGCATTCTCCAAAATCTGCACCCACCTGGGATGCGAGGTGCAGTGGAACGCGGAAAAAAAGGAGTTTTACTGCCCCTGTCACGAAGGATTTTTTGACGCCAACGGCAAGAACGTCTCCGGACCACCGCCCCGCCCGCTGGACGAGTACAAAGTGACGAAGAAGGACGATTACATTTTTGTAGCCCTGAAAGAGGTGTGATGATGGAAGAAGTCAAAAAACAAAACGGATGGATAGATAAATCCCTGCCGATAGACTGGGAAAAAGTCAAGGAGGGGGCCATCGGCGAAATCCTGCCCCATCACATGAAGCTGTGGTGGTATTGCCTGGGCGGCGTCCCGGCCCTGTTGTTCATGCTGCTGGTGGGCACCGGCATCCTGCTGGCCTTCCACTATGTTCCCCACCCCGATAAGGCTTACGAAAGCATCGCCCATATAACCAACGATATCCCCTACGGCTGGTGGGTGCGATCCCTGCACCGCATGGGAGCGGAAATCATGATAGTTGCCGTTTCCCTCCATGCCATCCGGGTATTTGCCACCGGCGCCTACCGGCACCCGCGGGAACTCTGCTGGGTAAGCGGCGCCCTGCTGCTGCTGCTGACCTTTGGACTTGGATTTACCGGCTATTCCATGATCTACACCCAGCAGTCCTACTGGGCGATGACCATCGGCACCGGCATTGCCGCCAAAATCCCGATTATCGGTTCTTATCTTTCCCGCTTCATGCTCGGTGGCGAAGCCATCGGCCCCAATACCCTGAACCGCTTTTTCATCATCCACGCGGCGATTCTGCCGACGCTGCTTTTCCTGCTGATCATCTTCCACGTCATCGTCCTCCGTCTGCACGGAGTGGCGGAACATGTGGTCGGCATGCAGCATGAAATCGTCCGGGGGCTCTCCCGGGACGATGAATAAACAGAGAAAGGAGGCTGTTGAACTTATGAGTGCGCCACAGATACCCAAAGAACAGGAAGAATATAAATTTTTCCCCGACCATGTTTTGACAGAAATCAATGTCGGCCTTTTCATCCTCTTTCTCTGTACCATCCTGGCCATTGTTCTGCCGGTGGAGATGACCGAAAAGGCCAATCCCCTGATCACGCCGGAACATATCAAACCGGAGTGGTACTTTTTCCCCATGTACAGGTGGATCAAAATGACCCCGGAAGCGGTGGGGATCTTTTTCCCCATGGTTGTCGTCGGCATCTTCATTTTCTGGCCTTTCATCGACAACTGGATCGCCAGAGTCGCCAAAAGTAAGATGATGCCGCTCATCATCGGCATCATCGGCATGGTGATTGTTACCTTCCTGATGATCATCGAGGCTATCCCCTGAAACGCAACACAAACCGGCAATTGCCATAACTACCTCTATAAAGGAGAATAAGACCATGGATGTAAAAGCAAAAAAATGGCTGGTCTTTGTCATGAGCATCTTCCTTCTGGCCGCCCTTTTCCTGGTGGCGCGCCATGAATCGGACCGCTTCGCCAGCAAGATGGGTCTGGAAACCCGTAAGGTTTATGCGAGTGACGAAAGCAAGCCCTGTCTGGAATGTCATAAGCGCAAAGGGGTGGCCCCCAAGATGATCGAACAGTGGGAAAACAGCGTGCACGCCGCCAAGGGCATCGACTGCATACAGTGCCACAAGGCGGAAAAGGGTGATTTTGACGCCTTCACCTGTCCGGAGTCAAATATCCTGGTGGCCCAAACCCCAACGCCGAAAGACTGTTCCAAGTGCCACGAGAAAGAGGTCAAGGAGTTTACCGAAAGCAAGCACGCCTTTCCTTTCTGGCTCTATGCCAATGCCGACCGGTCGGTTTTCGAGCCCATCGTCGGCACCCGCCACGGCTGCGAACAGTGCCACCAGATTACCAATCTGTGGCCGGATGGCAGTGTCGGCGAATGCGACGCCTGCCACACCAAACACAGCTTTGACGTTGCCGTTGCCCGGCAGCCGGAAACCTGCGGTGAATGCCATGTGGGCCCCGATCATCCCCACATCGAGATTTACCTCGAGTCGAAGCACGGCAATATCTTCAAAGCGAAGGTACAGGGCAAGGCGGATATGGGTTACAAGAGCTCGGATGAGAAACCTATCCCCATCGAAGTCCCGGTCTGCACCACCTGCCACATGGATGCCGTACCCGGGGTCAAGGGCACCCACAACGTCAGCGCCCGCCTGGCCTGGGAATCCCAGGCTCCCTGGAGTTTCCGCACCGTCTGGTTTGATGAAACGCTGGGCGACTGGCAGGCCAAACGCAAACGCATGGAAGGCGTCTGCCTCAACTGTCACGCCAAGGGTTTTGCTGATATGTACTTATTGCAGGCCGATTTAAACAACCTCCAATATAACGAGATGCGCCGGTCTTTCGTTTACTGGAACAAGAAATACACCGCCAGCGGCATCATTGACCAGATTAAACTGGGGGATAAATTCTACTCCGACCCGGCTGTCAACGGCTGGGATGAAAAATCAGAGCATATCATGTACGATTCCTGGCATCATGAGGGCCGCCGGTACCGCCACGGCGCCGAAATGATGGGCGCCGACTACACCAACTGGCACGGCATCTGGGAACTCCAGCACAACCTGATGGAAATGATCGAATTCGGCGCCGAGCATGGCGACGCCGAAGCCAAAGCCATTGTTGACAACAACAGCCCGACCAAGTTCATGACCTACAAAATCTATGACATCCCCGGCAATGAGTGGGGCATCGGCACCGAGAAAAACCGCGGGCCGGTACTCTATAATCTCATTCCAAATTACTGGGAGAAGGTCAAAGCCAATGTTGAAGAAGCGGTCAAACAAGGTCTTTTGAGTAAAGAACAGTGGGCCATCTGGATGGAACGCTACAACAAGAAGGAGCACTACCTGGGGACCAAGTACCCGCCGCATCCGGTCTTTGAAGCCTACAAAGCCCGCAACAAGAAGGATGCGGACGCAGCGAAGAAACAGGTCATTGATCTCAAACTGCCGTCAGCGGCGCCGTATGCTGACGTCCATTAAGCAAAGGCTATAAACCCGGGCGACGGAGGCATTAGCATGCCTCCGTCGCCCCCTGCCGCGGAGGGTTATCTCCATGAACCAATGTATTAAAATCTGTATTCTCATCCTGTTGCTTACTGTCGCCCTTTGGCTGCCAAAAACAACATCGGCCGGGGAGCAGCAACCCCTGGCCGCCATCGATGGCCAGCCAATCACCGGCAAAGACTTCCAGGATTATCTGAAACTCTTTGATAACGACCCCAGATTCCGCTCTGATACGCCAGAAGCCAGGAAAAAATTACTTGAACACCTGATTGATCGCACCATACTTTTACAGTATGCCAAAAAGCACGACTACCTCAAGCTGAAGGAACTCAAGACCCACAAAAGCCTCAACCAGCAGGAAAAAGATACCATCATCCTGCGCCAATTGCTGACAGATAAAATATCCAGCCAGGCACATTGTTCCGAGGCTGAGATTGAAGCCTATCGGAAAGCGCACCCGAAGCTCAGCGCCGAACTGGCCAAAGAGCAGTTAACCAGCCAAAAACAGCAGGAACTTTACAAGGCATTTATGGGCCAGCGAAAAAAAGAGCATACCATCATTGTTTATCAAAAAAATCTCGAACACTTATGACCTGACATCCAATGCTTTATGAAACATGCTGCCAGCGTCCACCACAAAAGGAGTGAATTATGACCGACAAAAAAATTTCCAGACGACAGTTTCTCGGGACCTTGGCGGCAGGCACGGCCACTGTGGCCCTGCTCCCCTCGCTGACCGCCTGCGGCGGCAGGCTGAAAAAAGGGGAATTCGTCGGCAAGCGGCTCCATGAAGCCGGGGAAGAACTCTACCGCAAGGTTTTTGCTTTCGACAAAATCGTCAGAACCAGTTGCGCCGGCAACTGCACCCAGGCCTGCGGCTGGAAAGCTTTTGTCAAAGGGGACAAGTATATCGTCGCCAATGAACCGGCCGGCGATTACGATCGTTTCGATCCGATCCTTGGCGCCTCGTACAACCCTCGGGGCTGCCTGCGGGGCGCCAGCTACCTGAAGTATGTAAACAGCCCCGTACGTTTGAAACATCCCTTGATCCGGGTCGGCAAGCGGGGAGAAGGCAAATTCCGCCGGGCCACCTGGGATGAGGCCATGAACCTGATTACCGCCGGAATGACCGACATCGTCCGCAAGGATGGCTCTGACGCCATCGCCTTTTTCTCCCCGATCCCGGCATTCAACTACGTTTCGGCCGGGGCCGGCTACCGGCTCTGCAAATTGATGGGCGCCGCCGGGCCTTTGAGTTTCTATGACTGGTATTGCGACCTGCCTCCCGGCGAACCGATGACCTGGGCTTTCCAGACCGATGAATGTGAAGAGGCCGACTGGATCAATGCCAGACTTTTGATTTTCTGGGGCGCCAACGTCGCCGAATCGCGCATGGCCGCCGCCCATCTGCTGTCCGAAGCCCGCTACCGGGGCGCTAAAGTAGTCGGCATTTTCACCGACTACAACGCCACCGCCCGGATGGTGGATCAATTCATTTCGCCGAAACCGGGCACCGACGCCGCCCTGGTTATGGGCCTGATCAAAATTTTACTGGACAATAAATGGTACGATGAGGACTATATCAAGACCTTCACCGACCTGCCCTTCCTGGTTCGCTCCGACAATAAAAAGTTCCTGCGCGAATCGGATATGGCGGCCAATGGCAGCCCTTTTAAACTCTACATCTGGGATCAGAAAACCAACCAGCCGGTTCTGGCGCCCGGCACCCTGGGAGATAAGCGCGACACCCTTGACCTCAAGGCCTTCAATCTCGACCCGGCCCTTGATTTTTCCGGCAAGGTGACCCTTGGCAACGGCAATAAAGTAGATGTCCGGACAGTTTTCACCCGCCTCCAGGAAGAGGTCAAAATCTATACGCCTGAGAAAGTGACCCGGATCACCGGCGTCGGCGCCCAGACACTGAAAAATCTGGCCTCCGACCTGCACAGCATCAAGCCGGCAATGATCGTCGAAGGGGGCGGCGCCAACCACTGGTTCCATAACGACATCAACAACCGCTCGATGATTCTCTTACAGGCCCTGACCGGCAATATCGGGGTCGGCGGCGGCGGTTTCAACCAGTACACCGGCCAGTACAAAGTCTGGCTCAGCGGCCTGGGCAACTACGGCATGATCTTGAAAGCCCGGCCCCAGAACGGCACCCTTTTTGTCTGGTCCCACTACGACGCCCAGCTCTGGCGGCTGGGGAAAAGCTTCCCTGAACTGGTCAGCGCCATCGAAAAAGGCGCCATCACCAGGCTGCCCAACGGGGTCGCGGTCAGCGCCGATCCTGGATCCGGCTGGGCCTACAACTACTACCTGCTGATTCAATCCCTGGCCAAAAAATGGATGCCGGTCTATCCCCAGCCACCGAAAAGACCAAAAGCGATGATCATCTGGCGGGCCAATTTCCTCAACTAGGGCAAGAGCGGCCACCGCACCAAAGAGTGGTTTGCCGATGAAAAACTGCTGGAGCTGGTGGTCAATATCGATTTTCGCGTCACCTCCACCGGCATGTATGCCGACGTCATCCTGCCTGCCGCCACCTGGTATGAGAAATTCGATGTCGAAACCACCCCCATGCACCCCTATCTTCAGGCTCAGGGCGTCTGCATCAAGCCCCTGTATGAGGCCCGAACCGACTTTGATATTTTCAAGGATCTGTCTCTGCGCCTGCAGAATGAGGCCAAAAAACTGGTGGCCGGCGGTCAATGGAACGGCAAATGGGATGATCAGGAGATGAAGCAGACCATTGATTTTACCACCCTGTACGATAATTTCACCGCCGGCGGCAAACTGGACACTGACGTTAAAGCGGTAAAGTTCATCCTGCAAAACAGCCCGATGATGTATCCCAACCCGGATGAATACCGGCAGAACAAAAAGGCCTTCGCCCCCGAAATGCAGAAACTTATTGAAGGAAAACTCTTCGCCGGGGATGTTTCCGGCTATCTGGACGGCATTATCGAACTTATCAAAGAGGCCCCCGTGCCTTTCCCGGCGGCTCAGTACAAACGACCACTGGTGCCGTTTGCTGAAAACGTGGAGAAGAAACTGCCCTGGCCGGGCGGCGGCAAACTGGCAAGTGAGATGGTTGAGGTCGCTCCCGGGGTTAAAATGCCCAAGCTCTATGCCAAAAAATTTCTCGGCATGATCGGCCCGAAAACCCTGACCGGCCGCCAGCAGTTCTACATTGACCACTCCTATTTCCTGGCTTCAAGCAATGAGCTGCCCATCTACCAGGAACCGGAGTATGACCTGCTGCCGGACGGCAAAACCCCGGCGCCGCTGAAATTCAACTCCGCTCACGGCCGCTGGGGCACCCACTCCACCTTCCGGGACATTGATGTTCTGCTGCGCCTGCAGCGTGGCGAGGTGTATATCATGATGGCAACCGCGGACGCCGAACGGCGCGGCATCGCCGACGGCGACGTGGCGCAGGTCTTCAACCAGTATGGCAACATGGTCTGCAAGGTCAAGGTTGCGCCGGGGATTCGCGACGGCGAAGTCCGGGTGGAAAACGGCGGTGAAATGTTCAACTGCAGGGAGGGATGGTTCAACCTGATTACCCCCATCCGCCCGAAACCGACCCAGTCAGCCCAATATCCCGAAGAGGCGGGAGCTCCATCTTACCACCTGAAATACGGCTGGAACTTCTGGGGCGTAACCGGCAACGAATGCGATACCTCGGTCGAAGTCAGGAAAATCTAAATAAGATGAAAATATTAGGAGGACGTTATGTGGGGAATGGTTATTGATCTCAATAAATGCATCGGCTGTCAATCCTGCACTGTCGCCTGCAAGATGCTGTGGAGCGACCGGGATGGCGCCGATCACATGTGGTTTACCATGGTGGAAACCAGGCCGGGCAGCGGTTACCCGAAAAACTGGGAAGAAAAATCCATCAAAGGACAGAAGATGGCTGAAAGCGATTACGAGGCCGTGCCCAAATTCGATTATCAAAAGCTGCAGAACAACCCCGGCCAGGGAATGCCCAAGGTGATGGCCATGATGCAGGGCGGCCCCAACTGGGATGAGGACATCGGTCAGGGAAAGGATGTCAACGATTCCTGGTTCTACTATCTGCCGATCAGTTGCATGCACTGCGAAGATCCAAAGTGCATACCCGCCTGCCCGGCGGAGGCAATCTACAAGCGGGCTGACGGCACGGCGCTCATTGATCAGACGCTCTGTCAGGGAGCGGGGGACTGCGTTGACGCCTGCCCG
>DYRD01000215.1 GCA_020718905.1 Syntrophus aciditrophicus | reverse complement strand
GAAAGGCGGCTAAATCCTTGTTTGGTTTTGTTTCCTCCCCATTCTCCCCTTTGGTAGTGAAAAGCTGTCCTTCCACCTCTTCATAAGTCTTGTCGCCGGCAAGAAAATCTCGCAGTATCTCGGCCGTTGATTTGTCGGCGCTGTCCGATATCCCTTTAGCTACCGTGTAAAGATAAGAGACTCCTTTCATTGAGGAGATAAATTCCTGTAATTGAGCCGGGGTGGGTTTTATTTTATAGCCGGCAATGACGGTTACGTCGCTCCCCTTACTACGGCCGGTGGCGGATGGATCGATAGTCGAGTCCAGCAAGGCCTGGTTCCCTGTGTTCCCGATGGACTGTATTCCATTGGAATTATCAAGATCTATAGTATTGCCAGCTATTACAAAAAGGGAGCCCGGTCCGGCCTGAGTAATGCCTTGAAATGGTACAACATCTGTCTCTTTTTCCTTTATTTTACGGTTGACTTCAAGCTGCAGGAAATCCCGGCCGGCCGCGAGAATGCTCACATCGTCCGCATGCATATGCTGTCCGAGATAACGGATATTTAAAAGATCATTGCCGGCAATGATCTCAGCTTCCTTGGCCAGGGTAAAGTCTATCTTGTCAATGTCACCGCCGGCCTCAATGTGGACAGGGGTGTCATCATCTTGGTGCACGGGGTCATCGGCGTGGTTTTTGAGCAGAGATAAGAAATTTGAGACATCTTTGTCTTGGACAGTATAAAGGTCAACCTCGGCGTCGGACATGATCAGTTCGGAGGAGCCGTTCTCAGTCAAATCAGTCTTCCCTTGGATATTGTTGCCGGCCAGGAGGACAAGATTACCTTTCGGGGCCGGGGCCATGGTAAATTTATCGCTGAAAATAATATCCCGGCCGGCGGTCATGACCAGGGTGCCGGGCAGAATGTTGTCGCGTGCTATGTTCTCAGTGCCAATAAAGTAATTGGTAGCTCCGGTGAGAAGGACATCACCGTATAAAGCGGCGAGACTGGCCTTGCTGTTATCCTCGTTGTAGGAAATCCATGACAGTACATTCTGATTTAAAGCGTAGTTTAAACTGTTGGCCAGCGTGGGATTATAGATGGTTCCTGCCTCGACACTGCCCATGGCCTGGACGGAGAGGCTGACATCTCCCATTCCTATCCCTGTTGCTATGTCGGTTGCTGAGTTCTTTCCGGATGTGCCGAAACTGCCCAGCGTTGAAAGCATTGAGTCTCCCTTCATGGCCAGAAACCGGCCGTCAAGGTCGCCTTTGGCAAGAATTTTCAAGGCTGCTTCGTTGTTTAGACCAAAGGCCCCGGCCTGGGCGAGAAAATCATTGCCGGTTTCAACGCTGATATTGCCTCCACCCATGGTGGCGATGCCATGGGTAGGATCGTCATCGTCGTAGTTGGCACTCCACTGCCAGGTTGAGGATTGATAATATTGTTGATATTTATTTTCCCAACCGGGAGCGGCATTTAATTTCGCTCCGGTCAAAACTGTTCCCAGAATCTTACCTCCGGTGCGTATGGTGATGTCTCCACCATCACGAAATTTTGAGAATTGTACTGAACGATTGTATTTCCAAATATTTTTTTTAATTTTAGGATTAGATTCTAAATCTTTGTATTTTTGGTCGGTTTCAGCATAGGTCGGCATTCGGCCGGTGGTGCGAATGGCGCCATGGTCTCCAAGCAGGATATCGCCGCCGGTCTCAATGTCGATATCGCCGATACCGCTTTGCAGGACGCCGCCATAGTCGAAGAGGGTGTCGGAAAGATCGAGATTCAGGCCTGCCCGGGCGTGAATCTCGCCGTCAAAGGTGCCGACGGTATAGCTCTCGACACCGGGCATATAAGAGCCGTAGTCGTAAAAGAGTGCATATGAATTTGAAAACGCTAAAATCGTGATGTTTTGACCGGCAGCCAGGTTAATGTCGCCGCTTTCGCTATAGACAATCACATTGCCGTTATTGGAGCCAGTGTCGGGATCCTTAGAGCCAATAATGAGATCTTTAGCAACATTGGTTGTCAGGGGATTGCTGGCGGTCAGGTCAGCGCCGGCGACAAAATTCAGGCCCCAGGAACCGAGCTTGTTGTCGAAAGGGTCACGAAATCCTGAAGCCAATGACCCAATTGGGGAGCTTGGCACATCGGTGATGCTGGTCTC
>DYRD01000077.1 GCA_020718905.1 Syntrophus aciditrophicus | reverse complement strand
TTTCCCACTTATAAAAACCTGTATCCTGTCCAAACAACCCCCACCACCTCTACCTCTCGGGCTGCCTTGTAGTCGCCGGCGATCAGATAGATCTCCCCCAGTTTTTCCTGTGCTTCGTAATAATCAGGCAGGAGGGTGGTCGCACGGTTGAGATGACTATAGGCGCTCTGAACTCGCCCCTGTCTTAAATAGGCTATCCCCGCCAAATATTGCGCCTCGGCAAATTCGGGATCCCGGCCCAGATGCTGCACTAACAGGTTCAGGGCATCATTGACCTTTGCATCATCAAGTAATCCTTTCGCAGGTCCAACCAAAGCCTGCCGTTCCTCAGGACTGACAGGGACAATTTTTGCTTTTGCAATCTTCTCGACCCGGTTTACAGATGGTTTATCCCGTCTGCCTGTGAAATATTCCATCAGAGTATCAGAAAAAACCAGACCAACCACCACAATCACCAACAGGGTGATTTGAATGACATAACGGCGGTGCTTGGCTTGTTCCTGTTTGGCGTAATGATCATCGACGGCGAGAAGATCATCAGCCTGATCGTCTTTATTCTCTTCAGTTTCCTTATTTTTCATCCTTACCATCTCCAACTTGGGTAATGTCTTTTTATCGAACGCAGGAAGACCGTAGAAATGCTATGTCCGGCGGCTATAGATCCGGAAATCCACCGCCACGGCCCCTTTCTCACATACAAGCACCGGATTAAGATCGATCTGATCGATGTCCGGACGATCTTTGATCAGCTTTGCCATGGCTTTCATCATGTCCACCAGCGCCTTTTCATCCTTCTGCTTCTGACCCCGAACCCCAACCAGAAGGGGGTATCCCTGAATACCGCTAATTGTTTGGCGAAATTCCTTATCCGTTGCCGGAAGCAGACAAAATTGGACATCACGGTATATTTCCGTAAATATTCCTCCCAGTCCAAACATCAATGCATGGCCGTATTGGGGATCGTGGATGACGCCGAGGATCACTTCCAACCCTTCCGCTCCCGCCATGGGAGAAACGGTAACGCCGTCAATTCCGGCCTTGGGCAGGGCGATCTTAACGCTGGCCATGATTTCCTCATAAGCCCGACGGATTTCTGCCGGCGTGGAGAGATTAAGGCGTACCCCACCAACATCTGTTTTATGAGCCACATCGGGGGATGCGATCTTCATGGCTATGGGCAAGCCGATCTTTTTGGCCAGAGAAATTGCGTCTTTTGCCGTCACTGCTAAAAATGTATCAATGGCGGTGATATCGTACTTTTTCAGCAATGATACCGATTCATCGACGGAAAGAAGGTTTAGGTCAGACCGCGTCGTTTCTTTGCGACGATCCCTTTTGACGGCCTTGGGCTGATCAAATCGGACAAGCTGATACAGGGCCTTAATTGCCCGCTCCGGTGTTGGGTAGACGGGAATCCCTTTTTCATGCATTTTCCTGGCTTCTGCACGTTCAACATCGGCCCCCCCGCAAAAAACGATCAGCTCGCCATCGCCAGTGACGATGTCTGCGGCGCCGTGAATCGGATCGCCAAAAATAACCACGCTTGTGTCGAAATCGCTTTTTGCTGCGGCGATAGCCTGCGAGTACAGGCTGGGATCGGTGATGGCGTCGCCGGTCAGGTCAATGGGGTTCGTGACGCCGCAATGGGCAGACAGAAAAGACCGCAGTTTTTCTTTCAAGGCTTGACTCGGGGCGGGATTTTCAAAACCAAGTTTTTCTGCCTCATCAATGCCGAGAATTGCCGCTCCTCCGGAGCTGGAAATATTCAGGAGTCGTTTCCCTTTCGGCTTCTTCATATAAGCGAGGGCCTTGGCGAAATCATAGAGTTCCTCCATATTGTCGGCCCGGTGAACCCGGTATTTGTTAAAGATGGCATTATAGATTTCATCGGTTCCGGCGAGAGATTTAGTATGGCTCTCGGCGGCGATGCGTCCCCGGGCCGTTCTGCCGGCCTTGAGGATTACTACGGGCTTCGTCGCCTTGGAAAGCGATTCCAGAAAATGCTGTGGCCTCTTGACGCCCTCCATGTAGATGGCAATAACCTTGGTGTGGGGATCCTTATCAAAATATCGGATGCAATCTGATTCGTCGACATCAGCGCGGTTGCCAAGGCTGACGAAGACGCTGACCCCTAAATGCTCCTCACTTGCCCAATCCATAAGGGCGGCGCCGACGGTACCGCTCTGAGAAATAAAGGCCATACCTCCCTTGTTTGTCAGCAGCGGCCAGGAGGCGCAGAGCTGATGGTGGGGATAATTGATGCCCTGACAGTTTGGTCCGACCACCCGGATGCCATAACGCCGGGCAACATCAGCCAACTCCAGCTGAAGCTTTTCACCGGCTTCACCCGCCTCGGCAAATCCCCCCGTAATAACGACGGCAGCCTTGACCCCTTTCTGACCGCATTTCTCAAGGGTGCCGGATACCGCTTTGGAAGGGATGACAATGACGGCCAGTTCGGCGGGGGACGGTGTGGCCGTGATGTCCGGGTAAGCCTTTAGTCCCAGCAGGTCATCCGCCTTGGGATTGATCGGGTAGATCGACCCCTTGAATCCGGCATGGATGAGATTATACAGGATGTCGTAACCAAGCTTACCGGGAGTTCCCGAAGCGCCGATCAGGGCTACACTATGTGGTTTGAAAAGCGCATCCAGGCTGTTATTTTCTTTCATAACTTTCCCTCCTAAAGTTATTTGATGTTTAGGGTTGTTGACAAGAATTAACCTTATCAGTATAGTCAATTATTATTTTTCTGGAAAGGAAAAAACGATGCAAAGCTTTATTTTTGAGAACCCCACGAAGATTATTTTTGGCCAGGGTCAGATCAAGCGCATTGGCCAGGAAACGGCGCGATTCGGGAAGAAGGTCCTGCTGGTATATGGGCAGGGTAGCATCAAGAACTCCGGCGTCTATGACCAAGTAATATCCTCACTATTAGAGCATGAACTTTTGGTCGTAGAATTCCCGGGTGTACGTTCGAATCCCGTCCTTTCTCACGCCATGCAGGGGATTGAGATTGCGAAACGGGAGGGCGTCGAGGTTGTCCTGGCCGTGGGCGGAGGAAGCGTTATCGATACGGCCAAAACAATTGCCGCCGGCGTCAGGGTCGATCATGATGTCTGGGACTTCTTTATCTTCAAGAAAAATATCCAGGCAGCCCTTCCCGTCGTGACAGTTCTCACCATATCTGCCAGCGCCTCCGAAATGAACGCCGCCGCCGTAGTGACGAGGGAAGAAGGGCATCAAAAATACAGCATCCGCTCTCTCCATATCCAGCCGAAGGTATCCATTCTCGATCCGTCGGTTCTATTCACTCTCGATAGGGCTTACAGCGCCTACAGCGCCGTTGATGCTATCACCCACATGCTGGAGGGGTACTTCAATAATTCAGAAATGAACCCCAGCCCCTTGCAGGACGGGATAGTCGAAGGTTTGATGAAGACCATTATGGGTGCTACGGAAACGATTCTTCAACATCCCGATGATTATGACGCCCGGGCAAATATGATGTGGGCGGCAACCTTGGCATTCAATGGTTTGACCACGGCGGGGATGGGGCAGGTAGCCCTTCCTGTCCATATGATCGAACACTCCTTGAGCGCCCTCTATGATATCGCTCACGGCGCCGGGCTTGCCATTATCCTTCCCGGATGGATGAAGTCGCAACTCCATTGCAAGACGGGACGTTTTGCGCGATTGGCAAGAGAGGTATTTGGCATCAAGGCGGAAAAAGATGAAGAAGCTGCTTTGGCAGGTATTGAACGGATCAAAGAGTGGTTTTCCTTGATCGGCAGTCCCGTTTTATTAAAAGAGGTTCAAATTCCAGGGCAGGATATCGAAAAAATCGCTGATAATGCCTTTGCCCTGGCCCAGGTTTGGGGGCTGCGGGCATATTCAAAAGAAGCCATAACTGAAATTCTTGAATTATGCGCCTAGGGTGAACCAGGTCAGAGAGCAAGTTTAGGGGCACTTTAATTATTTGTTTTCCGGTCCACGCAATAGACGTTCCGCTGGGCCGTCGGTGTGAGCAGGATATTTTGGATGTTGACATGCGCCGGGGCATTAATGATGAAGAATATGGCCTCGGCCACGTCTGCGGCGCTCGAAGGCTCAAAACCCTCATAGACCTTTTGGGCGGCTCTCCGATCACCGTGGAAGCGGACC
This sequence comes from Syntrophus aciditrophicus, assembly GCA_020718905.1. Classification (GTDB taxonomy): domain Bacteria; phylum Desulfobacterota; class Syntrophia; order Syntrophales; family UBA8958; genus UBA8958. The sequence continues at coordinate 6,380 of DYRD01000077.1, read as the reverse complement.
GCCGAGAACTCCGTATTTACCGCCCCGGGGGAGACCATGGATACACGGATTGCCGTTCCGGCCAGGTCGATGTTCATCCCTTCAGAAAGGGCCCGGACGGCGAACTTTGTTGCGTTGTATACGTTACCCCCCGGATAGACCTGATAGCCGGCAAGGCTGCCCACATTAACGACATGTCCCCGTCCGGACGCTACCATCAGGGGAATAATGAAGCGGGAAACATTGAGGAGGCCCTTGATGTTGGTATCAATCATCCGGTCCCAGTCCTCGAAATTTCCCGAGTGGAGAGGGTCTAACCCGGAAGCCAGACCGGCATTGTTGATCATGACATCCGGAATCATGTCCCGTGCTTTTAATTCCCGGGAAAAGGACTCCACCGCTTTTCTATTCCGCACATCAAGAGCAAACACATCTATTGCCGCGCCGTATTTTTCCAATAGTTTCTGACCGATTTTATGGAGTCTGTCGAGGCGCCGGGCGGCAAGAATGAGGCTGCCTCCCGATGCGGCCAACTTTTCGGCGCAGGCCTTGCCGATACCTGCGCTTGCGCCGGTGATCAGGATTAGTTTTCCTTGGATGCGGTTTTCCATGGCCAATGGCTCTTAATCATTGAGATAAGTAAAATTGCAATCCGTCTCCCGAAGCCGGGGCAGGGCGGCGTCTTTCGAGGATAGCAGGGGAGTTTCCACATGCCAGGGGATAGCGATGTCCGGATCATTCCAGATGATACCCCGGTCGAGGTCCGCAGCATACTCCTTAGTCACCTTGTACGAGACGATGGCTTCTTCGCTCAATACGGAGAATCCGTGGGCAAAACCGGGGGGAATATACAGCATCATCCCATTTGCCGTTGTTAGTTTATGACCGACCCAATGACCGAAGGTAGGTGAGCCTTGCCGGATGTCGACGGCGACATCGAATATCTCTCCAGAACAGACCATTACGAGTTTACCTTGGGCCATCGGTTCTTTCTGATAGTGCAGCCCCCTGATGGATCCCCGCTTTGAAGAGGAAAAATTGTCCTGAACAAAAAGTTCCGGGACGCCGGCGGCGATAAAAGCGCTTAGATTATAGGTCTCTGCAAAGTAGCCCCGCTCATCGGGAAATTGTCTTGCTTCAATGAGAATAACCTCCGGTATTCTCAGCCGTGAGAATGAAAAGGGCATGGGACATTTTACCTCAATACTTTCGGGTTGAGCAGGTTGGGCGGCGTCCCGCCCCGCAGACCGGCGAGGAGATTCTCCGCTGCCATTGCCGCCATTCTGGTGCGGGTCTCCAGGGTAGCGCTGCCCACATGGGGCAATAGGAGAACCTGGTCCAGTTTTTCGAGGCCGGGCGTTATGGCCGGTTCATTTTCATAAACATCGATTCCGGCGCCGGCAATGGTGCCATTTTGCAGGGCGCCGAGGAGCGCCTTTTCATCGACGACAGGTCCGCGGGAGGTATTGACGAGAAAAGCGGTCGGTTTCATCAGGGCAAGCTCCTTTTTACTGATGAAATGTCTCGTATCCGCAGACAGGGGGATATAGAGGGAAACGAAATCCGACTCTCTCAACAGATCGTTTAAGGGCACGCAGCGGGCGTTAAGCTCCTTTTCAACGGCCCCATCAAGAGGGCTTCTGCCGGAATAAAGGATAGGCATCTGAAAGCCCTGGGCTCTCCGGGCAACGGCCTTGCCGATCCTTCCCATCCCGATGATCCCGAGTGTCTTCCCCGATACCTCCCTTCCCAAAAAAAGAAAAGGGGCCCAAAAACGAAAACGCCCTTCCCGAACCATCCGGTCTTCTTCGGCAATGCGTCTTGCCACGCCGAGGATGAGGGCGAAAGCCAAGTCCGCCGTAGCCTCCGTCAGGACCCCCGGGGTATTGGATACGAGGATGCCCCGTCCGGTTGCGGTGTCGAGATCGATATTGTTATAACCTACGGCCATGTTGGCAATCATGACCAGCCCGGGGGCATGATCGAGAAGTTCCCCGTCGATGTCATCGGTAATCATGGACAACAAGCCTACCTTATTACGGATGGAATGAAGGAGTTTTGGCCTCGGCATGGGGCGATCTTCTCCATGGTATTCTACCTGGAATTCCTTTTTTAGGGTATTCAGGACGGAAGCGGGAAGATTGCCCGTGACGAGAATCGGCGCAAGCGTATTCATGTTTAAATAAATTTTCAAAAGGTCATTTTATCCAGGGGACGACGCTCGGGAACATAAACGTGTTCAACGAGATCATCATTCCATTCCCTGGAGACATACAGGTTGCAGTAGCAACTGCCAAACTCCGTTACGTCGGCAGCCCGGTAGGCGCAAGGGCAGATGATGTCCCTGTCTTTATCCCGATCTCCTGCGGACAGACGGCAGGGGCAGGACATATAGCCGTAGCGTTCCCTGTTGACAATGAGATCACCGATGATTTCGAGAACCCAGGGCTTATTTTTGTTGAAAAAATAACCCTTTGGTTCCTGAACCTTCTTCAGCGCCTCATAGAGTTGTGTGGTGTTCATGCTATCCCCAACGCCTCCCGGAGGGCCTTTTCGTTAAAACCGATGATGACCTTGTCGCCGATGACAATGGTCGGAAATGAACGGTTGGGATTGTATTTGACCACTTCGTTGAGGGCGTGCTGCTTTTCGTCGCCTTGGAGAAGATCAACATCGGTAGCATCAAAAATGACGTTGCAATCGTTGAGGAATTTCTTTGTGGTTTTGCAGTGACTGCAAGTACTCAGGGTATACATTTTGACCATTGCTTCCATATAACACGCCTCCTTAAGACAAAATAGTTAGGGCCATGCGAAGTCCACGACGAGAATAGTATCGCAGAGGCCCCTGACCTTTTGAATTACGGGCAGATGGTCGGGGTGGCTCTGGTAACTCTTCAGGGAATCGAGACCCGTAAAACCAGCTACCAGTGCGAAATCATAAGATCGTTCGGACTTGAGAATATCCGGTCCGAATTGAAACTCCTTGATCTCGTCAATTTTCCCGGGAAGGGCTCCGAGATCTTTTTTCAGATTTTCAATCTGCAGAGCATCAATGCCCGTTTTGAATTTCATAAAGACGATGTGTTTCAGCATGGAACCCCCTTGTCATTGCATTGCAGCGGAATCACACAATTGAATATATTCTAATTACCAATAGAATTCAATCAAAAATAGCTGATCAGTGAGGTTTCCAGAGGGGACATATTTCCGAGGATGCGGGAGCAAAATTCCTGCAGACGGCGGGACGTGTTTCGTAGATGGAGCAGGCCGAGTGATCTTTAACCCACATCAGAAAAGGGCAGCCATGAAGATAACGTCCTTTATTAGCCGAAATAAGATGGTCTCCTGCCCACATGGCGTGTTCACTCTCGATGATAGACATAATATCTGTCCTGCCCTCCCTTTTCCACCTAAGAATGTCTTCCTCTCTGACATAGGCAATAAAGTCGGCGAGACAGCACTGTCCGCAGCAATGGCAGATCTCTTTGCGGGAATAATTATTCAGATTCATGTCTTTCGTTGCTGAGAAGAAGATATTCATACTTATAAAGATCCTCGATGAAATAACGGATGATTTCGTCCTCGTCCCGCCAGGGTGAAGGGGCCTTCATGATCGCTCGCAACCGAGGCGTCATTTCGAAAGGGATATAATCCGCAACTGGTCCCCGGATGATCTTATAGCCATGGTAGTGTCCGATCTTCTCAAGATGAGAGAACTGAATCGTAAATTCATCGTGTCCCTTGAGAATGATGCATTCAGGATTGTCCGATGCGGAGACGCTGATCAAGTTTCTATATGGACCGGTCACCGCGGCTTCACAACTGTGTTCACTGAGAAAGATGCGGGGAATCTGGGCGGAGCACAGCTTTTCCAGGGCCATGAGCGCCCCGATATTAATGTGAAAAACAGGATGTAGAGGTTCCGGGAGACCGTATTTGTTAAAGAACTTCCATACGGAACGTAGACTGGGAGACAATTTGGCCGGGGAGTCCAGCAGAAAATCTCTGGGCAGATTCGTGATAGTGGGATAGTCGCCGATATTTTCATTCAAAACAGCCAAGTCCACATCTTCAAGAACTGTTGGCGGGGTGTCTATGAAATTTTCTTCTCGGAAGGATAAGGAACCCGGGAGGCTTTTCAATGCGTACCGCTGCTGATCGAGAAGGTGCGGGCAAATATCGATCATTGTTACCTTTGCGAATGATTTCCTGCTCATGAAATCTCTCATGAGCCAACCGTAACCCCCACCAACCTCAAGAAGGTGATTGATCCGTTCAAATGAAAAAAGGCCATCCAGGTAATCAAAGAGAAGGTTTCCGTAAGATTTCTTGATGTCAAGCGTCGTGCGGCAGGGGTTATGGCAATCGGCCAGGATGTTACAGAGGGTAGTTTCCCAACCGAGGGTACGGAGTTCCTGGCGGTGATAAGCCGCGGATGAATGAACAGTGAAATTCATTTATGTAAATATTATGTCCATAACAATTGAACGGTTAAGTAAATAAATACTGTATTTTATCACGTTCGCATCAAACGATCTTTTTTGCTCACTGTCAAGCACTTCATGCATTAAAAACTATTGAAAAATAATTATTGACAAATCAAATTTGTTTTTATATCGCTCTTGGCTTTCATATACAAAGAAATGCAGGAAAATATCACTATGAAGAGAGATTTGACGAGAATCAGGAATATCGGAATCAGCGCCCATATCGATTCGGGAAAAACTACCCTCACGGAGAGGATACTTTTTTACACCAAGCGTATCCATGCTATCCATGAAGTCAAGGGAAAGGACGGCGTGGGGGCGACGATGGACTCCATGGAGCTGGAAAAGGAAAGAGGCATTACCATTGCGTCCGCGGCAACCTATTGTGAATGGGCCGGGCATGAGGTCAACATCATTGATACTCCCGGGCATGTTGATTTTACCATCGAAGTGGAAAGATCTCTCCGGGTGCTGGATGGAGCGGTTCTTGTCCTTTGCTCCGTAGGGGGCGTGCAATCCCAGTCGATTACCGTAGATCAGCAGATGAAGAGATACCAAGTTCCCTGTATTGCGTTCATAAACAAATGCGATCGGAGCGGGGCGAATCCGAGTCGAGTGATCGACCAGCTCCGGATGAAGCTTGGTCATAACGCCGTGGCGCTGCAGATGCCTATCGGGCTTGAGTCCGATTTTCAGGGGATTGTCGACCTTGTTTCCATGGAGGCACTCTATTTTGACGGGGCTCATGGCGAGGATATCCGGCGCGAAGAAATTCCCTGGCATCTCCTTGCGGAAGCCCGACAAAAGCGGGAAGAACTGATTGACCAGGCCTCCGCTTTTTCTGATGAACTGACCGACGCCATCCTGGAAGAGAAGGAAATAGCGCCGGAAATGATCATCAGGGCTCTCCGGAAGGGAACACTGGAACGTCATATGACCACCGTGATTATCGGGTCGGCCTATAAAAATAAAGGCGTTCAACTGCTCTTAAATGCAGTGGCCGAATTATTGCCATCCCCGGAAGAAGTGAAAAATACCGCCCTCAATCTCGATGAAAATGAGGCGCCCGTTACGTTAAGCAGCCATCCGGAAGATCCGATCGTTGCATTGGCCTTCAAGCTTGAGGACGGGGCTTATGGCCAGTTGACTTATATTCGTGTCTACCAGGGCACGATATCCAAAGGATCAACTATCGTCAACATACGTTCCGGCAAAAAGATAAAAGTGGGACGCCTGGTGAGAATGCATGCCGATCAAATGGAGGATATCGAAGTAATACCTGCTGGTTACATCGGAGCCCTCTTTGGAATTGAATGCGCCTCCGGCGATACCTTCGTTTCTCCCGGTCTCAATCTGGCCATGACCTCCATGTATGTCCCCGATCCGGTCATATCCCTCGCTATTCAACCGAAGGACAACAAGGCCCAGATCAACATGTCGAAGGCCTTGCAACGTTTTACAAAAGAAGACCCCACTTTCCGTTGCCATGTGGATGGTGAAACTAATGAAACGATCATCGAAGGGATGGGCGAATTGCACCTCGATGTATATGTGGAACGAATGAGGCGGGAATACGACGCCGAAGTGACGACGGGCAACCCGCGCGTCGCCTACCGGGAAACGATCACCCAGCGTGCAGATTTTAATTACATCCATAAAAAACAGACCGGAGGATCCGGACAATATGGCCGGATAGCGGGCTACATTGAGCCAACCGCGGAAGGTGATTTTATTTTCGATAACCTGATAACCGGGGGTGCCATTCCCACTCAGTATATTCCTGCCTGCGAAAAAGGATTCCGCCAGTCCCTCGCAAAAGGCCCGAAACTTGAATTCCCCATTACGGGGATCAGGGTGGCCATTAATGATGGGGCGTACCATGCTGTCGATTCGTCCGATATGGCCTTTCAGG
>DYRD01000214.1 GCA_020718905.1 Syntrophus aciditrophicus | reverse complement strand
TGAGCACGGGCGAACCGCATGTAGGCTCCGGAGATCAGGAGATTTATTTCAAGGTGAAGTACGCGTTTTGAGTTGGTTGTGAAAGGGGACTGAATTTATTTTGCAGCTCTTTGCAGGTAAGCGAGCTTGCGAGACTCCGAAATTCATTCTGTCCCCGGTCGATCGAAGGATAAGGCCCTCGTTGAACAAGAACTTTCGGGGTTGCAAAAACCGGGGACAGAATAATTTTCGCAAAATACCTCGAAAATAATTCTGTCCCCTCCGCCCAGCAACCTCCGGCCTCTGTCCGGCGGTGCTCCTCCCCTTCGTAACCGGAGAGGGGCCTTTGTTTGCCACTAAGAAGGATTGTTACAGAAACTCATAACCTCCGAACAGGAGCCACGATCATGAAAAAAAAATATCTGGGACTTAAGCAGCAGTTTCTTCTTCTCTCCCTCTGTTCCGGCTCCCTGATGGCATCTACCTGTCATGCCGGGCCAACCATCCCCGGTTTTATCGGCAACACCGCCGATGTACTACCCCCAATCCCAGCGACAACTCTGCCCACCGGCGGAGACATCATTCAGGGGATAGATTCCATCCGTGAACTGACGCCCGGCCAGATGGAGATAGCCCAAAATAAACCCAAGGCAATCATTCACTGGAAGACCTTTAATATAGGATCCAAAGCCTCCGTCAACTTCAGTCAAAAAGACGAAAACGGCAAGGCCCAACCCGGATGGGCAGCCCTTAATGCCATCGGCGACGCCAGTCCTACCCAAATTCATGGCAAGCTGACGGCCGACGGCCAGGTCTATCTCATCAATCAGAACGGAATCTTCTTTGGCCCCGACGCCCAGGTGAATGTTCATAGTCTCACGGCCTCGTCGCTTAATCTCGCGGAAGAAGATTTTATCAACGGTTACACCACCGTTAATACCATCGCGAACTCGAAAGCCCTAACCTTCAAAAAAGATGAAAACATAGACGGGGCGTCGGTGGAAAACAGCGGGGCCATCACCGCCGGCGACGGCGGCCAGGTCTTTCTCATCGGCGGCAGGGTTGTCAACAGCGGCGTCATCACCGCCAATCAAGGGTTTGTGGCTCTGGCTGCAGGAGATGAAGTCACATTGACCAATCTGCAAGATATCAAACGCTTCGCCTTTCCCGAAGTCACCACCACCGGGGAGACTGCCGAGGTCTTCAATACCACCGTTAACGCCACCCCCGCCCTGCTCCAGACAAATGAAGGCGTTGCCGGCCTCTATGGAGGAATCGTCAATCAAAACGGCAGAGTCATTGCCAACACCGCCATCAGCCGTAACGGGCAGATCGAGCTAAAGGCACACTCAAAGGTGTCAACCGGCGAAAAGAGTATAACGGCTACTCCAGTTTCCGAGTCCACTGAACGTCAGGCCCCTTTCGATAATTTCACTGCTGGACTGATAACAGTACAGGCAAAGGAGTTCATTCATCAAGGCGCCATCAGCTCACCAGGCGGCACGGTAACTATCCGGGATTCCCTTGAGAAGAATACCTCTGTACCGGGTTCCGTTGCCGTTAAAATGGAAACCATCCGTCTTGAACCCGGCAGCAGTATCGATGTAAGCGGGACATGGGTTGATCAGACCGTTGAAGACCGCATCCTTGAGGTACAGTTGAACAGTGATGTCCTCTCAGACGCCTACGCCCTTAAAAACGGCCCTCTGCAAGGGAAAAAGGTCCGCATTGATATTCTCAACGGCATGCCGGCCGCCGACATTTCCGAATACCTGAAGACTCGCCCACGATCCGCCGCCGAGCAACTCACCACGGGCGGCACCATCGAACTTGATGCCGACCGGATTGAAACCGAGGCCGGGAGCACCATTGATTTCAGCGGCGGCGGCTATCATTATGCCGCCGGTGAACTGGATCTGACCATGGTTCGGGTGGGAAACAAATTATTATCGCTATCAGAACTCAAAGCTGGAACACCGGTGGATGAAGTCTTTGGCAGCTTTACCCGCAAGCATGAACGATACGGAGTCAATGAAACCTGGAACGGTCTCTACTATGGCGCCATCTCCCCGATAAATACCAGAATCAAATCCTATTCAGAGGGCAGTGACGCCGGCACCCTGCTGCTCACCACCCCTTACCTCTTCATGGCCGGAGAGCTTGATGGCTGGGCTGAACGCGGCCTCTACCAGACCGAGGAGGAG
>DYRD01000076.1 GCA_020718905.1 Syntrophus aciditrophicus | reverse complement strand
CATCTCGTGAATAGCTTATCCTATATTTGATTAAGGAATGGAGGAGACAATCCTTTGAACAATACTTATCGGTGCAAGAAAAAGGGCGGTCTTATCAGTGATATATGCATTAATCAGGCATGTGAATGGCGCTTGAAGAACGAGGCTTTTTTTAATTGTACTTGGGTGGCTTGTAATTTTGGCCCCTTCACCCTGGAAGAAGTAGGAGAAATGATGGGGGTGACTAGGGAAAGAATACGTCAGATCGAGGCCAAGGCCCTCAAAAAACTACAGCATAAAAAAAGGCGTGATCAGTTGCGCGATTTTGCATCTCCTGATAACGATTGGGATTTTTAATATTTTAAATTCGCAGATCCTAACCTTTGGATATCTTCGACCGGTAGCCTCTGGTCATGGACTCTTTCATGCGTACTTCCCTTTCCGGACTGGAAAACAGGTGCACCATAACCTCGAAGTCCAAGGATGAGGCTTTATCGAGTTTTTCCGTCATAACGGATATCTTTTTAACCGATTCGATCGCCCGGCCGGATCTTGTCGCCAACCCTTCCGCCCTGGCGATAGCTTCCTCCATAAATTTTTCCGGTGTCGCTACTTTGTTTACCAAACCGATTCTCAGGGCCTCTTTTGCCCCGATCGGTTCGCCCAGCATGCTGATTTCTTTTGCCTTGGCCATTCCTACGAGATGCCTTAAGGGGCTGAAAAGCGGATTCAAACCGAACTTTAGTTCGTGGTGCCCAAAAATAGCGCTCTCCGAGGCAATAATCAGATCACAGACCGCCGCGATGTTAAAACCGCCCCCGAGGGGCGATACCACCCACCGCATCAATAACCGGCTTTCTGTAAGTATAAATCTTCTTCAAATATTGTAAGATGGAGCCGAAATATGCCGCAACTTCCTCCTCGGGAAGGGTCGCCATTTCTTTGATGTCCATGCCGGCGGAAAATACATATTCGCCACCGGTCATGATCAGCACCCTGATCGTTTCCTCGTTTTCCAAATAATTAAGGGCATTGTTGAGTTCGGTACGCATTTCCTCGGACAGGGCATTCATCTCCCGGGGACGATTCATCGTCACAATGGCGTAACCTTCTCTCTTTTCAAGGATTATTGTTTTATACATGCCCTGTTCCTGCCACTCGCTCCTTCAATTCCTTACCAACCTTAAAAAATGGTACGCGCCGCTCCTCCAGCTTGACCGCTTCCGTCGTCCGGGGGTTTCTTGCTTGCCGTGCCTTTCTGCTTCTCACGGTAAAGTTGCCGAAGTCGCGAATATCAATCCGTTCTCCCCTCTCCAAAGCTTCCGTCATGGCGTCAAACATTCGATAGACAGCAAATGCGATATCCGTGGTACGATTATCCGGAAATTCCGCCTGTACCTTTGCGACCAATTCTCGTTTCGTCATAATCCCTTACTCGTAAAGATAATATGCCCCTGCTGATCTTGCTTCCTGTTCCGGATTGCCCTTCATCCCCGATATGGCTCCCGCAAGGGCGATAGCCTGGTTCATGTCCCCCAGTTCATCTATCAGCCCCACCTGCTTGGCCTGACGTCCGGAAAATATTCTTCCGTCGGCAATAGCCTTCACCTTCTCCCTGGACATTTTTCTGCCCCCCCCGATGGTATCAATGAAATGATCATTCATATCATGAATAAGCGCTTGGAGAAGAGCCCTTTCTTCCGGGGTGATTTCTCTGGACGGAGAACCGATGTCTTTATATTTACCGCTCTTGATTACCGCCGGCTTTAACCCGATTTTACTCAGCAGACCTTCAGCGTTGAGCAGATGCATCACCGCGGAAATGCTTCCCGTAATCGAACCCGGATTGGCAACAATGCGATCGGCGGCACAGGCGATGAGATAACCTCCGGAGGCGCCTATGGCCCCAATTGAGGCGACCACCTTTTTCTTTTTCCTCAGCTCCCGAACGGCCGCCCCGTAGATCTCTTGGGACGGCGCCACCCCGCCACCGGGGGTCTCAATTCTGACGACGACGGCACGGACGGAATCGTCCTGCCCAAGTTCCTCCAATTGCTGAACCGTTTCCCTGGCGTCGGTGATCACCCCTGCGACCGTGACAACCCCGACTTTTTCGGAAGCAAGGAAGGACTTCCCCTTGCCCGAAAGGGCGCTCACACTGAAAATAACCGCCGAAAAGACCATGGCCATCAGGATGAGGAGCACAAAGGCAAACAGGATGGGATGTCGTCTCATGCTTTAGCTTATCTAGCTGTCGGAATCCAGAATCTTTACATCCGCCAGGGCTCTTCCCAGACTGGAACCCATGTTTTCGCGGTTGTTCAGGTACTGATGTTGAACCGTTGGCCCCTCGGCCGCAGTTTCATAGTCCTTGATGCTCAGACGAATCTTTCTCGCTTTGGAATCTATACTCTTAATGGTAGCCGTAACGGCATCGCCGATAGCAAAGAGTTCCGACGCGGATTTGACCCGCTTCTGACTCAATTCCGAAATATGCACCAGCCCCTCGATACCCTCTTCGATTTCAACAAAGATACCGAAATCGGTGATATTGGTGACCTTCCCCGATACGGAAGCTCCGGGACCATATTTATTGGTGAATTCCTCCCAAGGGTTCTTCTCGATCTGTTTGACGCCGAGGGAAAATTTTTCGTTTTCCACGTCCACGTTCAGGACCATCGCTTCAATTTCCTGACCCTTCTTAAAAAGGTCCGAAGGATGCTTTACCTTCTGGGTCCAGGAAATGTCGGAGAGGTGAATCAAGCCGTCTATCCCGTCTTCAATGCCGACAAACACGCCAAAATTAGTGATATTCCTCACTACTCCCTTAATCAGCGTTCCCACGGGATACTTCTCTCTCAAGGCCTCCCAGGGATTCGACATCGTCTGCTTAAGGCCGAGGGATATCCGCTTTTCCTCTGTCTTCACTTCCAGGATCATTACCTGAACCTGCTGCCCCGGTGAGAGAACCTTGGAGGGGTGCCTGATCTCTCTTGTCCAGAACATCTCAGAGATATGTACCAGACCTTCCACGCCAGGTTCAAGCTCGATAAAGGCGCCGTAATCGGTAAGATTGACGACCTTGCCCGCCATGACCGCCCCGACGGGATACCTATCATGAATCGTCTCCCAGGGATTTTCCGTCAACTGCTTGAGCCCAAGGGCGACCCTTTCCTTTTCCCGATCGAAGGACATGACCTTTACCATAATTCGCTGACCCTTGCTGAAACTGTCGGAGGGACGGGAGATTCTCCCCCAAGAAATGTCGGTAATATGCAGGAGGCCGTCGATGCCCCCCAAATCGATAAAAATACCGTAATCGGTAATATTCTTTATAATGCCTTCGACAATGTTCTCTTCCTGAATGTTTTCAAGGGTAATGCGCTTTTCTTCATCCCGTTGCTTTTCCAGAATAGCCCTTCTTGATAGGACCACATTATTTCTCTTGCGATCATATTTGATGACGTTGAAGTCTATAGACTGACCGACAAACTGGTCGAGATCCCTGATCGGCCGGATATCTACCTGGGATCCGGGAAGAAACGCCGGGATACCAATATCCACGGACAATCCACCCTTTACTCTCTCAACGACAGTACCCTTCATTGTAGTATTATTTTCACAGGCATATTTGACATCGTCCCATATCTTCAGACGCGCCGCCTTGTCTTTCGATAAAACTAGATTGCCGTCGCCATCGCGGCGATCAACAAAAACCTCCACACGATCACCCACCGCAATGGTGATGTTTCCCTGCTCGTCCCTTAACTCCTTGGCGGGAATGTAACCTTCCGTTTTCCAACCGACATCCACCATAACCATGTCCGGGTTGATCTGGATAACTTTTCCTTCTACAACCTCTCCCAATTGCAATGTTTGCAGGGATTGTTCATACAGCTCCCGGAATCCCACATCTTCCTCCCTGCCCGGAGCCAACGTCAGTTCTTCTGCATTGTCTAAGAGTACATCACTTTTCACCTCTTGATTGTGGGATGTTTCATTGACATCATTACCGTTTACCATTAACCCTTTACCCCCTAAATTTTATAAAAACCGCGCCTATATGACGGTGCACTAACACGCTGATTATAAAAGATCAAGTGAATTCGAGGCTCATGAATTACTAATGAACCCCAACATGGCTTCGACAACCTCCGTAATCGTCATGCAGGAGGTATCGATAATCACCGCCTCCTCATGAGGTCTGAGGGGGGCAATCGTCCTTTCCCTGTCCTGAAGGTCGCGCAACCGCATGTCCCTGGCAATATTTCCGTAGGGAATGCCCTCTCCCCGGGTGGATAATTCCATAAAACGTCTCTGTATCCTTTCATTTTCGCCGGCATCGAGAAAAAATTTCACATCTGCGCCGGGAAAAACAACCGTCCCCATATCCCGGCCTTCAGCGACAATCCCTCCCGAAGCGCCTGCTTTTCTCTGAATGGGCAACAGCATCGCTCTGATGAGGGGCAATGCCGAAATTTTCGAGGCCATAATCCCTATCTCTTCGGTTCTCAAAAGGCCGGTTATGTCTTCACCATCGACATAAACCTGCAAACCATCTCCCGATTTCCTTAAGCGAATGTCGGCACTCTTGAGCAGACCATATATTGCCTGTTCATCATTTTCGAGGACGCCTTCCTTGCTAACCAGATAGGCGACAGCCCGGTAAAGGGACCCGGTATCTAAGTAAAGATAGGACAGTCGCTTTGCCAAGATCCTGCTGACGGTGCTTTTTCCCGATCCAGCCGGGCCGTCGATGGTAATGACGAGTTCTTTTTTCAACGCCTCATCCTCCTCTCCAACCAGTTTTCCGTACATTTAATCACCCCCACCTGCCCACGAATACCTTCTAATGTCAGGGCGGCAAAGGCGACTTCCAAGGTATCAAAAATGGCGTCCCATACAGGAGGATCACGCCCGGGGACAAAGGACTGATGCCATTCATCGGTCAATGCCTAAAAGACACCGCTGCCTGCCGTCAATAGGATTGAATGGCGTTGCGGAAAAGTGCCGCCTTCCCAGCCGGCAAAGTACCTGAAAATCAAGTAACCAAAAACATAGTATTCAATGAAGTGGATGATTTTATCAAAACCCCAGCAGGAAGGCATCTCTTTCGGAAGGGTGGAAAGGGAAGACAGAGAGAATATTACACCGCCATATGCACAAACGGGAAAGATGTAAGATAGCAAATAAGAAGATCTTACGTTCACGGCTGAAAAATGTTCCGCCAGTGGATCAATTCTTCCCTTTCCATCTGCCCCCCTGCAACTTAAATCATAGCACACGGGTTTAATGATCTCAATAGAGAATAAAGCCCCCTTGATTCTACAAAAAAAAATGTGTAACTTAGGAGATATGAAATATATTTCGTGTCCATCACTGAAGAAGGGGCTGTCTTGGTCGCTAAGGCCATTACTGCCGGTTATGTTTATTCTATGCCTGTGTTGCCCGACTATGGTGCACGGGGCCTTTACCCTGGATGACGAGAAGAAGCTCGGCAAAGAGTTTTACGACAACCTCGAAAAGCATCAAGCTATCTCCCACAATCAACGCATCACGGCCTATGTCGCGGCGGTGGGAGACAAGCTCCTTGCCCACAGCGAGAGCCTTCCCTATAGCTACCGCTTTTCCGTCATAAAAAGCCAAGCCGTAAATGCCTTTGCTACCCCAGGTGGTTATGTTTATATAAACGAGGGGCTTTTGACGCTTGTCGAAACGGAAAGTGAACTGGCGGGCGTTATGGCCCATGAAATTGCCCACATCAATGCCCGCCATATAGCCGATTCCATTGAAAAATCTAAAAAGCTCAATATCGCGACCCTTGCCGCCGTCCTTGCCGGCGCTTTTCTCGGGGTCGGTGCCGACCTTGGCGCTGCGGTCGCGTCTTTTTCTATCGCCGGCCTGCAGTCTATGAACCTTAAATACAGTCGTGATCACGAAGAAGAGGCGGATCGCCTCGGCATGGCCTATCTTGTGTCCACGGGCTATGACGCCAAGTCTATGTTAGATTTCTTTAAGATTATGCGTCGTTACGAGTTTTATTCCAACTCGATTCCCTCTTATTTTCTCACCCACCCGGGCACTGATGAAAGAATCCGTTACCTTGACGCGATGATCCAGACAACATATACGAAGCGAGGACAGGATAGCATTGTCGGCAACCTGAAAAGAATTCAAACCCTCGTGCTTTTACAGTCCCGGGATTATCAAGGCAATCTCAAGCACTTTCAAAACAACCTGAGAAAATACCCGAATGATATTGATGACCTCTTCGGCCTAGCCGTCACCTGTGAAAAACTCGGACAAACCTCCGAGGCCTTTCAGTCATTTCATAAAGCCTTTTCCTTAGCTCCCGCTGATGCCGACATCCTGCGGGAAATGGGCATCGCTTATTATAATGCGGGGAAAGCTAAGGAGGCCATGGGCTATCTCCAGGAGTCCCGCAAACATGATCCCGACAACATGATAAGCTTATTATACCTTGCCCGGTCCTATGAGGCAGTTGGCAGCAACGAACAGGCAATCGCCCTCTTTAATGAAATCGAGAAAAAAATCATCGTCGATGACGAAATATACTATAACATGGCCATGATCTACGGAAAGACTGACCACCCTTATGAATCACATTTATATTTTGGTCAGTATTTCAAACGAAAACTTAAGAGAGATAGTGCAATATTTCATTTTCAGGCTGCATTGAAATACGTTTCCCCAAACAGCCCGGAGGCCGGGGAGATTCAGAAAGAGATAGCGTCGCTGAAAAAAACTGCTGGGAACACGGGTTTTCGGCCTCCACCGAAATAACCGATAAAAGCCAACGGGTATGTATTCGAAGACCTCAGGAACGATGCTGCGGCCGCAGCAGGTCTTCAACCGTTTTCACCGGAGTGAAGGTCGCGATGGGCACTTCGACAAAAACGGTATTCCATTTCGCCATCGAACCATTCCACAAGCCGGGCAGTTCGAGGGCTTTACTGTCCCTTCCCTTTTCGGATTTTGTGGACATAAAGACAGCCCCGGGATCAACAAATCGCTTCAGATCGAATTTTCTGCCCAAGTAATCACGGACGCCGCAAACAAGATCGACGGGATTGAAATGAGTAGCTCCCCGCCAAAGGGACCGCTGCTTAGGGGATTGAGGATCTAGCTGCATTTCCTCCACGATCTGCAATGACTGGGCGCCGTCTTGCTCCTCCACCCAGAAAGGACCTCCCCCCGGCTCGCCTTCATTGCGGACCACACCGCATACCCGGATGGGCCGATCAAGTTTTTCCCGCCAGATCTTTTTTCTTTTTTCCAGCGGCCATTGCCGATAACCTGATGGAAAGACAAGGTGGAGTTTGTCTCGGCAAAAATTGTCGATGGCCGTTATTTCTTCCGTGACGCTTCTATTTCCCGCCAGGCATTCAAGATAACGAAAGGTTTCTTCCTGGAGCTTCAGCAGTAATCCGGCCAGTGCCTTCTTATAGCGAACCGTTACCGCCTTGACCCGATCGGGGGCGACATTATCGATGTTCTTAAGAAAAATAATATCGCGGTCAATATCGTTTAAATTCTTCATCAGGGCCCCATGTCCGCCAGGACGAAAGCAAAGTTTCCCGTCCTCGGAACGCAACGGCCGGTTGTCCATGTCCACGGCAATGGTGTTGGTCGCTGTCTCCTGGCAGGATAGGCCGATCTCGTAAGTCACTCCGAAGATATCTTCATAAACGGGCAGGATCGCATCAAGAAATGTTTCCACGGGTTGCCGATGCTCCGGGGAAACGGTAATATGAAGCCTGCTGATGCGGCGGGCGTCGGTCACATAGAGGGCCGCCTCCACAAGATGCTCTTCAAGAGACGTCCTGCTTCTCCCGGGGTATTTGTGAAACTTCAGCAGCGCCTTGGGCAACTGACCGTATTGAAGCCCCCGGGAGGTAAGGATATAGGCGAGAATTTCCCCGTATTTCCTCTCTTCCCTCAGGAAATCAATATCTCCCCCGGACCTGAAAATGGTCTGGCGCAAATCATCGAAAAAAGGATAATAGGCGAGCTGTTCCGCAAAAGAAACGGCGGCGGTTTCGGAATCTTTCCAGGGCCGATGGAGCGCGTGAAACCATTCCTTGAACATTCGGCTGGCGGCACCGGAGGCGGGTACGAACTTCAGGCACCTTCCTGCGGCCGCCGCCCGATCATACCGGGCAATAAGGTCTTCTTCATCCTGAGGGAGGATGTTTTCTATGCCATCAAGGACGGTACAGGGCCGATTCAATTCAATAGGGGAGACGCCCCTGACAAAAAGGGCAATCTGCTCCTTGACGTTATCCACAGAGAGGCCCTCCCTATGGATCTGATCAATATCGGCATCAGAAAAAATCATTTTCTCACTATATGATTTCCACCATGGGCAGGACGAATCCTTTCACCCCGCCAGGGGGTGGAATTTTCTAAGTTCCCGGATCACTTCGCAAACACTCGGAACTTCCTCATCCTGGACGGCGATATGCAGGACGTTGTTCTCTCCTGGCCAGCAGTGGGTCCCCAGCTTCGGTTCCGTCTCCGTCCCTTCGCCGATTACGTCCTTCATCTTGGTATATCCCTTGATTCCGGCGCTCTTCAGCTTCGCTATGACATCATAATCCGCCGCCCGGGAATAGACAATAAAAAACATCTTCATGACCTTCTTCTCCTCCATGTCCTGATCCATTCATGCCAGTCTTCAAGGAGATCGTAGGCCGCCGGAACGACAATGAGGGTGAGAAACAGTGAAGTCGCCAACCCGCCGATCACGGCCACGCCCATGGGGGATCTTGTCTCCGCCCCCTCCCCCAAGCCCATGGCCACGGGAAGCGTACCCAAAATCATGGCAAAAGTCGTCATGAGAATCGGCCGCAACCGCACCGGTACCGCCTCCAGAATGGCTTCCCGGCGGGATAGCCCTCTTTCTCTTAAAGTGTTTGTATAATCCACAAGCAAGATGGCATTTTTTTTCACCAGTCCCATGAGGAGAACCAGCCCGATCAAGCTGAAAATGCTGATTGTTTTTCCTGTCAGCACGAGCCCGCCAAAGGCGCCGATAAAGGACAAGGGCATGGAAAGAAGAACGATAACGGGTTGCAGGAAGCTTTCAAACTGAGCGGCCAGGACCATATAGGCCATTACGACCCCCAGAAACAAAGCAAAGAGCAGATAGCCAAAGGATTCTTTCATCGTCTCCGCGGCGCCCTTATATTTGGCCGTGTAATCTATCGGCAATATCTTGGCGGCAATGGCATTCAGTTCATCCATGGCCTGGCCAAGGGGTTTTTTCCCAGGCTGGCATACATGATCATTGCCCGCTGTCTATCCACCCGGTAAATAGTGCTGGGGGCTCCCCCTTCCTGAATGTTTACGACATTGGCCAATTCGACCAGCCGCCCGTCCTTCGCCCGCACATAGATACGACCGATGTCCGCCGGACTGACACGGTCTTCCGGATTAAGACGTACCCGGACGTCGTATCGCCGTCCCTTGGCTTCGTCTTTGTATTTGGTAATATCCACCTCACCACTGATAAGAACATTGACTGCCTGGGCGATGCTGGCTACAGTGACCCCCATGTCCGCCGCCTTGTCCCGGTCGATAATCACCCTCAGTTCCGGCTTCCCTGCCTCGAGAGAGGTATCTACATCGACGATTCCGGGAAGTTGCACAAACTGTAAGACGATCTGTTTCATGTAGGTAGGCAGATATTCAAGGTCCGTCCCCCGGACGACATACTGGATAGGAACATTAGGGAGCCCACCGCCGATAAGGGAAATATCCTCTGCCGTCCCTTTGATGCCGGGGATTTTGTTGATCTTGAGCCTAATCCCCGCCTTGACCTGTTCCTGGCTGCGCTTTCTTTCATTCTTTTTCAACATGCCGGCCATCATGATCCCCTTGTTGGCCTGCCCGGCCCCGCCGGGACCTAATCCGAGGGCAAACATGACCGTTTTGACTTCCGGCGTCTTTCTGACGATTTCCTCGGCTTGCCGGAAAAGCTGGTCGGTTTTTTCCACGGAATAATCGATGGGTGCCTCAAGGCGCACGAGAAAATTGCTCTGATCTTCCGGAGGGACGAATTCCTTGCCCATGAATTTCGTCATGTCATATACATGCTCAGGATAAAAATGATCAATGCCCCGACAAGAACGCTTTTTCGATAACACAGTCCAAATACAAGTACTCCCCGGTACCAGTTTTCCGTCTTTTGGTAATATTTTTCCAGGTTATCTCCCGTTCTCTTAAGAAACGTCCTGATTCTGCCACCCTGAGGGGGTTCATGGTTTTTATTGTGCAACTTCAGCATCATTGAGGCCAGCATGGGTGTCAAAGTAAAGGATACGAGGAGGGATACCATAACCGAAAAGACAACGGTGAAGGCGAAAGACATGAAAAACCTGCCGATGATTCCTCTCATAAAGGCAACGGGGAGAAAAATGGCGACAATGGCCAGGGTGGTGGCCATGACAGCCATGCCGATCTCTGAAGTCGCAAAGCTTGCGGCCTCCCGCGGCTCCATCCCATTTTCGATGTGGCGGTAGATGTTCTCAATGACAATAATGGCGTCATCAATGAGAATACCCACGGATAGGGAAAGGGCCAGCATGGTCATATTGTTGAAAGTAAAATCAAAAGCCTTTATCAGGGTAAAAGTTGCGATAACCGAGATGGGCAAAGCCAAGGCGCTGATCAGGGTCGTCCGGAAATTGCGCAGGAAAATGAAAACGGCCACTAAGAGCGGGTATGGCAAAACTGGACAGGTGCATAAGTGGGAGGATTGTTCTATA
>DYRD01000024.1 GCA_020718905.1 Syntrophus aciditrophicus | reverse complement strand
GGGGGGTCTGGCCGCCGAACTGGACGATGACCCCGCGGGGTTTTTCCCGGTCGAGGATATGGAGGACATCCTCCAGGGTGAGGGGCTCGAAAAAGAGCTTGTCCGAGGTATCGTAATCGGTGCTCACCGTCTCCGGGTTCGAGTTGATCATGATGCTCTCGACACCCTCTTCCCGCAGGGCGAAGGAGGCGTGGACGCAGCAGTAGTCGAATTCGATGCCCTGGCCGATCCGGTTGGGACCCCCGCCGAGGATGACAACCTTCGGGCGGACGGAGGGACGGGACTCGTCTTCCCTTTCATAGGTGGAATAGTAATAGGGGGTATAGGCCTCAAATTCGGCGGCGCAGGTGTCGACGAGTTTATAAACCGGCAGGATCCCCTTTTCGAAACGGTAGCGGCGGATGGTCTGCTCGTCGGTCTTCCATAGTTCGGCCAGACACCGATCCGCAAACCCCATCTGTTTTGCCGCCCGCATCAGCGCTGCCGTGGCTGCGTCCGGAGGCGCAAGGGTGCTGGTCGCGAAGGGATTTCCCGCCGCGGCAAATGCAGCGAGCTCCTTTTCCGCCACGACAATCTCTTCGATGTGGCAGAGAAACCAGGGATCGATCTTCGTCAGATCGTGGATTTCCGCAATCGTTAACCCCTGGGCCATAGCCGCAGCGACATAAAAGAGGCGCAGGGAATTCGGCGTCCGCAGCTTTGGGGTGAAGAATTCCCGGGGATTCGGGATTAGTTCCGGCATCTTTGCGAGGAGGGAGAAACGGCCGATCTCCAGCGAGCGGACCGCCTTCTGGAGGGATTCCTTGAAGGTCCGGCCAATGGCCATGGTTTCGCCGACGGACTTCATGGACGTGGTAAGGAAATCCTCCGTTTCGGGAAATTTTTCGAAGGTCCACCGGGGGATCTTGGTAACGACGTAGTCCACCGTCGGCTCGAAGGAGGCCATGGTTTCTTTGGTGATATCATTAGGTATTTCGTCGAGGGTATAGCCTACGGCCAGTTTGGCGGCGATCTTGGCGATGGGAAAGCCCGTGGCCTTCGAGGCGAGGGCGGAGGACCGGGAGACCCGGGGATTCATCTCGATGACGATCATCTCTCCCGTCTCGGGGTGGATGGCGAACTGGACGTTGGCGCCTCCCGTTTCCACGCCGATCTCCCGCATGATGGCAATGGCGGCATTGCGCATGTGCTGGTATTCGCGATCCGTCAGGGTCTGGGCCGGGGCGACGGTGATGGATTCTCCCGTATGGATGCCCATGGGATCGAGGTTCTCGATGGAGCAGATGATGACGACATTGTCCGCCTTGTCCCGCATGACCTCCAGTTCGTATTCCTTCCAGCCCAGGGCCGATTCTTCGAGCATGATCTCGTGAATGAGGCTGGCGTCAATGCCTGCCTTGGCGATGCCCGCCAATTCTTCCCGGTTGTAGGCCACGCCGCTCCCCGTGCCCCCCATGGCGAAGGAGGGCCGGATAATGATGGGAAAACCGATCTCCCCGGCGATCCTAAAGACATCATCCATATTTTTGGCAAAGCCGCTCCGGGGAACCCGGAGGCCGATCTTCTCCATGGCGGCGCGAAACTTCTCCCGATCCTCCGCCTTGTGGATGACCTCCAGGGAAGCGCCGATCATCTCGACGCCGTATCTTGCCAGGGTGCCGTTTTCCGCTACGGCCACAGCGGTGTTCAGACCCGTCTGTCCCCCCAGGGTGGGCAAGAGGGCGTCGGGACGCTCCTTGCCGATGATCTTGGCCACGGCCTCCGGCGTGATGGGTTCCACGTAGGTCCGATCCGCCGTTTCCGGATCCGTCATGATCTTGGCGGGATTGCTGTTGATGAGGAGGACCTCGTAGCCTTCCTCCTTCAGGGCTTTGCAGGCCTGGGTCCCCGAATAATCGAATTCGCAGGCCTGGCTGATGATGATGGGGCCGGAGCCGACAATCAGGATCTTTTTTATGTCCGTTCTTTTGGGCATTTTACTCCCATTCAATGGTTGAGGGCGGTTTGGAACTGATGTCGTAAACGACCCGGTTGACGCCGCGCACCTCGTTGATGATCCGGTTGGATATTTTTGCGAGCAACTCATGGGGGATTCTCGCCCAGTCCGCCGTCATGGCGTCGTCGCTGGTCACGGCCCGGATGGCCAGGATATTTTCGTAGGTCCGCTGGTCCCCCATAATGCCGACGCTCTTGATGGGCAGCAACACGGCGAAGCACTGCCATAATTTTCCGTAGAGTTCTGCCGCCCTGATCTCATCGAGGAGGACAACGTCGGCCTTTTTCAGGATCGTGAGTCGTTTTTCCGTCACCTCGCCGATGATCCGGATGGCTAATCCCGGGCCGGGGAAGGGCTGGCGCCAGACCATTTCCTCGGGGAGCCCCAATTCCTTTCCCAGGAGACGCACCTCGTCCTTGAAGAGGTGCTTCAACGGTTCCACAAGCTTCAGTTTCATCCTTTTCGGAAGACCGCCGACGTTGTGATGGGACTTGATCACGGCGCTGGGACCGCCGAAGGTGGAGCGGGATTCAATGATGTCGGGGTAAAGGGTTCCCTGAGCTAAACACCCGACACCTTTTATTTTTTTTGCCTCTGCCTCGAAAATTTCAATGAAGGTTCTGCCGATGATCTTGCGCTTCTTTTCCGGATTTTCTACCCCCCGCAGACGGTCCAAAAATATCTTCCGCGCCCGTACGAACCGCAGCTTCATATGGAAATGTTTTTGGAAGACTTCCTGAACCTTTTGGGCTTCCCCCTGCCTGAGGACGCCGTTATCGACAAAGACGCAGGTAAGCTGGTTACCAATTGCACGATGGAGGAGCACGGCGGCAACGGAGGAATCGACACCCCCGGAGAGTCCCAGGATAACCTTGCCGTTGCCGACCTGGGAGTGGATTTCGTCTATCGCTTCCCGGGCGAAGGATTTCATGGTCCAATTTTCCTGACACCTGCAGACGGTAAAGAGGAAGTTGCCCAGGATCTGCTTCCCGGCGGGGGTGTGAACCACCTCGGGATGGAACTGCAGGCCGTAGAAGCGCCGCTTCCGGTCTTGGGCAGCGGCCACGGGGGTATTCGGCGTGGAAGCGGTGATGGTGAATCCTTGCGGCAGTTTGCCAATGGTATCACCATGACTCATCCAGCATTTCGTGGTCGGTTCGATGTCTTTAAAGATGCCTTCCTGACTGATTATCTGCAGTTCCGCAAATCCGTATTCCCGTTTCGCCGCGGCAATAACGTCGCCTCCGAGGGCATGGACCATGAACTGGAGACCGTAACAGATTCCGAGGACCGGGATGCCCAGCGTGAAAATGCCGGCGTCGACGCGGGGACTGTTCTTTTCATAAATGCTGGCCGGGCCGCCGGACAGGATGATCCCCTCGGGCTGCATGTCTCTGATTGTCGACAGGGAGATATCCGGAGGTTCAATCTGGCAATAGACATGATGCTCACGGACCCGCCGGGCGATAAGCTGGTTATACTGGGAACCGAAATCGATAATCAGAATCATGGTGCCGCTCCTTTCGCATCTTCACTCTTGGTTTTTATCCATCATAGCCACAAACCGGTCGAAGAGATAGGCCGCGTCATGAGGACCGGGGGCCGCCTCCGGGTGGTACTGAACGCTGAAAGCCATCAATTCCGGGTAGGAAAGTCCTTCCGAGGTCCCGTCATTGAGGTTCGCGTGGGTCGCCTCACGCGACCCGGTGACGGATTCGGGAATGACGACAAATCCATGATTTTGAGAGGTAATTTCTACCTTTCCCGTCTCTTCCCGCCGCACCGGCTGGTTGATACCGTGATGGCCGAATTTCAGTTTTTCAGTTTTTCCCCCGGCGGCCTGTCCGAGAATCTGGTGCCCCAGGCAGATACCGAAGACCGGTACTTTTCCCAGGACAAAGGCGGCCGCCGCCACGAGGTAAGGGAGGGCCGCCGGATCTCCCGGGCCATTGGAAAAGAGAACCCCGTCGGGTCGCCAGGCAAGGATTTCCGCTCCCGTTGCTGTTGCGGGCAGGACGACGACCTGGCGTCCCCGTCCCTCCAAATGGCGGAGGATATTGTATTTAACGCCGCAGTCGATGACGACGACCCGGAACGATGCTTTGCGGCGGCCCTTAAGTTCCTCCGTCAGCTCTCCCCTGCTCCCGTTTTTCCACAAGTACGGGGTCTTGCAAGCCACTTCCCTGACCAGATCATGGCCGACCAGCCCGGGGTAGGCCCGTACCTTTGCGATCAACCTCGCAACATCCGTCGTTTCCGTGGACAGAATCCCTTTCATGGCTCCCGTAAGACGGAGGCGGCGGGTCAGGGCCCGGGTATCGAGACCTTCGACGCCCAGTTTCCCGTGGCCTTCCAGAAATGCTCGGAGCGTTTGCCGGGATTGCCAGTTGCTGGGACGGGAATGGTATTCCTTGACGATGAATCCTTCCAGATAGATCCCGTCCGATTCCATATCTTCGGGATTGATGCCGTAATTGCCCACGAGGGGATAGGTCATGGTCACGATCTGCCCCTTATAGGAAGGGTCGGTGAGTACCTCCTGGTAGCCGGTCATGCCCGTATTGAAGACTACCTCGCCGCAGACCTCGCCGGCTCCGGCAAAGGCGTATCCCGGAAAGACGCTCCCGTCTTCCAGGACAAGGATGGCTGGTGACTGCTGCCGCAATAGCGACATAATAAACCCTCAATTTTTATATGATTTATAATCGCCAATCATGAAGAAAACACGAAGGCGAGAAGGCGAAATCATTTAAGCCTGATTTCACCTTTCCCGCCGTCTAATAACTTATCCATTTTCAATTGTCCATCTTTTTAGGACGGACGGATATCCTCTGCCGATGGCTAAAGTGTTTACCCTTATCAAGACAGCCGCCGCTCAGCTTATAAACAGCATCTCCCAGAACTTCGGTAGGGGCCACAATTCGTCGTCCACCAGCCCTTCCAACTCATCGACGTATTCACGCAGTTCATTCATTTTGGTTTTGACTTTGCTGCAGAGCATTTCCGCTTTTTTCTGCTCGTCGTGGATGGCGGCCGCTTTCTCGATCCCGGCCAGCACATCCTTATTGGCAGCATAGATCTTGTTCACCAGTTCGACGACCCTCTTGAGCAGTTCCTGCTGAGCGGTAAAGTCAACGGATTTGCCCAGGGCTTCCCGGGTGCCGGCGATCGCTTTCGCGAGCCCCTTCTGATAGGTTGTTGCCGCCGGGATGACCTTACTCAGGCAGATGTTGTTCAGACATTTGGCTTCGATCTCCAGATCCTTGATATATTTTTCGATGTGGATCAGATAGCGTGATTTGAGCTCCACGTTGGAAAGAACGCGATATTTCTCGAATAAATCCAATGCCTTCTTGGCGACAAGGACCTTTAACGCGACGGGAGTAGTTTTATTGTTGGGGAGGCCCCTGCGGACGGCTTCCTTTTCCCATGCCGCGGTGTAGTTGTCGCCGTTAAACAATACCGGCTTGATTTCTTTCAGTTCTTTTTTGATCACCGCCAGGACGCACTGATTGATGCTCGTATTTTTTCCACATGCGTCTTTGATCTTTTCCGCCAGATAATCGAGGCTCTCCGCGACAATCGTATTGAGAACCGTCGCGGGGAAGGAAATCGACTGGGCGGATCCTACGGCCCGGAATTCAAATTTGTTCCCCGTAAAGGCAAAGGGGGACGTCCGGTTCCGGTCGGTACTGTCCTTGCTGACGACGGGCAGCGAGGAAATGCCCAGGTTGATGATCTCGCTGTCCGTTGCTTCGGTTACCTTGCCGCTTTCGATATCAGCGAGAATTTTGGTGAGCTGGTCGCCGAGGAAGACGGAAATAATGGCCGGCGGCGCTTCATTGGCCCCGAGGCGGTGGTCGTTGGCGTATGATCCCGCGGAGGCGCGCAGGATGTCGGCGTGTTTGTAAACGGCGCGGATGGTGGCGATCAGGAAGACCAGAAACTGGATATTGTCATGGGGCGTTTTGCCGGGATTCAACAGGTTGTCTCCCTTGTTGTCGGACATGGACCAGTTCAGGTGCTTGCCTGAACCATTGATCCCGGCGAAGGGCTTTTCATGGAGGAGGCAGGCCAGTTTGTGCTTCTTTGCCACCGACTGCATCGTATCCATGACGATCTGGTTATGATCGACGGCCAGATTCGCCTCTTCAAAGACCGGGGCCAGTTCGAACTGGCTGGGCGCTACCTCGTTATGCCTGGTCTTGGCGGGAACGCCCAGCTTGAAGAGTTCCTCTTCCATGTCGTGCATATACGAAGAGATCCTCTCCCTGATGCTGCCGAAATACTGGTCTTCCAGTTCCTGTCCCTTTGCCGGCGGGGCGCCGACGACGGCCCGGCCGCCGAGGACGAGATCGGGACGTTTATAGAAGTAATCCGCATCGATGAGAAAGTATTCCTGCTCCGGTCCCAGGGTCGCATAAACACCTTTTACGTCTTCGTTTCCGAGCAGTTTCAAAATATTCAGGGCGCTTTTGCTGACTACCCGGTTCGACCGCAAGAGCGGGGTCTTCTTGTCGAGGGCCTCCCCGGTATAGGAAAAGAAGGCCGTCGGAATACACAGGGTCGTCGAGATGCCGTTGCGCCGGATGAAGGCGGGAGAAGACATATCCCAGGCCGTATAGCCCCGGGCTTCGAATGTGGCCCGGATACCGCCGCTCGGGAAGCTCGAGGCGTCCGGCTCACCCTGGACAAGCTGTTTGCCGGAGAACCTTTCCATGACGGAACCGACCCCGGTAACATCGACGAAGGCATCGTGCTTCTCAGCAGTTATACCCGTCATGGGCTGGAACCAGTGGGCGAAGTGAGTGGCCCCTTTCTCCAGGGCCCATTCCTTCATGGCATGGGCCACGATGTTGGCGGTTTCGATATCGAGGATGGTTCCTTCGTGGATAGCATCGATGATTTTGCTGTAGGTGTCCCCCGGGATCTTGATCTTCATGACGTTGATATTGAAGGTGTCCTCACCGTAATATTTCGAAATGGGCTCAAACTTTTCTTTTTCCACCACATAGCTTCTTTCGGTGGCGATAATCGGGCATGTCTTTTTCATAAATCCTCCAAAGTATATCTATGCTTAAATTGTACCTTTTCCATCAAGACACCTTCGCAACCGATCGGTGTTCTCCCCTACCCCTACGATGATCGTTTTTGCGAGCGCGTCAATCCTCATAGCTTTTTCGTTATTATTCCAACGGTGTATTTTCCACGAGTTCCCATATCCCGCAGGGACAAGCGGCGTCGCAGAATCCGCAGCCAATGCACTTTTCACCGTCCACTATATATTCATAGGCGTCCCCTTCCAGAGAGCGCCGGGAGATGGCATTACCCGGACATAAGGTCTCGCAGAGGCCGCAGTCCCGACAGGCGCCGCAGGAGGCGCACTGGCTTGAACAGGAATTCAGATCTCCCGCAGGGTCGATACGGGGGTCGTAATAGTCCAGATGGATCCGTGCCGGTTCCACGGCGGGCAGGTTATCATAAGCATCCTCCCGCCCCGCAGGATATCGTCGATCGTCCGGGCGGCGATCCGGCCGGCGCCGATGGCCTCCGTCAGCAGACCGAGACGGACAGCGTCGCCGATGGCGAAAACCTGGGGATCGCTCGTCTGGTAACGGTCGTTGACGGCGACAAATCCCCTCTCCAGGAGAACTTCCTCGGGGAGGAAGGTCAAGTCGGGGGCATCGCCGACAGCCATGATGACCGTGTCGGCGGGAAGCAATGTTCCGTCTGTCAGCTCCACGCCCTTAGCCGTAACGGCCTGCGTGAATTTCGGCCAGAGGAATTTGGCCCCGGCGGCCTCGGCGTGCTTTCTTTCCACCACGAAAGAGGCCGGCTCCTGGATGTCGATCAGGGTAATCTCCTTGGCTCCCAGGCGTGCCGCTTCCGCGGCGGCGGCGCAACCGACGTTGCCGGCCCCGATGATGACTACCCTTTCCCCGACCTTAACCTCATTGATCTTGCTCAACCGGAGGAAATCCAGGGCCGCCGTGGCCCGCTCCTGGCCCGGCACGGGGAGCAGGCACGGCTTTTGAGCCCCCGCCGCCACGACTACCATGTCGTGCTTCCCTTTGATCTTCTGATACTATTTTTTCGAGAGGGGCTTCTTCAGCAGGACATTGCTGATTTGCTCCTGGACCCGCTGCAGTTCATGGTCGACAATTTCATCGGGGATGCGGCTCCGGGGGATCGTGGCGGTAATCTTTCCTCCCAGGCGCTCCTGAACGTCGTAGATGACGGGGGCGTGTCCCATCATCCATAACTGCCAGGCGGCGGAAAGCCCCGCCGGACCGCCGCCGATGATGGCAACGGTCTTCCCCGAGGACGGGGCGGGGGTCGGGATCCTGGCGGTCAGGGAGGCCTTGCCGAGACCGGCCACGTCCAGGGGCGGCAACTGTGAGCGCTGGCGGGTGCAATTGGCCATGCAGAGATTGGGGCAGAGATAGCCGCAGACCGTGGCCGGGAAGGGGGTATAGGTAAGGGCCAGGTCTATGGCTTCATCCATTTTGCCGCTGCGGATCAGGCTCCAGCGTTTCTGAACGGGGATGCCCGTCGGACAGAAGGCCTGGCAGCGGGGAAGATGCCTTTCGTTTTCCCACCGGGGAAGATAGCGGCGCAGCTCACCCGTGGGAACCACATCGATGGCAGTCCGGGGGATATCCGTCAGATCGCCGATAAGGCCGCCTTTACCCAGATCCCGGTCCCATACCTCGGCACAGAACTGGTGCAGACTCCGGGCGGACTTGCGGACCTTCTCATATGGCTGGCGGGCAGCGAGGACCTACCAGGCGGCGAGGTCGGCGGTGAGGACGGCATATAATTCCGTTCGCCCCGTGGTCCTGAGGAACATCGCCATGTTATCCTTCAGCCATTTCCATTCGTCGTTGTCGAGGGAGGCAAGCTTGGCGTCTTCTTCGCTGAAGCCCTGATGGGGGCCCCGGAAGAAGATCCTGCCGCTTACCATCCCCACGCAGGGACGGTAACCCATGATATTGTCCTGGCGCGGGGTGTCGTGTCCGCAGATCACGGCAATGCCGCCGGCCATGAATTCGGCAAAGTAGTCGCCGACGCTGCCCAGAACCCAGAGCTCGGGGGGGGGCGAAACGGGGGTTATGCTTGGTCATGGTCATGCCCCGAGCGCCGATATCGCCGGCAATGTAAATCTTGCCCTGGGCCATGGCATTGGCCACGCCGTTGGTGGCGTTGCCCCGGACAATGATTTGGGCGCCGGCGTTAAGCCAGCCGACATCGTCGGAACACGGACCGAAGACGTCGATTACGGCATTGGGGAATCCCATGGAGACGACGCGCTGTCCCGCCGGTCCGAGGGCACGGATTAAAATCTCTTCTTCTCCCGCCTTCCAGAGACGTCCGCCGATGCCGTGTTGCCCGTAGGCGTGAATCTCGATACAGCGGTGACCGTCCCGGACCGCCGCCTGAACCGCCGCCTCCAGAGTTCTGGTGTCCACCCGGACGCCATTTTTCACTCCCGGGATGATGATGGTGGGTTTATACAGCATCTAAAAATCTCCTATAAAACATGGCGAATCTGAAGCCGGGCGGCGGCGGCGCCGTCGGCGATGCCCAAAGCGTCGGACATGCCGATGGGCAGCGAGGTAGAGCGGCCGAGGGGCGCCATGATCTTTTTCAATTCCTGGTCAAAACTCAGATAGACATCGACGACGCGTTCCGCTACCTGCTCCGGGTCCAGACGCCGGTACAGGCGGGCATCCTGAGAGGTGACCCCTTTGGGGCAGAGGCCGATATTGCAGATGTTGCAACGATCGTTCTCGGAACCAAGGCAACCCGCCGCCGCCTGCATGATGTATTTGCCGATTTGAACGCCGCTGGCGCCCAGCATGATCAGGGCGGCGGCGTTTGCCGCCAGATTGCCGTTCTTACCGATGCCGCCGCCGGCAAAGAGGGGTATTTCATTCTGCTTGCCGATCTTGACGAGATTCAGATAGGCATCCCGGATGTTGCTCGCAATGGGATGTCCCATATGATTCATGGAGACATTGTAGGCCGCCCCCGTGCCGCCGTCCTCGCCATCGATGGCCAGACCGGAGGCGTACGGATTCCGGGTCAGATTGTTCAGGACCGCCAGAGTCGTACTTGTGGCCGATATCTTCGGATAGACGGGCACCCGGAACCCCCAGGCCATGGACATCGACTGGATCATTTTGGCCACCGACTCTTCAATGGAATACTTGGTCTGATGGGTAGGCGGGCTGGGAAGGCTTATTCCCTGCGGGACACCGCGGATGGCGGCAATGAGCCTGTTGACCTTGTACCACATGAGGAGCCCGCCGTCGCCCGGCTTCGCTCCTTGGCCGTATTTGATCTCGATGGCGCAGGGATCTTCCTTCATTTCCGGCAGGGCATGGATGATCTCATCCCATCCGAAATAACCGCTGGCGATCTGGAGGATGACATACTTCAGAAAGCGGGACCTTAGCAGTCGCGGCGGGCCGCCGCCTTCACCCGTGCAGATGCGCACGGGCATCCCCTTTTCCTCGTTCAGGTAGGCAACGCCCATTTGCAGGCCTTCCCACATATTCGGCGACAGGGCACCGAAAGACATGCTGCCGATGATCAGGGGGTAGATCTCCCGCACCGGAGGCATCCAGCCGTTTTCGCGCGTCGTATTGACCAGCTCTTCCGCCGGCAAAATTCTTCCCAGCAGGCTCCGCAGTTCAAAATCGTGGCGGCCCGCATCGAGGGCCGGGTCCGTGAGCATGGAGATGCGGATAAACTTGATTTCGTCGAGGACACTGCGGCGGCGACCGCCCCGGCGGCGGGGCACTCCCCCCTGATTGACATGGAAGCGGAGTTTGTCAACTTCCGTGCTGCGGAGGGGGCGAATAGCCGTATTTGGACATACGAGATCGCACATGCCGCAGCCGATACAGGCATGGGCCGGATCGGTCCGCTGATCGACGCCGTGATAGACCGTAAAGACATTTCCCGGCTTCTCAGTAAGGCCGATTACGGTTTGGACGACGCGTTTGCGGTGGACCCCCAATTCTATGGCCCGGACCGGGCACACGGCGGTACAACGGCCGCAGAGGGTGCAGGTCTCTTTATTCCAGAGGATCTGCCAGGGGAGGTCGCTCTTACTCAGGGTAGAAGGACTTATCTTTCCCATTGATTCCATCGCACCACCTCCTGTCGATGTGGGGGGACCATGACGGTGTCATATTTCATCGGTTGAAAGTCTTCGCTTTTGTTACGGGCCTGGATAGCCGCATCGAGACTGCACATTTCGGAGGAAAAGGCGAACATGCCCGAGGCGCCGCCCACGATGCCGGGACGCAGCTTTTTGCTGTCCTGGACCATGAAGAGCGTCCGGTCGGGCAGGCAGCCGATCAAGCAATTGGGGCCGTCGATGATCAGGGGACGGCAGGCGTGTTTGACGGCCCGCAACCTTTCTCCCTGGGGATGGCGCCGGAGTTCTTCATCCTTGAGGGGCGTCAGGAGATGCTTGTACATATCCAGCCCCATGCCGAGCTTTTGCTGGGCAAAATGGAGAATATGGGTAAATACCTCCGAATCGGACTGGTAGCCCATGTACCCGGCATAATTGCGCGATGCCAGGTATTCGCGGATCGGTACGAAGGCCGTGTTCTCCCCATTGGTCATCGTTGAGAATCCCTGAATGAAAAAGGGATGGCAGGCGTAGATGTCGATGGCGTAGTTGGTGTTCTGCCGACCCTGGGCAAGGATGATCCGGGCCTGGAATTCTTCGTTGTCGAGCCCCAGGTATTCGGCCAGGGCCAGAGGATCTCCTAGCTCCTTGAGCATGATCACATCGGGCCAAAAACTGAACACGATCATCGACCCGTCCTTTTCGCCTATCTGCCGGAGCTTGAGGCGGGTCAGCATGAGCCGGTATTCGAGTTCTTCCTTACTTAAGGACTGCCAGTCCGGCGGATAGTCGTAGACCCGGACGAGATAGTTGTCCCGCTTAGGCGTTCCCGGCGGCGGTGTTTTGGCAGGCCGTATGGAGAGCTTGTATTTTACCATGAAATCCAGATCCAGCATGTAACGGTCCAGGGCCCGGATGCCTTCGTTGGAAAAGATTCCCGAAAGAATCGGCGCTCCCTTGAAACGCTCGAAGCTTCCCCCGAGGTCGGTTAGAAACAGGCCCACCCCCGACCCGTCATGGCCTTCCTTCATGACGTTCAAGGCATGAATGGCCGTTATCGGGGAAAGAGGTTCCTCGCTGGTAATGGCAAACAGACGACACATATATTAATCCTTCTCTCTATCAATCCGGGTTTGCCCCGGGCTACCTTCTCGCCAAGGTTTACTTCTCTGGTCCGGCATTGCGCTTATGCGAAGTCGCGAAAACCATGCCATTTGCGAAATATGTAAAGAGCAACTTCGCACCATTTTATGACGTATTTGTTGAAGAATGATTTTATCTGCACCAAAAGGTTCTCTCTTGCCGGCAATAAAATGACAAATTTGTGTTTTTGCACAAGCCATATCTACATTATTGTCCATATGCATGGATATGCCTACTGGCTGCTTTTTGCGGCCCGGAACTTCCATGAATCGATACCCATCTTCTGGATCTTATACTGGATTATCCTTTTGGTCGTGCCCAGATTTCTGGCCGCCTGGCTCTGATTGCCGTGGGCCTCTTTCAGCGCCTCAACAATCAAAGACCTTTCCTGACTTTCGATTACATTACTGAACCTTCCCGCTTCTTTTTCCACATCTTCCCGGCCCTTTATCTGTAAGGAGGGAGGCAGATGAATCATCTCAATAGCGTCACCTGCGGTCAGCAGCACCGCCCGTTCGATACAGTTTTCCAGTTCCCGCACATTTCCCGGCCAGTGGTGGGACAGAAAGGCCTCGATGACGGCCGTGGTAATTCTTTTGATAGGCTTGTTCAATTCTTTTGAATATTTGAGAACAAAATGATCGGCCAGCAGGATAATGTCATTTCCCCGATCCCGGAGAGGCGGGATGTAAATGGGGAAAACGCTCAGGCGGTAATAGAGATCCGTCCGAAATTGCCCCGAGGAGACACATTCTTCCAGGCGCCGGTTGGTAGCGGCGATGATGCGGGCGTTCGTTTTTACGAGGCGTGGGGAGCCCAAGGGCTGAAACTGCTTTTCCTGAAGGACCCTGAGGAGTTTGGCCTGCGCCGCCGCTGATAGCTCGGCAACCTCGTCAAGGAAAATCGTCCCGTTGTTCGCCTCTTCGAACCGGCCTCGATGCTGCCTCATCGCGCCGGTAAAAGCACCCCGCTCGTGTCCGAATAATTCGCTTTCGATAAGGGTATCCGGTATGGCCGCGCAGTTGACCTGGATCATGGGGCCTTTGGCGCGGGCGCTGTTCATATGGATAGCCTTGGCAATCAGCTCCTTGCCGGTGCCGGTTTCTCCAAGGATCAGGGCAGTGGTGCTCGTATCGGCGACGTGGCGGATCAGGCCGAAGACCTCCTGCATGCCCTTGGAATGTCCGATAATATCAACCGTAGGGGGCTTTCCCTGGTTGACAAGGCGGCGGAGCCGGCGGTTTTCTTCCTCAAGGGCAAGGATATGCACGGCTTTGGCGATAAGTTCCGCTACCGAAGACAGCATGGCCATTTCCTGGTCTAGATCCGCAACATCCTGGGCGCCCTTGTCGGCGGAAAGGATGCCCACCACCCGGGAATCGTAGATGATGGGAACACACAAAAAGGCCAGCTCGTTACGGTTCAGATTTCTGCGCGCCCCTGTCCGGTCCAGAAAAAGGGTTCCCTCGCCCAGGTTCGGGATGGCCATGGGACGGCCGGTCTGGGCCACCTTGCCTGTGATGCCTTCACCGATTTGATAAGTGATTTCCATGCCATCGAGCTTGACGTCATGGGCCACCTCCAGCCATGCCTCCCCGGTATCCCGATCTAAAAGCGAGATCATTCCCCGTTGCATACCCAAATGGGCGTTCATCTCTCCCAGCACCTATTCGAGCTGGTCCCGCAGCTCCCAGGGCTGGGCGAGAGTCTTGGCGATGGCGTGGAGGGCCGCTGATTCTTCGTAAGTATACGTACTCATATCGGACAAAAATGGGCAATAATGAACTTGTTTCATATTCTATACAATTTAGTTTCAATAAAAGCAATGGGACCTTGTCATCTTTTCTGGTATACATTTTGTAATCAAGTATCGTACCAAATATGTTGAAGCGAGGTTGAGCATGGTATCTTTTTCCCGAGTCAGTTCCGGCATCCAGGGTTTGGACGACGTCCTTAATTATTTGCAGACCGGCGACAATGTGGTTCTGCAAGTGGACGATATTGAAGATTACAAGCATTTCGTCCTTCCTTTCGTGAATACGGCCCTGGAAAACAACGAACGGGTGGTTTACATGCGCTTCGCCCGTCATGCACCCCTCCTCGAAGCCACCGGCAAGATAGTCATCTATAAACTAAATGCCGATACGGGTTTCGAATCCTTTTCCACGCAGGTCCATAATATCATCCGTCAGGAAGGACGGGCCGTCTTCTATATCTTTGATTCTCTTTCCGATCTGCTCCTGGCTTTGGCAACCGACCTGATGATCGGCATTTTTTTTGTTATCACTTGCCCCTATCTATTTGAGCTTAATACCGTTGCCTATTTCGCCATTCTCCGGGGTCGCCATTCCTTCAAGACCGTCGCCCGCATCCGGGAGACGACCCAGGTGCTCCTTGACATCTATAACTATCAGGGCAAGATCTGCATCCATCCACTGAAAGCCTGGCACCGCTACACGCCCACGATGTTCCTGCCCCACATCATGGAGGGGGAGAGAGATACCCCGATCATGAACAGCGTGGACGCTACCCAGCTCTTCTCCTTTCTGGCCCATAAGAGTTCGGTCAATGCGGAGCGAAATCTCGATTACTGGGACCGCATCTTTATGCGGGCCAGAGAAGTTCTGGATAACCCCGCAGCCAAGGAAGAAAAAAAAGAGATGATCGAGCAACTCTCCCGGGTCGTGATCGGGAGGGAGAAGCGGATGCTGTCGTTGGCCAAGGACTATTTTACCATGGAAGATCTCCTGAATATTAAGGACCGCCTCATCGGCACCGGGTTCATTGGCGGAAAATCCGTAGGCATGCTCCTGGCGAGAAATATTCTCCGCCGGGACACGGAATATGACTGGCCCGGTTGCCTGGAAATTCATGATTCCTTCTATATAGGGTCCGATGTCTTCTATCCCTATATTGTCCAGAATGGCTGGTGGAAAACCCTGATGTCCCAGAAAACCAAGGAGGGCTATTTCGAGAGCGCCAAGGCCTTGAAAGCCCAGATGCTCAGGGGTGTCTTTCCCGAAGAGGTCAAGGAGCAGTTTCAGTTGATGCTCGAGTATTTCGGCCAGTCGCCGATCATTGTCCGTTCCAGCAGCCTCCTTGAGGATGCCTTCGGGAATGCCTTCGCCGGCAAATACGAGAGTTTCTTCTGTGTCAACCAGGGAACGCCGGAGCAGCGCTACGAAGCCTTTGAAGAGTCGGTTCGCCTTGTCTTTGCCAGTACCATGAACGAGGACGCCCTGACCTACCGCCTCCAGCGCGGCCTCAATCAGCATGACGAGCAGATGGCGCTTCTGGTGCAGCGGGTATCGGGGTCCTACCGTAAACACTATTTCTTCCCCGAGGTAGCCGGGGTGGGCCTTTCCTACAACACCTTTGTCTGGAAGCAGGGTATGGACCCCCGGGCTGGTATGCTCCGCATCGTTTTCGGTCTGGGGACGCGGGCCGTCAACCGGGTGGAAAATGACTACCCCCGGATCGTGGCCCTTGACGCCCCCCTGGTTAAGCCCCATGGTGGCATGGCCGATCTCCGGCGCTTCTCCCAGCATGATGTCGATGTCCTGAATCTCGAGGATAACCGTTTCCATACCCTATCCCTGCTCCAGGTAATCGATGAAGGTTTGGAGGTGCGGATGGACCTTGTGGGCGCAAGAGATACGGAAGCCTCGGACAGCCTGCGGTCAACGGGACGGGCTGCTCAAGATATCTGGATCCTCACTTTTGATGAGCTGCTGGCGACAACCCCGTTCACGGAAATCATGTCCCGGATGCTCAAGACCCTGGAAAGGGTCTATCAATATCCGGTAGACATAGAATTTACGGCAAATTTCAACTCCGAAGGTCATTTGCAGGTTAACCTGCTCCAGTGTCGGCCCTTTCAGACCAAGGGACAGAACGTCCGCGTGGACATTCCGGAAAAGATCAAGAAGAATCGCATCCTCCTTCGCCAGGAGGTGAACTTCATGGGCGGCAGCGTCTCCCAGCCTCTGGACCGGATCATCTTCATCGATCCCCAGGGGTACACGAGGTTGTCCCTTTCGGAGAAATACGATGTCGCCCGCCTGGTGGGGCGGCTGAACAAACTGATCGAGAACCGGGAAGAAACACCGACCGCCCTCTTCGGTCCCGGGCGCTGGGGGACAACCACGCCTGCCATGGGCGTCCCGGTTGCCTTTTCGGAAATCAACAATATCACGGCCATCGCCGAGATCGCCTATCAGGACGGCAGCCTCATTCCCGACCTGTCCTTCGGGACTCATTTCTTCCAGGACCTTGTGGAAATGGACATCTTCTATATGGCCATTTATCCCGACCGGCAGGAGGTCCTTTTCAATCGTGGATGGCTGGCGAGCATGCCCAACATGCTGGCGGAACTGACGCCGCACGACCGTCGCTACGAAGAGGTCGTCCGGGTTTACGATGTTCGGGCCCGGGAGTTGCTCCTGTTGTCGGATGTAGTCACCCAGAAAATGATCTGTTACGGTAAATAAAAACGGGACGGCCAATCAGCTTAATGCGGGCGACACTGCCTGGATAATTGATACAAAAAAGTTCAGATCAGCAGTCGACATCAATATGCCATGAGTTATCCCAGACGTCATGCCGGGAAGACATCTTTGCTGTAAGCCCCGGCGGCACCGGTTTGTAATGCATATGATGAGGGGTCGTCTAACGGTAGGACGACAGGTTCTGGCCCTGTAAATTGAGGTTCGATTCCTCGCCCCTCAGCCAGCCATCTTGGTTATTTCGATTCTTTTAACCCGAGTCCTTTCTCGATTTTCTGCATCACTGTTTTCTCTTCATCCTCGTACTTACCGTCGGCCAGGGCGATCCTTCTGGCAATGGAAAGGGCCTCGGCCCGGTCTTCCTTCGTCTTAATCAGCTTGCCCAGGGCCTTGAGGGCAGCACCTTCATCGGCCTGAAGGATCTGCGCCTGGTGGCGAGCAATCTTTTTGAACTCGGCCGGTCTGATCTTGCTCAAGACCTTATGGGTCTTGGCTACCTCCTGTCCGACTTCAAACAGCCTTCGTTTAATGATGTGATTCTTCCGGGCGACGGCCATGATAATCCTGATCAATCCTTCGGCAACCCCACCTTCCTCAAGGGCCGCCCAGCGCTTGTCTTCTAACGGACCGTCTGCGATCAATTCCGTTTCGCCGCTTCCTTCTCCAGCGGGCTTGCATAAGAACTGCATCAGAGGATTATCATAGATGGCCCGGAACTTCCATTCGATATGACGATCCCTCGCGTCGCGGTAATGGTTTAGCCATTGGATCATAAAATCGGAAAAGCTGTCTTCAAGTTCAACAAAGGGATTGTCAGCCTTTACGGACTTGCGGTTCGCCTTCACGGCGGAGGCGGCATCTTTGAGAGGACGGAGAAAAGGATTGATGTCCGAGAGCAGGTAACGCTTTACACGCAGTGGATGGAGAAGGCGGCTGATTTCGCCGGTCAGTTCCGTGGACCAGAAGCGGACCCAGGGGCGGCAATACAGCTTGTAGTGATTATCAAGTAATTCGGACATCCTGTTTACGGTGCAAAAGTCCTCTTCGTCCTGGTCGCCGTCATCCATGGCCAGGATGTCGTCGATAGTTCGTTCCTCAAAGCGGGTTTTTACATCGCCAGTCTTGAGATCGCCTTCAATGATCATCTCGTAAAGCCCCGGGGGAAGGTAGTCGATCATATCGAAACTCGCGATAATCTCCTTATGCTCCTTTTGGGCCACCCCTGCGGAGACGAAGATGCCGAGATGACCGATCTCCTTATGGATTATATAAATTATCACCTGCCCTGCCTTTTTGATATCCTCCGTGGTCCGGTGAACCTTGGTAATCCAGTTGAGGGCCTGCTGGGGTGGGGTTATATTGTCGCCCCGGGAGGCAAAGATGATAATGGGGCTTTCGATCTTCCGGAGATTGATGTTTTTCCCCGGGTGGATTTCCAGTTTCCCCTGCTCCAGTTTGTTGCCGACAAATAAATTATTTACGATGAATTCTATCTCTTCCGCATTCATGAGGAAGAAACCGCCCCACCACTTTT
Source organism: Syntrophus aciditrophicus (assembly GCA_020718905.1). Taxonomy (GTDB): domain Bacteria; phylum Desulfobacterota; class Syntrophia; order Syntrophales; family UBA8958; genus UBA8958. Next base: position 13,628 of record DYRD01000024.1, on the reverse strand, counting down.
CGAAACTGAGGTAACGATCAACCTCCTCGTCGATATTTTTGTAGACGTTATACTGTTTGGTCCAGATGGTATTGGCGGGGTTTAGGGCCTCAAAATTGGATACCAGGTTGGCGCCGTCGAATTTTCCGTTCCCGATGTCGCTGAGTAGCGATACCATCCATGATCCGCCGCTGAGACCTCCCCGGTAGCGCATGGGATTGGTTCCTTCCACGCCCGCCCAGTACGAAAGGGGCGCCCCGTTGAGAACCAGGGGGGCGGTAATGTCGGGACGGTCGGCGCAGCCCGCCTGACAGTTGCCCATGATCGCCGGAGCGTCGGCGTAGGGGTGAAGCGCGACAATCTCTTCGATGAACCGTGCTTCCGCTGCCTCGATGTCACTCAGGGTCTGGCCGGGCATCGGTTCGGCGTAGGAGAGGATAAAATACACCGGGTAGCCACGTTCGAGGGCCATTCCGATTTCCGAGTTCCTTTTGGAACCGCCGATCCCCGGTCCATGACCGGCCCGGGGATCGATGATGACAATCGGGCGCTTGGGTAGTTTCTCCGTCTTTCCCCGCAGCTCCTTAAGGCGATCCGTTTTTTTTCTTCCTCCGTGCGCTTTTTGGCCCTCCGGTCGGTAATCCGGACCAGAGAATAATTAACGGGCTTTTTGAATTCTCGCCCGTCGAGGATCATTTCATATTTGAAAACCAATACGGGGGGCTGGCCGTTTTTAAGGTGTTCGATATAGGTGTTGCCCCTTCTGCGCATGGCATCGGCATAAAGGATAGAGCGTTGCCAAGCGTCCGTCGTATACTCAACGAAATGCCCGCAGGCGTCCCAGGCCGGAGGGATATTTGGGGATTGCATATCGGAATTATTCATGACATCTGTCTCCTTTTCCAATAAACCGCTGAAAACATAAGACATGGACTTACCAGTGTCAATAAAAAAATATGCTTTTTGAGGCAGGATATAATGCAAAAGAGCCGCAGGCCAAATATGGCCTGCGGCTCAGCAGCTAAAACAAAATGACCTTTTTTGCCGGTTTGTCAACTACACCACGCCATAAGCAAGCATGGCCCGGGCGACCTTCGTGAAGCCGGCGATGTTGGCTCCGGTTACATAATCGCCCTTCCTGCCGTAAGCCTCGGCTGTTCCCACGCAGGCTTTGTGGATGCCCTTCATGATGATGAGGAGGCGGTTGTCCACTTCTTCCCTGGTCCAGGAAAGCTTCAGGCTATTCTGACTCATTTCCAGTCCCGAGGTGGCCACGCCGCCGGCGTTGGCCGCCTTGCCGGGGCCGTAAAGGACATTGTTTTCCTGGAAGATCTTCACGGCATCAGGAGTGGAAGGCATGTTGGCCCCTTCGGCGACGCAGTAGCAGCCGTTCTTTACCAGGGCCGCGGCGTTTATGCCGTCGAGTTCGTTCTGGGTGGCACAGGGCAGGGCGATATCAACCTTGATGCCCTGTTCCCGGATGACGTCCCAGAGGCTCAGGCCTTCAAAGCAGACCGCCTTGTATTTATCGGCGTATTCCTTGATCCGGCCCCGCTTGATGTTTTTCAATTCGATGACATAGTCGCACTTCTTGGCGTCGATGCCTTTTTCGTCTACGATAGTCGCGGTGGAATCGCAGAGGCTGATGACTTTGCCACCCAACTGATTGACCTTTTCCACGGCATACTGGGCGACATTGCCTGAGCCGCTGATGGCGACGATCTTGTTTTTGAAATCAAGACCCCGCATGGCCAGCATCTCGGCAGCAAAATAGGTTGTGCCGTAACCGGTGGCCTCAGGGCGGACCAGGCTGCCGCCGTATTCGAGGGCCTTACCAGTCAGAACGCCGGTGTGCTCGTTACGGATCTTCTTGTAGTAGCCGAAGAGGTAGCCGATTTCCCGGCCCCCGACACCGATGTCGCCGGCAGGCACATCACATTCCGCGCCGATATGCCGGAATAGTTCCCGCATGAAGGCCTGGCAGAAACGCATGACTTCGCCGTCCGACTTTCCCTTGGGATCGAAATCAGAGCCCCCCTTGCCGCCGCCCATAGGCAGGGTCGTCAGGGAGTTCTTAAAAATCTGCTCAAATCCGAGGAATTTGATGATCCCCAAATTGACGGAAGGGTGAAAACGCAAACCGCCCTTAAAAGGCCCGATGGCGTTATTGAATTGAACACGGAAGCCGCGGTTGACGATTACTTTCCCCTTGTCGTCCACCCAGGGAACCCGAAAAAGCATCGCCCGCTCCGGTTCTACGATCCGCTCGTAAATGTTGGCCTTCACAAATTCCGGATGCCGTTTTGTTGTCGGCTCCAGCGTGTCGAGGACTTCTTCTACGGCCTGATGAAATTCCGGCTGATCCGGATCGGTCTGTTTGACCTTGGCAATAACATCTTTGATGACTGACATGCTTCTCCTACCCCCTTAAGTTTATTTTGTATATTTCTTGTATATTTCCGAAAACGGCGCCAGGTCACCGTAACGCATTACGGCGGACATGGCCCGACTTTCCACGATAATGCCTGCTTCTTGGACACAGGCAACCGGATTCAGCCCACCGGCGAGGATGACCCCCATTTTATTCATATCCACGGGGATCTCGCAGACCGGTTCGCTGACCTCGCCCATGGCAAAGACACCATGAATGTCTGCGGCCTTCATTTTTGTCAGGATATCCTGCATCAACGGATGACAGATAGACGGAATTTCGCGGAAATTCGCCAAGATCATGCCGTTGCCTGTCTGGATCGTATTTTGGACGGTAGTCATATTGGCCCGGATGAAGGCCTCCGAAGGATCCAGGGAAGATCCGGAGTAGTAAATAAGCTCGACAAAGCGCAAGGGCTGACGGTTTTTTATCTGCAGGATACCGGCGAACTTGGAGTCCATGGGGATGCCGTGCTTCAGCAGGACGCCGTTGACGACGATACTGCATACAGTGGCGATACCGGTTTTCCCCTCCGGCACCATGAGCTGGCCGAGACGTTCTCCCCCTGCCGCAACGGCGACCCTGTTGCTGGCCACAAACCCCGCCGCGAAGACAGGGGCCATCATACGAAGGGCCTCAGGGAAATCCGCGCTATGGAAGAAAGAGATATTGACGGGCAACAATCCTTCCCGTTTTTCCGGGTCGAATGTGGTCTGGAAGGCAAGGGTCTCAATCCGGGAAATGGCCAGGCCTACTTTGTCCTCCACTCGGGCGGCGCCAAGTTCATCAATGCCCGTCTTGGTGATGATGCGTCCATCCTTCTGGCCGATAAGCTTCGTCAAACCCCTTTCGTCCATCAGCTTCAGGTGATAACGGACGGCCCGCTCGCTGGAGGTTAAGCCCAATTCCTGCATGCGCCGGGCAATGAGACGCGACCCCACGGGTCCCTGTACCTCGTTGAGGATGCGCAGGATCAGCAGGGTTTTTCTCTCGATATCTTTTTGATTAGTTAAATTTGTTCCCATCGGCAATCGGCCATCATTTGCCGATGGTCTCTACGCGGAATATCGTCCCCTGTCAATACAAAAATGATTGACAACTTTCTATCTATATAACATTTTATTATATGATATAATAGAACTTATACCGTCCCAGCACTTCAGACAGAGGTCCTCCCGGGGGATGCCGATGGCGTTCACAAAGGCGACGATGCTGTTGTATTTTACCGAGTCGGCATCGATCTGCCCGGCGATCCAGGCTTCCAGTTTCCGCAAATCGTCGAGGCAACTGATGTTTCCGGAGGGAAAGCACCGGCGAGCCGCCAATTCTTCCAGGGTCCGCGTCGAGACACCGAAATCGCAGGGATACAGGAGGGGAGGACAGGCGATCCGGACGTGAACTTCCTTTGCCCCGGCCTTTTTTAAATCCCTTACCTTATCCCGGATCTGAGTGCCCCGCACAATGGAATCGTCGCAGATAACGATCAGTTTGCCCTCCACAGCGTACTTAAGAACGGAAATTTTCCGCTTGGCCATTTTTTCCCGAGCGATTTGGCTCGACTGGGGATAGCTCCGGTCAGCATAGCGATTGTAAAGAAACACATCCTGGTAACGGACCTGGGATCGTTGATGATAGCCAAGGGCGTGGCCGATACCGGACATGGGAACGGGGGCGACGATATCGGCTGCCATGCCTTTTTCGTCAAGATCACGCTGGGCCAGAGCTTGGCCCAGGTGGTTGCGGGCCTCCTGAACATAGAGGCCGTCAATGATGGAATCGATGCTGGCCGTATAGGCCCATTCAAAAGGACAGTGGGCCTTCCGGGGTGAGGGAAGCTGTTTCAGGGTGTGGAATCCCGCGGCATTGATCAGGACGATCTCTCCGGGGCGCACATCGCGAACGATATCCATGTCGAGATTCTGCAGGGCTCGCGATTCGGAGCTGACGGCGCAGCGGGTCCCGTTTTTCCCGAGAATGAGGGGCCGGAATCCATAGACGTCGCGGGTTGCATAAATACCTTCGGCGGCAAGAATCACCAGGGAATAGTCCCCTTTGATACGTTCGGCAAGGGCGGCAATTCCCGTTACCATATCGTCGGCTTCCATGATGGTCTTGGCAATTACCTCGATATTGTAACTACGGTAGAAGGAATGTCCCTGGTCTTTCATGGCGGCGATGAGTTCATCGGCGTTGATGACATTCCCGCTGAAGGCGAGGGAGATATTACCGAGGCGGGACTGCCAGGCCATGGGCTGCCTTTCCCAGAGACTCACATGCCCGATGCCCCAGTTGCCCGTCAGATAGAGAAGGTCCTGTTACGTGAAGGAATTGCCCACCTTGCCATGATGGGGTTACCTGGCGGACCTGCTGGTCATAGGTGGCGATCCCGCAGTACTCCTGGCCCCGGTGCTGGAGAAAATCGATGCCGTTATAGATATCGTAGCCGGCGGAAAACTGGGAGTAAAGCCCGAATATTCCGCAATTGTCTCTTACTTCCTGCATATGCAGCGCCTTTACCAATGAACGGTTGATTTTTAATCACCGTATGTCGGCATGATAATCCTGGAGGGACTTGGCCCGGCCATGCCCTTTCCTGAAGGCGGCAATAGTGGTGATATAGGGTATCTTATACTGGATCGCCGCCTTACGGATGTAGGAATCGTCGTGCTGGCTGAGCTTGCCGCTGGGGGTATTGATGATCAGATGAATGCCGCCGTTTTTGATTGCATCGACGATATTCGGCCTTCCTTCGTGCATCTTGAGGAGGCTTTCCGAGGGAATGCCTTCATTCGCCAGAAACCGGTGGGTTCCTCCCGTGGTCATGATCCGGAATTCCAATTGATGGAAGCATCTGGCGACTTCAAGGACCCCGCCTTTGTCCCGGTCATTGACCGTCAGCAGGACCGTTCCCTTGCCGGGAAGAACCTGTTGGGCCGCTTCTTCCGCCTTGTAGAAAGCCAGACCGAAGGAATCGGCCAGCCCCAGCACCTCGCCGGTGGAGCGCATTTCCGGTCCCAGCAGGGGATCGACTTCCTGGAACATGTTGAAGGGGAAGACCGCCTCTTTGACGCCGAAATGGGGAATCACGCGGGGTTTGAACTTGAAATCCGCCAGTTTTTTGCCCAGGATGACCTGGGTGGCGATGCGGGCCATTGAAATGTTGCAGACCTTTGATACGAGCGGTACCGTACGGTAAGCTCGGGGGTTGGCCTCGAGGATATAAACCACATCGCTGGCGATGGCGTACTGGATGTTCATTAGTCCGATAACGCCGAACGCGACGGCTATCCGGCTGGTGTAGTCGTTGATGGTGCCCATGTGACGGGCGGAAATGCTGATCGGCGGGATTACACAGGCCGAGTCACCGGAATGGATGCCGGCCAGTTCGATATGTTCCATAATCGCCGGGACAAAGGCATCAACACCGTCGGAAATGGCATCGGCCTCAACTTCAATAGCGTTTTCCAAGAACTTGTCGATCAGGATAGGCCGCTCCGGCGTCACTCCGACTGCCCTTTCAACGTAACGCCTCAGCATTTCCTCATCGTGGACCACTTCCATGCCCCGACCGCCGAGGACATACGATGGCCTGAGCATAAGGGGATAACCGATCCGGGCGGCAACGGCGCGGGCCTCGGTAAGGTTGCCGGCCATGCCCGACTCGGGCATGGGGATGCCGAGCTTCTTCATCATTTCCCGGAACCGGTCCCGATCCTCGGCCAGATCGATGGTTTCCGGCGAAGTGCCTATTATCTTCACGCCCGCCCGGGCAAGATCCTGGGCTATGTTCAGGGGCGTCTGGCCGCCGAACTGGACGATAACGCCTACCGGCTTTTCCTTTGCGTAGATGGAAAGGACATCCTCAACGGTCAGGGGCTCGAAATAGAGTTTATCGGAGGTGTCATAATCTGTGGAAACGGTCTCGGGATTGCAGTTGACCATGATGGATTCGTAACCCTCGTCGCGGAGGGTGAAGGCGGCATGGACACAGCAGTAATCGAATTCGTTGCCCTGGCCGATCCGATTTGGTCCGCCACCCAGAACCATGATCTTTTTGTTTTTGGAAATGGCCACCCGGTCCGGGGCGTTATAGGTTGAATAGTAATAGGCGGCGTTTTCAACGCCGCTCACCGGCACGGCATCCCAACATTCAACCATCCCCAAAGCGAGGCGCTGCCTACGGACATCCCCTTCGGGAACGCCCAGAATCTGGGCCAGATAGCGGTCGGCAAAACCGTCCTGCTTTGCCCGGAGCAACAGGTCATCAGGCAGGGACTGCTCCTTGAACTTCAGGATTTCCTCCTCCAGATCGACAAGTTCCTTCATCTGCTGGATGAACCAGGGCTTGATATGGGTCCGCCGGAAGAGGGTTTCGATACCCGCCCCCTTGCGCAGGGCTTCATAAATGATGTATTGACGTTCGCTGGATGGGTCCGCAACAAGTTCGTAAAGTTCATCAAGGGTCTTTTGATGGAAGTCCTTCGCAAAGCCAAGTCCGTAGCGGCTCTTCTCCAGAGACCGGTAGGAATCGCCGGTGTGCACCCCCATGGCATCCACGTTTTCTATAAAACAGACGGTGATCATCTGATTCTTGGCGTCCCGGACGACCTCCAGCTCCAGTTCCTCCCAACCCAGGACTGACTCTTCGATCAGGATCTGTCCGACCATACTTGCCGCGATGCCGCCGCCGGTGCCTCCCATGGTATAAGCCGGACGGACGACAACGGGGTAACCCAAACCGGCGGCAATCTTTTCCGCTTCTTCAATGGTGTAGGCAGGTTCGCTTTTCGGCATGTCGATGCCGAGGCGGTTCATGGTCTCCTTGAAGGCGATCCGGTCTTCCCCCCGTTTGATGGCGTCGATACTGACACCGATGACCTTGACGCCGAATTTATCCAAGATGCCCTGCTTCTGAAGCTCCGAGGTCAGATTCAGACCCGTCTGTCCGCCAAGGTTGGGCAGAATGGCGTCGGGACGTTCATTTTCGATGATTTCGATAAGTGAGGGGATGTTCAGCGATTCGATGTAGGTCACATCGGCGGTGCCCGGATCGGTCATGATCGTGGCCGGATTGGAATTGACCAGAATGATCTTGTAGCCGAGTTTTTTAAGGGCCTTGCAGGCCTGGGTTCCGGAATAGTCGAATTCGCAGGCCTGGCCGATGACGATGGGACCGGACCCGATAATTAAGTACCGAGTTGATGTCGCTTCGTTTTGGCATGGGAGGTTCTCCTTGATTTGGCAGTATGGCACAATTATGGACTTTTTTTATACAAAAATGTCCATAGAGCTTGCGGACTATAGGGAAGTCCCCCGCTCCTGTCAAGATGAAATGACGATTAGCTGCACGGCAAAAAGCATCCTTCTCGTACCTTGCAACGCATAATAGCGCAGCTAAAAACCACCCAAGATCAAACAGCACGTGCTGCTGACCTACAGCAACGACCTATATCTGGTTCAAGATGGAATAGCGTTCCGCTTTAGAAAAGGCATCAGGTTTGCCAATGGCGGATTAGAACCTCTTTCTCTTTTTGCTAGGGAAGGAGAAATTTCTGGATTTCGTAAATCCTTTGGTTACTTTTTCTTTATTGTATTTTCGGTCGGCATACTCGATATGGACCCGGCGGCCTTTGAAAGTCACTTTTTTAAATGCCGCAATCAGCGGCGCCGCCTGCCCCGCGTCGGTTTCAAAGAAACAGCAGCTTTTCATGACATCTACATTTATAATACGAAGTTCCGGTAATTTTGCTGTTTCCACGAGGTATATCTTGAGACTTTTCGGGGTAAATCTTTCCATAAGCCCCATATTGACAAACAGACGGGCAACTGCTGAACCTCCTTCTCTTTTCTTCAATTCTACGTTGATGTCGGGGGCGTCACGGTAATAGCTTAAAAAGCGGTTAAACTCGGCGGAGACAAAGCGCTGGATGAGCTCTTCCTTGCCGATTCCCTGTAGTTGCTCATAGATGGCCGGCAAAAAGGCTTCGATCTCTTGATGCTGAATCTCTGTATTTTTCACCTTATCAACGAGATGGTAGAGTTGTTTTTCGCAGACTTCATTGCCCGTGGGAATTTTTACGGCTGCAAATTTTTTCCCGATCTGTTTTTCAATCTGCCTGATCTTGAAAATTTCCTTTAAATTGACAATAGCAATGGAAATGCCCGTTTTGCCGGCCCGGCCCGTGCGCCCGCTCCGGTGGGTATAGTATTCAACATCGTCGGGGAGGTTATAGTTGATGATATGGGTTAAATCCGTAACATCTATTCCTCTGGCCGCAACATCGGTTGCCACGAGCATTTGCGGATTTCTGCTCCGGAAGCGGTTCATGACGCTGTCCCGCTGGTGCTGGGAGAGATCGCCGTGCAGGGAGTCGGCGTTATAGCCGTCTTTGATGAGGGCATCGGCAATTTCCTGGGTTTCAATTTTTGTCCGGCAGAAAATGATTGCATATATGTCGGGATAATAATCGGCGATCCTCTTCAACGCCATATATCGGTCCTTGGCATGGACAACATAGTACTGATGGTGAACGTTTTCCGCCCCCGTATTTTTGGCGCCCACCGTTATCGCCACGGGGTTCTTCATATAGCTCTGGGCGATACCCTCAATTTCTTTGGCCATGGTCGCTGAAAACAGCAAAACCCTTTTAGTATCGGGAGTACCGGACAATATGGCGTTCAAGTCTTCCTTGAATCCCATATTCAGCATTTCGTCCGCCTCATCCAGAACCAGCCAACTGATGGCGGATACATTAACCTTTTTCCGCTTCAGCATATCGAGCATCCTGCCGGGAGTGGCCACGACTATCTGTGCGCCTGCGGAAATCTGCCTGATCTGGGTCAAGATACTGGCGCCCCCGTAGATGGGCACAATGTTCAAACCGTCCACATGTTTGGCAAAGTGGTTTAAATCGTCGGTGATCTGCATACAAAGCTCCCGGGTAGGGGCCAAGATCAGGGCCTGTGTTTTCGATGAAAATTGATCGACTTTTTGAATAATGGGGATGCCGAAGGCGGCCGTTTTACCTGTTCCCGTGTGCGCCAGGGCGACGAGATCCCTCGTCTCCAGCAACAGGAAGGGAATTACCTCTTCCTGAACGGGCATGGGCATTGCGAATCCCATTTCCGTAATGGCCGTTAAAATTCTTTTGTCGATGTGTAATTCTTTAAATGTCATTGTCTTTTTTTCCGATCATTCATTGGCTTTAAGGAGAGTGAAGGAACGGCAATGCCGGGCTTAATCCGGATACTACGGAGGTGCTCAGGACAGATATTTGGACTCACCAGAGTCATCTCTATACACTTAGTCGGCAGGGAAAGCAACTCATTATCCATATTCGCCTCAACATAAGGTCTTTTGTCTTGACGCGCCGTCGTAACATTTCTTATACTTCCCATAGTCATGAATGGAAATAATCGCGCAAACATCAAACCCGGCGCCCGCGTAAAGATCGTCCGGAAGGAGGACCAGCTCAGCCGTAAACTGTCCGAGGGCATCGTGAAGGATATTCTCACCAAATCGCCCACTCACCCCCACGGCATCAAGGTGCGCCTGCAAAGCGGCGGCGTCGGCAGAGTCAAAGAAATCATGACGGCCGGAAAATGAAGATATATGTCGATGCCGACGGATTCCCCGGCGCCCTCAAAGGGCTGCTGATCAGGGCCGCCAACCGGTTGCGGGTGCCCCTGGTTTTTGTGGCCAATAAAAAGTTGCCACATGAACCTTTAGACATTGTTTCAAGTATCATTGTTCCTGAAGGGCCTGATATTGCCGACGATCGCATTGTCGAGAAGGTGCAACCGGGAGACTTGGTGGTCACGGCCGATATCCCCCTTGCCGACCGGGTGATAGCCAAGGGCGCCTTCGCCCTCGACTACCGGGGAAAGCTCTATACGGAGGACAACATCAAGGACCGGCTGGCGTTGCGCGACCTGCTGTATGAGCTGAGAGACGGCGGCATGATAACAGGCGGTCCATCAATTTTCAGCAAAAAGGACTGCCATGCCTTTGTCAACCAGCTCGACAGCTTTTTGATAAGACAGTTGAAAACCGAAAGAGAAAAATGACTAAGAAAACTTGACAGGGACGGGATTACTAAGGTGACAGTCAACAGGAGCGTCCTTATGAAAAAAAATCGGGAATTGTCACCTTCAAGGTCAATGGCGACTTGTTGGAGGTCATAAAAACCATACCCAACCGTTCGGAGTTCATCCGGTCGGCGATCATGACGGCCCTGGAGAGCGCCTGTCCCGTTTGTAACGGGACAGGTCTGCTGACGCCAAAGCAAAAGGAGCACTGGAAGAGTTTTGCCCGGAACCATGCCGTCAAGCGCTGTGAGGATTGCGATGAACTCTTCATCGAGTGCGCCAAAGCGGACCCAACATGAGGTCCTGGGCGCTAAAATTATGCGGCGCCATTTTCCGATGAAAACCCTTGCTTATTATTTAACTTTGTTTTCCATGCTGGCTTTTTGCCAACCGGCGTGGGGACAGGTCGCAAAGGCCAAAATTCCCGTATTTGTGAGCATCCTTCCCCAGGCCTATTTCCTCGAACGCATCGGTGGGTCGCATGTGGATGTCGAGGTTCTCATCGTGGTCGGGCAAGTCGCCGCACAGCTACGAACCGACGCCGCAACAGATGGCAAAGCTCGCCACGGCGAGGGCCTTTTTCAGCATCGGCGTGCCCGTGGAAAAGGGCGTTTTGAGAAAAATCAGGCAGTCCCATAAGCAGCTCGTAATCGTGGAGACCCAGCAGGGGATCATTTACCGCTATCTCGCCGGCCACGATGACGACCATGGCGACAGTCACGGTAAAGACCAGAGACCAGAGGGCCACAAAATCTCTGCCCCCGCCAAGGCAGGCCCAAAAGATCCGGACCCCCATATCTGGATGGCGTCGAAGCTCGTCAAGATCCAGGCCCGGAATATATATGAGGCCCTGAGTCGCCTGGACCCCGCCTACAAACAGGAATATACGGAAAATCTCGCACCTTTGCGGCCGATCTTGACGCTATAGATGCCAGGATTTCCCGTTCTCTTGCCCCGCTCAAGGAGAGGAAGATGTATGTCTTTCATCCGGCCTTCGGATATTTTGCCGACGCCTACGGACTTATTCAGGTCCCCATCGAAATTGAGGGCAAGGAGCCGGGGGCCAGGCAATTGTCCAAGCTCATCGACAGGGCAAAGAAGGACAGGGTTAAGGTCATATTTGTTCAACCGCAGTTCTCGGCAAGGAGCGCCGAGGCGGTGGCGAAGGCTATCGGAGGAGTTGTGGTTCCCATCGATGACCTGGGCAGAGATTATCTTGCCAATCTTGAGAGCATCGCCGCCGCCATAGAACGGGGGCTCCATTAAAAAAATATGGTGCCCAAACATCTTGTTTCCTTTCAGAATGTATCCTTTTCCTATGGCGGCACCCCCGTTCTGGACGATGTAAATTTTTCGATTCAGGAACGGTCCTTCATCTCCATTGTCGGTCCCAACGCCGGCGGGAAGACAACGCTGCTGAAGCTCATGTTGGGGCTGCTCAAGCCTTCCCGGGGAACCATCGAGATCTTCGGACGGCTTCCCGAAAAGGCACGCCCCCGGATCGGCTATATGCCCCAATACGTCCAGTTCGATCCCACCTTTCCCGTGACCGTTCTCGACGTCGTCCTCATGGGCCGTCTCGGTAACGGGGTGCACTTCGGTCCTTATGGAAAAACCGACCGGGCCATCGCCATTGAAGCCCTGCATAAACTGGAGATGGACAAGGCAAGGAATCGTCCCTTCATGGCCCTGTCCGGGGGGCAGCGCCAGCGGGTGCTCATTGCCCGCGCTCTGACCGCGGAACCGGAACTCCTGCTGTTGGATGAACCGACGGCCAATGTGGACATGGCCGTGGAAACGGAGCTATTTGAACTCCTCCACACCATGAGCGCAACCATAACGGTTGTTGTCGTCAGTCATGACCTGGGGTTTGTTGCCCAGTACGTGCAGAGCGTGGTTTGCGTAAATCACCGGGTGATGGTCCATCCCACTACCGCCGTTACTGGCGAGGTGATCAGCGCCCTCTACAGAGCGGATGTCTGCATGGTGCGGCATAATCACGGGGTTTAGGGGAGAATAAGGATAAAGATGAGCGCTTTTCTTACGGATCTGCCACGGTATCCCTTTCTCCAGTACGCCCTCCTCACGGGTCTGCTGGTAAGCGTCGCCTGCGGGATCATCGGCACCTATGTCGTTACGAGGCGCATCACCTATATTGCCGGGAGTATCGCCCACACCGTCCTCGGCGGCCTCGGCGCCGCCCGCTATTGCCAGACGGTCTATCAATGGGAGTGGTTTCACCCCCTTTACGGCGCGGTCCTGGCGGCCCTCGCCTCGGCGGTGATCATCGGTGTGGTGAGCATGCGGGCGCGGCAGCGGGAGGATACGGTCATCGGTTCCTTATGGGCCGTCGGCATGGCCGCCGGCATCCTCTTCATCTACAAGACCCCCGGGTACAACGAAGACCTCATGAGCTATCTCTTCGGAAGCATCCTCATGGTTTCCTCCCAGGACCTCTGGATGATCGCCGGTCTCGATGTCCTGGTCATGATCGTCTGCGTTCTCTTCTACAACCAGATCCTCGCCCTTTGCTTCGATGAGGAATTCGCCCGCCTCCGGGGCGTGCCTGTCGAATTTTATTACCTGTTGCTCCTCTGCCTCACGGCCTTGACGGTGGTCCTGCTCGTTACCGTCGTCGGCATCGTCATGGTCATTGCCCTCCTCACCCTGCCTGCCGCCGTGGCCGGGGAGCTGACGAAAAAACTATGGCACATGATGGCCCTCTCCACAGTGCTGACCGCCCTTTTTACCACGGCCGGCCTAGCAGTAAGCTATGGTCCGGACCTCCCCGCCGGGGCGACCACCATCGTCATCGCCGGGATCACCTATCTCCTCGTTGTGTCAGGACTAAGGGCTTTCAGAATCCGGCGTTAACTCTATCTCTGCACGACCGTAATCCCTTTCAGCAGTATTGTCACCCCTGTCTTAAAAATGGGGTTGACAATGGGCGTCCTATTTGTTAGAGCGGCCCATTCGTTGGGAGATGATTAAGGGGTTTAACCTTGCCACAGATGAAAACGGATCTGGAAACAAACCGGCAGTTGGAAACGGATGACCTGAAATATATCTGGCATCCCTTAGAGGTGGTGGGGGTTGTTTGGACAGGATACAGGTTTTTATAAGTGGGAAA
>DYRD01000075.1 GCA_020718905.1 Syntrophus aciditrophicus | reverse complement strand
CCTGCCGATCAACGTATCACCCGGTTCCATTTCTTTGAGGATGAAATGTTCTAAGAGCGCCAGGCACCGTTCTCGCAAATCATACGATCCACTTTCGTCCACCCCAACGATGAAAAGTCGCCCAGCTTCAGCTCGGGCGGAAAAGAGAAACAAGAGGCAGCAAAGAGAAAGGACAATAATGGATGATACCCTGGTCATGGTGTTCTCCTTGTTCCTTGAGAGTGACGCCTGATGGCGAAAAAAAAGCCCTGGATGCTGAGATATTACTCTCAGCATCCAGGGCTTTGCGTTGAACGATCCGCTACTTCTTATTAGCAATTCATAAAAAACAACTCGGCAAGAGAAGTGCCTATTTTGGTATTCTGTCCTTCATAAGCGACAGTTTTGATGGGATCCCAAGGCACTTCATGCCCGCTTCCAGCAGTTCGAGAGGCAGGCCGATCACATTGGATTCACTTCCTTCCCTCTTTTTCACAAATATTTGTCCCCCCTCTTGTATTGCATACGCACCCGCCTTGTCCAGTGGTTCGCCGGTTGCGATATAGGCCCTGATTTCATCCTCACTGATTTCCCTGAATGTCACTTCGGTTACCGCATAGTCGAGCCATTCTCTACCTATCCTGACATCAATAAGAGCCAGTCCCGACACGACTCGATGCGTTTTCCCACTCAGCAGCCGGAGTGTTTCAAAAGCCTTTTCCGGGGTGCCAGGCTTGCCAAAAATTGTCTCACCCATGACGATCACTGTATCACATCCGACAATAAGCCCTTCACTGTCCATTTGCTCAGCAACAATGCGGGCCTTACCGATGGCGTTTTGCATTGCCAACTGCTCGGCAGGTTTCCCTGTCATGATTTCTTGGAAGGCGTCAGGCGACACAGACCGGCACTTGATTCCTGTTTTCTTTAACAGCTCGATACGGCGGGGCGAAGAGGAGGCCAGGATGATGGGGCAAGACGGCCCAGGTCTGTTTTTTGACGATGCATGCCAGCTCGCCATGAACTGCTCAAGCCGCTTTTCATCAAGAACATTTTCCCAGTATCCCTGTTTCTTGAGGGATGAACCAACGATAACGCCATCGGCATAATGACGGCAAAGAGCAAGGTTGTCAACCGATACGCCTGAGCCAATGAGTAACTGCGTCTTCCAGGGGAACGGAGCCGATGCCGCGGCATCAATGGCCGTTCGGAGTTCCTGCAATTCTGTCCTGTCAACTGGCAGTCCTGTTGCCGCACCCGTGAGGATGGCTCCCTCAACCTTTTGAAACAGAAGATTTTCTTTCCAGACCTCAAGCTGTTCCAGTCCGGCAGGGAAAACTGTGTGCTTTTTACGCAGATCTACAAAGATTTGCGGCGCCTCCACACCCGGTCTCAGGGCCTGCCATTGGTTGCGCGTGGCATAGAGGGCGGCCAGATTCCCTTGGTTTGGGGTCGGGCCTTCCGGTCGTAGCCCGGCAAAGAGGCCACTCTCCGACCTCACAAATCGAAATCCATGACGCAGGGCAATTGCCAAGGCCAGATCATCACTAAAGGCAAGAATTTGGATACCAAACTGTTTGTCGGGAAAAGTCCGCCGTAATTCACCGGCCAGTTGCGCCATAACAGCAACAATGGCAACAGGTTGCCTGTTCCTGACAAAATAAGGGGCCGCGATATTTTCCAGCATCAGTGTCTCTGCGGAAAAACGGAAATACAGCTCCGCCTCCTTGATCATCCTGTCACGAAGAAATGAAAAAAAGGAAAAGGTGGCACCCTTTTCCTCGAGCGTAGCCAATAGGGCATCGGTCTCTCCAGGGGGGAAGAACCGTTCTGCGACGGATTGCAGACTTGCGCCAAACTCCTTTTCCAGCAACTCGACAAGCAGCCAATCCTCCTTCGTTGTGGTTGGCAGCCTAAGGAGTTTGCTGCTGCTGGGTGGAGCCGCAAGAATGGTATTCACCGGTGCATGCAACATACCGATAAACTTGCATTGATCAGATAACCTTTCCATTATTCTTCCCTGAGGATCAACTCTATTTGACAACACGATCAAGCCGAGCAAAACTTGCTATGTGATTGTCCATGACTGCAGGATTTTTAGACAGTCTATTCTTGATTTTTTCCCACGGCAAGCCTGCCAATTCAATTATGTCACTTGGTTTTGGAGCGGAGTCATTTGCAAGCTCCACAAAACCTTTGCCGCAAGCCCGTAGATCAAGTCCCGCCGCACGATTGCAGCCAAACCCCTGTTCATCATACTGTTGACATGATGTCTCATCCATGGGCAGCCGCAAGGGTTCGCTATCGATCTTCTCATTTAATAACACATTCCCTTGCCTAAGCAAAACCACCCATGTCCTCATGATAAATGACCTACCGTGCAGTTCAGCAAGTTGAGACGCTTTGACAATTTGTTCTTCTTCCACGGTCATGACGACGCTCTGAATCGAGAGAAGAAAACAATCCCAGAGCACCTGTCCCGGATCACTCCAGATGAGCTGGCTCCATATAACAGCCCGCTGGATTGTCTCTTTTTGCTCCTCCGTCGTCTCATAAGAAATGCTATCTAACAACTTTTTCGCAGTCTCAACACATCGCTTTTTTCGATCTTTACGCTTTTCAGGATACAGTTCGGGCTCGTTCTGGTGAAGCATGAATTTGTCTTCTTGTATCCGTTGATCCCAGAAGCTGTTTAGTCCCGGAACATCCAATTGCCGACTCTCCGACGATAAGGCTTCCCTTATCCACTGTGGGAAGTTAGCCAGATCCTTTTCCGGATGATATTGGAGGTGGGGAATATGAAGGCTATCCAAGATTTCCTTCCGTTCCCTGGAGGAAGAGAGAAGAACAAGAAAGTTCTTGGGTGGATAAAGTTGCAATGCCCCGGACGAACAGAGTTGAACGCAGAGACCGCATCCGCTGCAATAACGGCTGTCCATCAGAGGGGGGAGATTGGTATTGACCCGATCGATGAAGCTGTCACAATAGAAGGTCTGACTGCAACGTCCGCAGGCTTGGCAACGATGCACATTCAAAAAGGAAAATCTGGGAAGAAAGGCCTTTTCGCTGCTTCCTGTGGAGGATTCACTTTTGATGCCATCTGCAAGGTGGATAATTTCTCGATACAATTTCTTAGACTTGCAGTTTGCAAGACACGTCCATGTCGTGCAATACCGACACTTATCCGGATCCTTGACCACTACCTTCTGCCCCTTCTCTTTCACCGCCAAGGCATCATGCGGGCAGGCTATATGAATGGTGTCACAACATTGCTTATCACACGCCAAGACATCAAGCCGATAGGGAGGACCGGGCTCCGCAGGCCTTGACGGTCCTTTTGCTTCGGACCAATTCAGCCTCCCATTTTTTTTTAGATCTGTGGCGAGAAGCGCCCAGGTTCCTATCTGGATGCCATTAATCACCCGCCGCTGACCGTGGGGCACGGTTTCATGTTTTTCCAGATCCTGGCAGTGCTTGACCTCTCCTTGGCTGGTGAGGCCACCGCTGATCCAGACTTCCAATCCCAATTCGCGCAATACCGACACGGCTTGGTCGGAAACCAAGCCGCCCAGAATCTGGTTCCGGTAGGGGCTGACAAAACGTCCTGACATCTGATACAGTTTACCTTTAGCGTCTTTCCAAGAGTCGGGATTAGCATACCAAGCCGGCGTATAGGGCATGCCGACCTGTTCTTGATTCCGAGGAACCGGTGTTTTCAGGGCATTGACCACGGTCATTCCCCGCACGCCAAACTCGTCATCCCCTGTTCCATGGCAGGCAATAAGGTGATGTTCGCGCAAGGAGACAATACACTCCACATGGGCGAGTACGTCACTCCGATAGGGCAGTTTTAAGATCACTTTCTTCTTGAATGTGACACCAATTTGATGAACCACGCCGAGCCAGAGCCTGAACTCCTTCCAATAGTTCTTTGGCTCCGGAGAGGCCTTTTCATTCAAGGTCCGAGGGGTAAGATACTCATCACCGCCAAGATGGTACTGGACGATCTCACGCAGAAAATGCCGGACATTAATTTCAACGAAGGGAAATGTCTCATACGGCAAGTTGTTGAAGATATCGCCAAAAAGGCGTTGCCAGATTGATCCCAGGGACGTCTCCACATTATTGCCGTATATACGGGCCATCCCCGTTCCCATCGGATATTTGCTGCCCAGGGAGACGACTACCCGTTCAGTGTCGACTGCCTGGCCTCGGGACAGTACTTCCTTGAGGAAAAGATTCATCTGCTGGGGGGGCAGGGTTTCCATCGCGGTCTTGCCTGAATTCCACAGGGTCGGACTACCGGTATCCGGATAGAGACAGCGGCTCCGCATATGGCTCTGCACCTGAACGCTCGGCCACCAGGTATTCTCCCACTGATCAATTTTATCCAGATAGGTGGTTTTCAAAATAACTTTATCAAAAGGCCCCTGAAGCAGGGCCTCGACCTTGTCGACCAACGCGACTATGGCCGCACTGCCACCCACCACAGATATGCCCGTGAGCGGTGTCGCCGCTGCAATAAAGGCTGGTACATTCACTTCGGAATTACCTTTCCTCTTTGCTGCAGGGTACCATGGCAACCTTCCCCCTTTTTCATGCGAATGCTGCAAGGATTGGTATCGGTTCTGAAGGGCCTTGCGATATTCGGCAATTGGTGTGAAGACTTTCTCTTCTTCCCGCAAGATGGCAATGACATCAACGACATTGTTGGTGCTATATTGCTGTAGCGGAAAGTAAGGCTTATCCAATAGGGGTTTGGGGATATGTGCCCCGCAGAGACGAATTCGGACCTTCTCGTATTCTTGCACCTGGCCCAGAACAGGCAGGAAAGGATATTGCTGTTCCTCATCTTTGACCAGGCAACCGCCGATAATATCACGACAGATGCCGCCATAATTTTTCCGCAGGGCAAAAAGAAGACGCTCAATCGATTGATCAGAGGTGAACTCTCTTTGCTGGATCCGTTGAACAATTGGAGTGATCATCCCAATGATTGAGTCAATAAGAGCGTCCGTTTTATGGATAACATTCTCCTTGTCAATGTTGAATCGTTTGAGGAGGGTGTTCAATCCAATATGGTCCTGCTTATCCTCCCATGACAAGGCCGTCCAGAGATAAAATGGACACACCTTTTCCCGGAAACTCAGTGAAACTAAGCTGGTCGGAGCAACTTTTGTCTTCAATAAGGTGAAGATATGGAACCCCTGTTCCCGGGAATTCAGAATATACTTGCTGAGATCATCGGTGTGTTGAGGGCCGGAGGTACGGTTGGTGGAAAAATCCGCGTCGATCAGGGTCAAATCAAAGGGCTCGTCCTGCCATCTCTTGAACCCTTGGGCAGGGTTTCCTTCAATGATGATCTCGATATTTTCAAGAGAGAGCGGTTCCTTACCGCAGCACTCCAGAACCATCGCCGTAAAAATATTACGGAAAAACTCCCGGCGGCGAACAGAGGCGGCAATCTGATCATCAATGATCAACAACCGGAAAAAACGCGGGATCGGGTAGCTATATTCACCACTCATCGTGTTTTCCCTTTATTGTTTGCTTCATCATGGGCCAAGCTACCCATTTCTGTCTTCCATCGTTGGTCCAAAATTACTTTTACAGAAAATTTCTCCGGTAACACCAGCCCGGTCCACCAGACGGCAGCAGTTTCCTGATCAAAGAAATCCATCACCTGATCAATCCAAATTGTTTTTGCCTCTATTTCTGGATGGTGAGCGAGGAAAGAAGACCGCCACAGATATAACCCTGGCAATGGATTACAGCCGGCTTCCAGAGAGACGGCATCAAAAAGAAGCAATCGCAGGGGTTGCCCTTCATGGGCCGATAATATCCGGCGGACACAGACTGTGGTTTGCTCCAGGATTTCGTTCTTGCCAAACTCGAAGGTGCCACTCTCATTTACCACATAGACCGTAGTTTTTTCCCCCATGGCCTTGCCGATTGCCGCAAGCACCTCTGCCAAGGGAGAGTCCATCTTGTTTGTTCCGATAACGAAAAGGTATTCACAGCTCATTGTGTTGTCCGAAATTCTGCGTATTTCCCTTCTAATTTTGATGCCATCTCAACAACTCCCCCTCATTTTGAAGCCATCAATAACGACTTTCATCGACTGAGCCAAATGCAACAATCTCTCTGTCTCATTGTTCAACACGTTCAAGAAAGATTTCCCTCTTTTCTTTGTTATAAGAGTTGATACGTACCGTTATTGTGTCGCCCTTTCTTAACGTAGTATCTTTCAACATGCCGGTGGTGCCATCTAAATCAATGATGCAAAGATTCTTTCCTGCAACATGAAGTACTCTCCCTGTAAACTGTTGACCATTTTGAAGGGTCTCCCATAACCTATGAGGCGTAATATCGAAAATTCCAGTGATAATTCTCTTGCCCGCGACGTAATCCTTTACCCCTCGAAATTTTACCGTATCACCAACTCCAAGGACAAATTTTTCACACAATGTCGAGTCAACAACATACTCTTCACCACTATCGCTCTTTATTGTATCTCCATATTTGCTGCGCCGGACAACCAAACCTTGCCTTAAAGGTACTTCACTCAGGTCTTTCCGCTCCTTGCGACGTGCGAGGAAAAAGTGGAACTCACTGCCGTTAAGGGTCTCCGCAGCTTCTCGTAACGAGACGATCAAAATGGCAGCGGCTTTTCTATCATTAATCTTCTTGCCTTGACATAATTCCGCCGCTATTCCGCCGCTGCCGGCAAGGGCCTCGACTTTTTGTCCACAGCACGCCAAGCGTGCACCATGGATTAGTTCCTGAAGAGGATGGTCGACTATCTCATCAAACCCGGCATTATAAATCTTGTTGATATTACCCCCTTTCTTCCCCGGACTAAGAATGGCGTCGGCTAATAGGTGCAGGGCCCGGGGGTTAGTAGATGTGGAAGCCGGCAGTTTGTTTTTATTACTTGGAAGAACATATGAACGCGCCAGTTCGCACCGGGGCTGAAAAGGGGCAAGATAATAGTGGCTGGCGATGTCATGCACCAAGGGACGAATCGAGTCAAAACCAAGATAGCGAATTTTTTGAGGGGGAGGAGGAAGATTACTTTTTTTCTCTTCTTCGATTGGCTCCAAAAGATGAGAAAAATTCTTCTCTAATAGTCTTGCTGCCTCCCAGAGAGGCGCTTTATCCCCTACCCACACCGTGGTAACACCAAACCTGTCAGATAGTGTACGGCAATAGTCTGTATATCGGGATACCGGAATATGCCGGGTCGCCATATGAATCCGACAAACTACAGACGCGGAGTCAGGTAGTAAACGTCGCGCCATATGGTAAAGGATGATCTCTATTCCGTTCCTCGCGAGATTCAGATAGAGATTGTCCGCAACATGGAAGCGATCCAGATCTCTGCTGCCATTATTCTCATCTTCAGGCGCTATGCTTCCAGTAAGGGCAAATTGGGCAAGATGGCAGGGCCGGAGTTCGGCGGGCTGATCAAAAATCCAAGACAACAATTTTTCAGCTGAATCCCGTAATTTACTTTTTGTATCTACCGAATATCGAGAAAAACTTTTAAAAAATTCAGAATTAAAAACATCCGGATCGATACCGGGAGGAAATATGGATAGTAGCCCGCCAACCCTGAGAGGTTCACCTGACATTGGCAATCCATTTCCATCAACCTCATCGCCGGTCTCATCGGTATACACATCAATGGTCCATGGCTGTTCGGGCGATGACGGAAGTTTATATTCCGTTTGAGTTTTTGGGAGCGGAGTCGTTAACAATATTCTGCAGATCCGGCGCCCCTCGACAAACTCCATGGCCTGCTGGAATGCGGCGCGAAACTGGGCTCCGGTCTGGGCAGCTATGTCTTGTTGCTCCTGCCCTTGCAGCCTTGGCTTTTCGAACACGGTGATGATATTGCCGTATGCTTCGAACTCCTTGACGATCTCCCTCCGTCCTGTTGAGGAAAAGATGACGATGGGCAGAGAAAGGTCCACCAAAGCGAGGATTCTCGGTAACAGGGTCAGGGCCTTGTGGTACCGGGGATCATTGCGGGCATCTTTGCCTTTATCCCCTGTATCGGTCCTTATTGCTGTAATCCAGGATTCAATATCAGTCAGGTCTTCATCCTTAAAGCCAGGCCAAGGCAGCGGTCTGCCAGAGGCCATAATCCGTCTTGCGATTACGACCAATTTCTCAATATGCTCCGCTTCTTCCTGACCTACCCCGTGTCCAGAAAAAAGACGGAGATCAAGGAAGAGAATTTCCTCTCGATCGACGATCCCTTCCTCTTCTTGATCCTCGGCAACCCGAAAACAGAATCGCTGATCATCACACTTTGCTTCCAGTTTTTGCAGTAACCAATTGGGAGATGTCGCGGCAACGACAGAGATAGCTCCTTCTTTGCTGGCGCTAATCGGCACATACCCATCCTGTCCGGTACCAGAAAAACGATACTCAGCGCCCACTGCCTTGCACAGTACCTCGTCCCATCCGTCACGCCACTGGTCGTCAACCAGGATCAAGCGCAGTCTGGTCTGGCCAACATCTTCCGGTTTAATCCAGGGAGCGCCGTCACGCAGGCCTTTGCCTTCTTGATTCCCCAGCGGCAACAGACCGACCGAGCCCATTAAAGTTCGCAGGGCAGCAACCGTCGGATCAACGGCACGGCTCGACTCCTGGAGCAATAACTGTGGCCCGAGCAGATTGAACAGGGCATGATGATTATCAGTATTGCTGGTCCGGGAAAGGTTGGCCGCCCATATCTGCCGGAGGAGATCAAGATGATCCATCGCGCCTTGTTCTTGAATGGAAGGCTGATCCGGCTGTAGAAGTGCGTCAACGAATTCCGGCGCCCTATCGATCCGGTATGTGCGAAACCAAGGAAAAACCTGAGTGAGCAGGGGCATGATTCGCAGGGCGTGGGCATCTGCCACCAGATGGGAGCCGAGATCGAAAACCAGAACCCGGAGAGGGAAAGATGTATCCCGGAATCGAAGGCCCAAGGCCACGGCCCAGTCAATGGGGGTTAGATAGCGGCTGGTGTTAACCGCTCCGGTTTGGCCTTTGGGGATGCTGTCCCAGACCAGAACCACCGTGAGTGGCTCAGTCCGTTCCACCGACTGGGCCACCGCGTTCCAGAGTAGCTCGAAATCCTCCTGATAAGAGAAGACAGCCATGTCATGGCCGCCGTCACCTTGCCAAGGGCTCGCGTCCTGAAGGCACAGTTTCTTGCCGGCAGCGGTTGCAATGCTCCGCAGGGTTTCAGTAATCAAGCTCATCAGCTCTCTCCTTCTCGCCCGCTTGCATCCCTTCTTGTTTGGCCTGACCATTCATAGACAAGCTGCTCCAGGTCGTCATTGCTGATCGCCACATCCGCCTTGCGGTTGAGGATCTCGTTGATAAGCCGGGCCGGACCCTTTCCCTTCAGGATCATATCCCCGGTCAGAAATCGCATGGCTGCCTGCCGGTTCAAGGTCTGATCGTTCGGATTCCGGCACTGCTCCAACGCCGCTCCGGCGAGCCGTCTGCGCAAACCGTCCATGACACTGTCGAGCCGGACCAAGGCTCCTTTCAGTTCAGGATCATCCTTGTCAAGCGAGCAGGTGGCAAGAAGCTGCACCACCTGCTTCAAATCCAGGCCCTTGCCAATGGAAAGGGAACCTTCGGGCGGCGGCGTCATGGTCAGGGGTGGCAGGGCGGGGCCGGCCGCACTCTCTCCAAAAACGGCGGCGACCTCCCTTCGGCCGATGATCTGATAATGACCGGTGCCGCTGGCAAGACGCTCCACCACATTCCCCAGCTCCCGGACATTGCCCGGGAATGGCTGCTCGGTCAACAGGGCAAGCGCCTCGGGCGAGAAGGACAGCCCGGTCTTGCCCTGCTGTTCGGCGAAGTTTTCCAGAAACTTGCGGGCGAGCAACGCGATATCCTCCTTCCTTGCCCGCAGAGGGGCCATGGTGATTGGTATCGTGTTGATCCGGTGCAGCAGATCCTCCCGAAACCTTCCTACCGCCACCTCTTTTACCAGATCTCGGGAAGTGGCGCAGATCAGCCGGATATCGACCAGAATATCTTCTGCCTCACCCAAGCGGGTCACTTTGCGCTCCTGAAGCACGCGCAGGACCTTGGCCTGCATCTCCAGGGGCATGTCGCCGATCTCATCAAGGAGCAAGGTGCCACCGGAGGCCAGTTCGAACTTACCAGGCCGGCCGTCAACCCCGGTTGCCACCCGTCTGCCGATGCCGAACAACTCCGACTCAATCAAACTTGTGGGAATCGCCGCCACATTCACGGCGACGAAGGGGCCACCGGCGCGACTGGACATCCGGTGAACATAGTTGGCCAGCACATCCTTGCCGGTGCCGCTCTCCCCCAGGATCAAAATGGAGGCATCAGCCCGCGCATGGATGAAGGCCTGGCAAAAAGAAGTGAGCGTGGCTGGGGCCTCTGCATAGATCGTTGGGTCGAGCCCCAGCAGGTTCTTGCTGGTGTTTGCGTCGATTCTGCCGAAACGAAGCAATGCTTGTCGTGCCTCGTAACTCCCTAATTTGTATTTGGAAAGATAAGGCGTGGTCGTATTGCCGATTTCATCCTGCCGCTTGCCGGAGAGCATCACCACTGGAAGATCGGGAAAGTCCTGCACAAGCCGACCGCGCACTGTCTCGCCAAAGTTGTTGTCACCCGGCTGTCCACACGGCGGGCCGTCATCACGTCGCTCCCCGGAGTCAAAATTGATGTCCAGCAGCAGTAGTGCCCACTTCTCTCCTTGGCCGCCGCCGGTGCAAACAGCGGTACGGATGACCTCGTAGTCATTTTCGATCCACCCGGATTTGACCCGTTGCCCCGAGCAAAAAACCACCTCTGCCACCGGCGCAACC
>DYRD01000213.1 GCA_020718905.1 Syntrophus aciditrophicus | reverse complement strand
CGCGTCGGCCCCGTCCGCTGGGCAGGAATAACCAGCCTGTCCCCTTATCGCTTTGGGGTGTGGATGGGGTTTAAGAAGGCCGGATGCGTCCAGCCACTCTTCTCCAAGCCATCCATCTTGTTAACATTTTCTGCCATATCCGATAATTTTCTTGTTTTTTTATGCAGGAGTTGAGGACTAAGTCACTAACGCGGACTGACTGTTTCTGTCAAGACAAGGCCAGCACGGGATAAGATTTTCTTGTGGTGAAGCGTCGGCAATGATAAGGTGCGCTCACCTTTTCAGACCCCAGAAGGGAGATTTACCGGACGTGAAGATCATCCTTGCCGGACACACTATCGATCGCGATGTAATTAATGAATTTCAAGAGTTGCAACCGCGGCGCCGTGATCTGACGCCGGAGACGGTCGCCGCCGCCTATGCCCGGATCAGCCGCAATCCGGCACCCGTAAATGAACTGCGGGCCATTGCCCGGGGGGAGGTGGAAAAGGCCCGCCTCTCCAATAAGAATATAGTCTTCGAGATGGGACACAGCTCGATTGCCGAACACGCCGTCTTCAACATCGACGTCATCGGCGTTTCCCGGCTCCTCGTTGAGGAGATCGAGCGCTCGCGACTCGCCTCTTACACGGAGAAATCCCAGCGCTACGTGCTTCTTGCCGATGATTTCGTCATCCCGGACGAGATTCGCGCCGCTGGTCTTCAAGAGATGTTTGTTTCAACTGTTCGCATGCAGAATGCCTTTTACCACGAACTCTACGCAAAGCTCAGACCGTACATATTCGAAAAGAACGAATCACTGGCTGCAGATCCCGCCAATGTCTCCCTGCTTGAGGGATGGGCGAAGGAGGATGCCCGCTACTGCCTGTCGCTTGCGACCGAGGCGCAACTGGGGATGACGCTCAACGCCCGTAACGCCGAGCTGATGATCCGCCGCCTCGCCGCCTTGCCGCTTGCCGAGGCGAAACAGTTCAGCGGTATGCTCTACGAACAGGTGAGCGGCATTGCCCCGTCGCTCGTCCGCTACATAACCCCGACTCCCTGTGATCTTGAACGGGCGGGGATGGGCAGGGCGGTCAGGTATTTGAAGGGCGTCAAATCCAGCGAATCCACAATAGCCGTTGCCGGGAAGATGACCCGGAGCGCGGATGAGTCCGAAAACCCGGATGAATTTCCTGTCCGGCTTCTCTTCGCCGACCAGGGGGCGGATGACAGGATAGCTGCCGTGCTTCTGGCCGGTTTCAGCGGTCTTCCCTGTCGGGAGTGTGCAGGCGTGGTGGAGCGGATGGCGGAAAATGAAAAGCGTGATTTCTTTAAAATGGTTCTGCGCGAAATGAGGGTTCACGATGCAGCTCCCCGAGAATTTGAACATGCATCCATGACGCTGGAGCTTGTTGTCAGCGCCTCCTGTTTTGCCCAGTTAAAACGTCACCGGATGGCGACGCTCTCCGCGCAGCGCTACGATTCGGCACTCGGGGTGACGATTCCGCCCTCTGTTCAGGAAATCGGTATGGAGGCCGCGCTCCGCAATATCTGTCTGGAATCGGAAAAAACTGCCGGGAAAATTGCGGAAACCGCCCCGGCTGCCGCCTCCTATATCCTGACGAACGCACACCGGCGCAGGGTTGTCATGACCATAAACGCCCGTGAGCTTTACCATATTTCCCGTGTGCGCGCTGATCGCCATGCCCAGTGGGATATCCGCCGGATCGCGGAAATGATAACACGCATCGGCAGGGGGGTGATGCCGCTTGCCTTAATGCTGGCCGGCGGCAAGGATGAATTTGACGAAATCTACTCTGGCGCTTTTGATAAATAAGTATATAATTCCCCTGCGCTGACCCGTGAGGCCGCACGGCAATCAGATGCCGTCGGGGCTGCGTGTTTTCCGGCTGGCGTATAGAACTGAAAGGGGGTTGAAAAGTGAAGGCAGGCACTCGTAATGTTTTGAAAGGTACGGTTAAATCGGTCGAGATTGGAGCGGTGAATGTGGAGCTGACGCTGGAGGTTGCCCCGGGGTTCTCATTACATCGATTATTACGAAAAGGTCGTGCGAGGAACATGGAATTGAGGAACATGGAATTGCGGCGGGAAAGACGGCATACGCTGTCATCAAGGCTTCCAGTGTAATGCTTGGCGTTGATTAATGTGGCGGCATGCCGGATGAACAACTGACTCTATGGCAAAGGAGAGAAAAGAATGACGGACATCATGAAGGACGGGCCGGTAAACCCGGTAAGGATACAGGATAA
>DYRD01000212.1 GCA_020718905.1 Syntrophus aciditrophicus | reverse complement strand
CAGCCTTATCCGCGCCGGCCAGGGAATGTTCTCCATGATTTTTCCTCCTTTTAAATGGGCGCCCCTGATTTTGGCGCCCACTTCGCCGGGCGTAATCATCCGTATCAGACGGGCCTTCAACGAAGCGTCGCCCCGCAGCCTGTGCCTCAGTGTGAAATGGCCCATCCGCCTGTTTATCTCCCGTGAGGATGAATCTATTGTACTTTCCGGAGAAACTCAACCCTTTTTCTTGTCCCTGATCCCAATGGTACGCTTGCGAAATATTGCGTTACCGGGTATTAATACTCCGGCGACAATCTATGGCAAAGCGAAGCTTACTGTTCATAAACCGTCTTGCCGACGACAGCCGTTATCCGGGACGAATTTTACTGGATGCCGGATCGTGTCCGGCATGACATTTTATCTGTTTAGTTACCGCAGTAATAAACGGATCGGCTGTCGTCAGGAGGTCTCTTACCGGGGGCCGACCAGACGCCAACGTCGGACATGGAAGGTGATCATGCGATACTTCATTCAAAGTAAACATCATGCAGGCCTGGCAATAGCGATTCTCTTTTTGTGTCTGGGGATGGCTTTCCTGCCATCACCGGCATCGGCCCAAACGGGAGAATACGAGACAATTGCCCGGAATTTTTTGCTTTTTCGCGGGAGTGACAAGCAGATCATCTCGACGGAGCTGCTCCGTTCAAACGACCTTGCCCCGGATCAGCCAACGGTGGATATTGCCTTTCTGGCAGCGCTGAGCGATGGGGGATACATCCTCGTTTCCACGTCGCGCAGCATCTCCCCGGTGAAGGCATACTCCCTGACCGGCGATTTCGACACGCTCCCGCCTGCGTACAGACGCTATCTTCTTCATGAGGCGGAAGCGCGGGTTCGCAATCCTCCGGCGTCGGCCAAATATCCGCTGGGACTCAGCGAAACGGAGCAAAGCTGGGACTTTCTGCTCCAGTTTGACCCCGCCCGCAGGACGCCCTTTGACGACACGCCGGACACCATCCTGCTAACTACCCGCTGGAACCAGAACGCCCCCTACAACAAATTTCTCCCGGAAATCGAAGGGGAAAATGCCCTGACCGGCTGCGTGAACGTCGCGATGGCCCAGCTCATGAAGTATCACGGTTATCCCGCGACCGGCCAGGGGGTTGCAACCTATACCTGGAACGACAACGTGCTGGAAGCGGTTTTCGCCCGCCCGTATAACTGGGGCAACATGCCGGACGTCGTCGGGTTGGCGGAATCCGAGTACAAGGTGGACGAGGTGGCCCTGTTGATCAGGGATCTGGCGATCATGAACAGGACATCTTTCGGGTCAGACGAGTCGTCGGCCAGCGCCAACCTCCAGGCGCTGGCCGAGCATTTCCGCTATTCCAGAGATATCATGAGTATGGACAATCAAAACGTCAATCTATTTTTCGATAAGCTTTGCGTTGAAATTGACAAACTGCAACCGGTACTGCTTGAGTTCACCGATATTAACAATCCTCACATGGTCGTCGCGGACGGTTACCGTACCGATTCCGATCCAACCGGAAGAAATATACATCTGAACATGGGGTGGGGAGGACATAATGACGACTACTACTACTTGAACGAAACCATAGAAATAGACACAGACGATGACGAAATCACCGACATCACTTTCGACCCCTTCAACCCCAAAATTAATATTCACTACAACATCAAACCCTGCACCGACGGCAGCGGTGACTGCGCCGTGAATCTCGAAACGGCGGACAACTTGGAGGGGACAACCATTACGGGCAGCTTCGACTATGCCGGGGATGCCGACCGATACGCCGTTTATCTGAACGTAGCGACAACGATAACCGGCTCAAGGGAGTATTATAGCGGCCAAGCCTTTTTTATCTCGGTGTATGATTCCAATAATACTCGCATCATTCCGCTGGTATCCGAGCCTTCGGTACCCTGGACTGTTGAGTTTACCAATCTTGCCCCCGACCTCTACACGGTGCGGGTTTCACTCACCAATGATGTTACGGGAGCATCGTATCCATACGACGAACACACCGGCTACACCGCTACAATAGTCACAACAGCCCTGACCGCGGAAGAAAAGGCCGCGGTGGATGGAAGCCTCGACAGCCCGCCCTTTATCGGCAACACGCTCAAGGATCGCCTGTTCAATTCCTCGGTGGCGGCCCCTTCCTGGATTCTGATCGACGCAAGGGACGTTGACGGCGATCCGGTTTCCCTGAACGTCCTTTCCACCAATCCGGGCGCCATTACCGC
>DYRD01000211.1 GCA_020718905.1 Syntrophus aciditrophicus | reverse complement strand
TGAGTATTATGACGGTACCGGCTTCCCCTTGGGGTTGAAGCGCGGGCAAATCCCCCAGGCCGCTCAGGTCATCGCCCTGGCCAACACCTATCACTGGCTGACCGGCGGTGCAGTCCACAACCAGGGGCAACACCACCACGCCCTTCGTTTTATCGAGAAAGGCAAAGGGACACTCTTTGATCCCGCCCTCGCCCAAACGGCAATCAACATCCTGGCAGTCTCAGGGCAGCGCGATATTTCCTGGATTCGCGATCTGCCCAACGCCTACGCCTTCTTCAGCACGCCCCGATTCGACCATGCCTTTGCCGACCACGACCAAGCGGAGATCGAGCAGGAACTTGCCCCGCCACCCGACGACCCCCTTTTTCCCCGGCAATGGCAAGCTGTCCGTCTCTCTGCTGATCTTCAGGTTATAACCGGTGGCGACGATCTGGCCACTCTCGCCGAAATCAAAGACTGCCGCCATCTGGCCCAGGCCT
The DNA here is from genome assembly GCA_020718905.1 of Syntrophus aciditrophicus. Lineage (GTDB taxonomy): Bacteria > Desulfobacterota > Syntrophia > Syntrophales > UBA8958 > UBA8958. The sequence continues at coordinate 1,782 of DYRD01000211.1, read as the reverse complement.
TGACCGACAACAGTTTGGCCCTGCTCCAGGAGGAGCTCCACGCCCTTGACTGCGGCAAGCCTCTGACCCTGACCCTGCACAGCAGAAGCAACAAGGCCCTGGAGTTGATCTTCACCGGTGGAGAGCACGGCTACGACCTTCTGGCGCGGGGGTCAAACACGGCGCCGATATTTCAACACACCAGCTCGGTTTTTTATCGCAACTTTGTCAACAACCCCGAGGCGGAACTGCTCCTTGATCACCACGCTTGCATTAAAGAGATCAATACCGCCTGTCTGGCCTGTTTTCAGATCCCCAAACCCCTCTTGCTCCATACGTCCATCGCCGAGCTCTTCAAGCCTTTCCTCGCACCGGAAAAACTGCTGGATCTGCAACGTTTTTTCCATGTTCAGGACGTGAAGACCTGGTCAGACGAGTTCACCTTTATCACCGGCCACGGGAACGATGTGGCCATCCAGGCCTCTTTGTATCGCATCGGCGGCCAGGAATATGACAATGCCACCTGCCTCTGCCGGATCATCAATATCTCGGACAGAAAACATTTCGAGCGGGAACTCGTCCGACGCGACAATGAGCTCAAGGCCATCATCCATAACACCACCGGCATGACCGGGAGGAGTTTCTTTGAGTCGCATCTTTATCAATTCATCAATTTGACCAAGTGCAAGATCGGGATGATTATGGAATTATCTCCCGACAAGAAGATGGCGACGCCTTTTGTGTTTTGGGAAGAGAGTCAATTCTGGTCTCCACCGGCCGCCTTCCCGATCAAATCCTCGCCCTGCCAGTTGGTGATTGAACGAGGAGACACCTATTTTGCCAGACGCCTGCATGAATTCTTCCCCACCAGGTTTCTCCTCCAGGATCGCAACCTCAGCAGTTACTGGGGTATGCCCCTGAGGCGGCATGATGGTGTCCTGCTTGGCATTTTCTCGGTCTATGACGACAAGCCCATTCCTCATTCCCGGGAGCTCCAGACCATCGCCAAGATCTTTCAGGCCAGACTCTCAAGCGAACTGGCCCGCCTGCAAACAGAAAAGGCCCTCCTCGCAAAAGATCGCCAGTTAGAGGCCCAGAACCAGGCGCTCACCCGCATGAATCAACTCAAGAGCGATATGATCGCCATCACCTCGCACGACCTGAAGTCCCCGCTCGCCGCCATTATCGGCTACGCCTCCCTGATCGACGAGCATTTTGCCGACCTGGAAACAGAAAAGATCAAACGCTATATTCACAAGATTCAGGACGAAGGGCAAAAGCAGCTTGCCTTTATCAATCAACTCCTTGATCTTTATCGCATTGAATCCGGGGCCATTGAGCTGAACCTTGAACCGCATCGCATCGACACCCTGCTCGAAAACTGCCTGAGTTCTTTGCGTGAACTCGCCCGCAAACGCGCGATTGCCTTTAAGCTCTCGGTCACCGGCAAGGCCGCTCCCCTGCCGGTTGACCACCTGCGCATTGGACAGGTACTCAACAACCTGATTTCCAACGCCATCAAATTTTCACCGGAAAATGGTGAAATTTCGGTACAATACGAGCAAACCGAGCAGCAAGCCTTCATCCATGTCTGCGATCAGGGTCCGGGCATAGATGAACAGGAGATCAATCACATCTTCGACCGCTATTATATGGGGAGGACAGACTTCAAGGTCCGTCCCGAGGGTTCCGGGCTGGGGCTCTATATCGTTCAGAATATTGTCAAGCTCCATGGCGGGACGGTGACCGCCCACAACAACAGTAGCGGCGGGAGCTGTTTTACAGTAAACTTACCAGTTACCA
>DYRD01000210.1 GCA_020718905.1 Syntrophus aciditrophicus | reverse complement strand
TATTCCCTCAACACCCACATTTGAAAACCTTTGCCAGAACTTATTGAGAAGTTACCCTATTTCGTTCTAACTGTTTGAAATTACGTGGTCGGGTTTTCAAATTCGCTTGTAGTGCCGACCTACCCCCTTGATTTGCCGATAGTTTACGGTAAATTGGGGGTATGTTTCTTCGAGTCAAACGACGTTTCAAAGACGGGAAAGAACACCGCTACTGGAGTATCGTTGAAAATCATCGGACGGTGGATAATCAAGTTGTCCAACGTCACGTCCTTTATCTCGGCGAGATCAACGACGGTCAGCAGGCCTCTTGGATCAAAACTATAGAGGTCATTCAGCAGGGTAATCGGCGGGGAAAACAAATGGCTCTGTTCCCCGCTGACCAAGCGCTCCCGGAACTGGCTTGTGAAGCGGTCCGGATCCAATTGAATGCCCTGGAACTGCATCGGCCACGGCAATGGGGTGCCTGCTGGTTGGCCTGCCAACTCTGGGACCTGCTGGATCTCGATGGTTTCTGGATCCCCCGACTGCCGCCCAGTCGGAAGAAAACCCGCTGGCTAAACATTCTGAAAACCCTGGTTAGCTACCGGCTGATTTCCCCCGGCAGCGAATGGCGCTTGCATCGGGAATGGTATCAGCGCAGCGCCCTGGGAGACTTGCTGGGCGAAGATCTGGAGGTGATCTCCAAGGACAAACTCTACCGCTGTCTGGACCAATTGCTGCCTCATAAAAAAGACCTCTTTTCACACCTCACGCAACGCTGGGCCACCCTGTTCCAGGCCCGCTTCGATATCCTGCTCTACGACCTGACCAGCACCTACTTTGAGTCCGATCCGCCCGGCTTTGGAAAACGCCGCTATGGATACAGCCGGGATAAACGATCGGATTGTGTGCAGATCGTCCTGGCCCTCATTGTGACCCCGGAGGGGTTCCCGCTGGCCTATGAAGTGCTGGCCGGCAACACCAGCGATAAAACTACCCTGGCCGACTTCCTCGAATCGATTGAAGCCCAATACGGTCAAGCCAATCGCGTCTGGGTCATGGATCGGGGCATCCCCACGGAAGAGACCCTTCAGGCCATGCGCACCAGTGCCCGGCCGATCTATTATTTGGTCGGAACCCCCAAGGGGAAACTGACCCAGCTCGAACAAGCCTTCTTGACCCAACCCTGGCAACAGATTCGGGACGAGGTCCAGGTCCGGTTGCTGCCTCGGGAGGGCGAACTGTACGTCCTGGCCCGCAGTGACGGGCGGGTCCAGAAAGAACGGGCCATGCGCCGCCGCCGTCTAAAAAAACTGTGGCAGCGTCTGAAAGAACTCCAGTCGCAGAAGATCACCCGCGATACCCTGCTGCTTAAAATCGGCGCGGCCAAGAAGGAAGCCGGTCGCGTTTATGCCTTGGTGGATATCTCCCTTCCGAAACCGCGAGAACCGGTCAACCCGGAGACCTTTACCTTCCGACTGCGTAAAGAAAAGCTGCGGGAGATGCGCCGGCGAGAAGGGTGTTATCTGCTACGCTCAAATCTGACCCACCAGGATCCGGCTTACCTCTGGGAGTACTATACCCAACTGACCGAAGTGGAACAGGCTTTCAAAGAGCTCAAGGGCGACCTGGCCATCCGGCCCATTTATCATCAAACGGATAACCGGATCGAGGCCCATATCTTTGTGGCCTTTCTCGCCTACTGCCTCCAGGTCACCCTAAAATTCCAAGCGAAACAGCAGGCCCCCGGCTTGACCCCTCGATCCATCCTGGAAAAATTCGCCGCCCAACAGATGGTGGATGTCCACCTGCCCACTACCGATGGCCGCCGGTTTATTCTCTCTCGTTATACCCAACCCGATAAGGATCAAAAACTATTGCTCCACCAATTGAAGCTGACCTTGCCCCAACAACCGCCCCCGTGCCTGGCAATCAAGGGGTCGTCCGTACCTAATTAGCGCCCCGTTTGTAGTGCCGACCTTTTAAGGCCAGGGTCCTGTTTTCATATAGTTACAGCTTAAATAGCGCCGAATCGCGAAAGTTGGGCTAGGGCAGGCCGTATCCAGTATAGGTCATGATATGAAAATTCCTCTGATTGCCATAGGCGGATTTGCACATCAAGTATGGAAAAAGTCGGATCAACAGGATCCCAATTATTCCAAGATAGAAATAATATTCCGGGAAACCAAACGCTTGGAGACCCTGGTCAAAGATATTTTGGATTTTTCCAAGCCGCTTAAACTGGAACTCTCTTCAGGTGATTTAAACCAGGTAATAGCGGATAGCGTTGCGGT
>DYRD01000209.1 GCA_020718905.1 Syntrophus aciditrophicus | reverse complement strand
CGCCGACAGTGGCCGGTCCTTCGGTACTGGTAAAGGCCAGGGATTTCACCTTGCCCTCAAAATATTCATTGAGTTTGAACATATGATTTTCCTTTGATGAGAAAGAGATTAATTTATAATGCCATATATTGACGAAAGTTACGAGAAATTATCCTGACAGCCAGAATGGCGCGGAACAAAATGTTGGTCGAATCGTGAAGCACCAGAGGCGCACCCTTTTATTCTTCACCACAGGTGATTCTGATCGTTTCCGCCTTTTCGCTGATGCCTTTTTTCAGGACTTCATGATTATAGGCGGCAATAACATCCCGGCGCTTGAGCATCCCCACCACCCACCTGTTTTCCAGATCCTCTACCACCGGGATCTCTTCAATACCTTTGATATCAAAGAGTTGCATGGCCGTATAGAGTGAGTCGTCGGGGGTAAGCATGATCACATTGCGATTGCAGATGCCGCCCACCAGATAACAGACTCGTTCAGCTTCATCTTTTTGCAGAATATTTTTGACATCCTGCATGGAGATGATGCCCGTCATTTTCCCCGAATCATCAACGACGGGGAAGTAGAATCCACTCCTGGCCAGGCGAAAGATCTCCAGTAAGTGGTTTATATTCGCCTTTTCACTAATAAAGTCAACATCTTCTGTGATTGCCTTGCCGACGCGGATGGATTTCATGATGGCTGCTTCCCGGCCTTCATGAACGTCAATGCCTTCACGGGTGAAATCAACGGTTTCGATGGAGTCTTTGTAGAGTTTTTTGGCGACCATGGTGGCGATGATGGAGGTGAGCATGATCGGGACGATGATCATGTAGCTGCCGGTCATTTCAAAGATCAGGAAGATAGCGGTCATGGGGGCATGGGTGGATGCCGCCAGAAAGGCGCCAATGCCGACGGTGGCGTAGGCCCCAGGGGTGGCCGTCATGGTCGGAAACAGCAAATTGGCGATGTGGCCGAAGGTGCCGCCAATCATGGCCCCGATAAAAAGGGCAGGGGCAAAGACTCCACCGGCTCCTCCGGAGCCAAGGGTGATGGCGGTGGCGAAGATTTTCAGGAAGATCAGGGCGGCAAGTATTGAAAGGGAGCTGGCGCCGTTCAATACCGATCCAATAAAATGATATCCATCACCCATGACCTGGGGGTAGGCTATCCCCAGACATCCGATAATAAAGCCCCCGGTGATTGGTTTGAGATGGGCATTGAGCGGCAGAGCGTGGTATCTGTCACGGATAAAATAAAAGATGCGGATATGGAAGACGGCAATGACGCCGGTCATGACGGCGAGGATGGTGTAGAGCGGCAGCTCGACAAAGGGATTGACCAGGTTGTAAGTGGGAATAGAGAAGACCGGGGTGGCGCCAAACCAGGCCCTGGTCGTCACGGTGGAAATGGCTGAGGCAATGACCAGGGCGGAGAAGGAGGATATCTCAAAGGTGCCGAGCAGGACTATCTCTGAAGCAAAAAAGATGCCGGCCAAGGGGGCGTTGAACATGCCGGCAATGCCCCCGGCGCTGCCGGCGGCGATATAGACCTTCATCCGGGCGCCGGACACCCTGGAGATTTGACCGATCTGGGATCCGATGGCCCCGCCGATGGCGGCGACGGGGCCTTCAACTCCAGCGGAGTTTCCGGTGCCGATGGTCAGGGCCGTGGATAAAAGTTTGAGAAAGATGGCCCGAGCCCTGATAAAACCACCTTCCAGATTTACCTTGCGCAGGAATTTCGTGAAGCCGTAGCCATACACCTCTCCGGGAAAGAACAGGGACATCGGGATCAGCAGGATCATGCCGGTCATAGGGATCAGGGGCAGGAATAACAGGTGGTATCCTCCCAGGTTGATGTCCAGGAGTTCATGGCCTAAGTTAAAGATAAAATTATGGATTCCGTTGATCAAGGCCCGGAAAATGATAATACTTATCCCGGTCATTAAGCCGATTAAGGTGGCAATGATCATCATCCGCGTATTTTCGCCGGGGATGAATGTCTGGAGGGAAACCTTCATTCAGTTTTGGTGGAGAGCATCTTTCAATCTGTGGATTTTTGCGCCGATTTGCCGGGATACATTTCATGGCGATAAAAAAGAGCTGGAAAGGCGGAATATTTGCCCCCTCCTTGTTCTCTGGTCGATAAAGCCAAACTCTTCGGGTATTGTCAAAGGGCGTAAGATGCCTTGTCAGACGTATCTGTCCCGTCTGCAAATCTAATAAATAAAGAAGCGGTTCATTAGTGCCTTACCCCTGAACTTCTGTGATAAAAAACAAGAAAAATTTCATCC
>DYRD01000208.1 GCA_020718905.1 Syntrophus aciditrophicus | reverse complement strand
GGGTGATCTGGGCGTCAGGCTGGCCGCCGTTATTCTGAAAAGCGAGTGGATGGGATTCAAGCAGCTCGGCTTTTATGATGACGGTCATAAGCGTTCCTCACGGGCCGTTTCCGGCGTGGATATCGACGTTCTGGGAAACCTTGATGAACTGGTGGAAGATGTGAAGAAGGGCCATATTGACTTTGTCTATCTGGCCCTTCCGCTGCGGGCGGAGGCGCGGGTCAAGGAAGTGCTCAAGAAGCTTGCGGATACGACGGCATCCGTCTATATCGTGCCGGATATCTTCACGTTTGAACTGCTTAACGCGCGCCTCGTGGAGATGAATGGAATACCGACCATCAGCGTTTATGAAGGCCCGTACTACGGGATTAACGACTGGATCAAGAGACTGGAGGATGTGACCATCGGCGCGGCCATTCTGCTTCTGATCTCCCCGATTCTGCTGATGATCGCGGCGGGCGTGAAGCTGTCGTCTCCCGGGCCGGTGATGTTCAAACAGAAACGCTATGGATTCAACGGCGAGCAGATTGTGGTCTGGAAATTCCGATCGATGACGGTCTGCGAGGACGGGCCGGACATTCCGCAGGCAAGAAAGGACGACCCGCGGGTGACGCGGCTGGGCCATTTTCTTCGCAAGACGTCTCTGGATGAACTTCCGCAGTTCATCAATGTCATCCAGGGGCGGATGTCGATTGTCGGGCCGCGCCCGCACGCGATCGCCCATAACGAGTACTACCGCAAGCTCATCCCCGGCTATATGCTTCGGCATAAGGTGAAGCCGGGGATCACCGGCTGGGCGCAGGTGAACGGCTGGCGCGGCGAGACGGAAACCCTCGAAAAGATGAAGAAGCGCGTGGAGTTCGACCTTGAGTACATGCGCAACTGGTCGCTCTGGCTGGATTTCAAAATTATCTTCAAGACCCTCCGTGTCGGCTTCAGCAGCAAAAACGCCTATTAATTAGGGACAGAGCCCTATTATTTTCCGCGATAATTGGCGTAAAAACCGGGGACATAATACAGATTTTCGGAATTCCGGAGAGAGTATATTGAACCCTGAATCCCAAAGCGATCAGCAAAAAATGCAGGAGATTAAAGAATATTTTTCAAGGCAGTTTGAGCTTGAAGATGCCGGACGAATTGGCAACGGTTTGCCGATTTGCTGGGTTGAAGAGAAAAAGGGTGGGTTGAAAATGTCTTTGAAATACAGGATAGGGGGATTGTAAATTACATCAAGGAAGAGGATACGTTGGCGGCGCTTGATTTTTTTAGAAAAGCAGGAGAGATCATTGGCATAAAATCCCCGAGTGGCGGAAGGGATGCGGTTGTTGATGAATTCTTTGCGGAAGTTGCGCACTATAAGCAGGCATTGGCGCAAAGCCTTGCCGGAATCCTCGGAAAAGAAAGGGCCGCGAGGGTAGCACGGCTTGACAAGGATCTGCTTACTGACGATTCCCTCCTTTCTAATAGCAGCAAGTTATCAGCGGATTTTATGGCGGCAGGTTTCTCCGGGGCGGAAAACCTGCTTTTTTTTATGGGGTCAGATGTGGAGGAAAAGCCTGAGTTCGAGATAGATTCCACGGGCTGCATACAGGGTAACGTGGTGACTTTAGAAACTTTCCCGGTATTCCTTTTAAGCCCGAAGGTAATCGTAGAGTATGCCGGGAAATTGAAGAAAACCTCCTTGCCCCCCTATCTTACCCTCTGGCTCCATGAATACAGCCACTTCATAGGATATTGCCTGCAGAAAAGGCCGTTGGGGGCCGCGCATGCGATGCTGTACGGGGCGCTGTCAGGAAGGGGTTATGAAGGGCTTTCTGTTTACGATATTGAGAAGATTATGCGGGGCAATAAAGAAGGGAGCGTGAGATCGTTAGCGGAAACGATTTTGTACCTTCACTGGCTTGATGAGGATATGGCCGATTTTCTCCAGGAGTTGATCCTGAAAGACCTGGGGTTTGACCCCGACAGTTATTTTGGCGAGGCGGTCAATGAACGTCCCTTTTATCCCCATTTCAAGAGGTGGAAAAGGGAAAGGTACATGAACTACCTGGAAGATTGGAACAATGCCAATTTTGATGTCCCCGAATTCATGAAGAATTTCCTGAAGTCTTTTAACAGTGTCCAAATAAAACGCAAGCATAATTAGGGACAGAGCCCTATTTCCCAAAGATAATTAGGGACAGAGCCCTATTTCCCAAAGGGCCGGGAAATAGGGCTCAGTCCCTAATTATCCCCCTAATTACCACTAATTACCCACATGAAAACAATCAACCTTACA
>DYRD01000207.1 GCA_020718905.1 Syntrophus aciditrophicus | reverse complement strand
GCACATCACTGACTTTTTCCAGGTTCTCGATGCAATCGGAGATTTCCCCGTCAATGTCCTCCGCCAACGTCAGAACCTTATCCAGCCGTTTCTTGTCCTCAGTGCTGATCGTGCTAACAAGCTCCATGGCCATTCGGTGAAGCTTCAACAGTTTGGCTCTGATCTCCGGCGGCTTGTATTCATCATCGGATATGATCGGCCGAACATCATCAAAGCGGTCAACCGCGTCAAGAATGTCATGAGATACAAAGCCCTCCCGGAGCCTTTCCAGTGCCTTTGCGACTTCTTTCTTTCGATCCATTTTTATCACGACTCCCAGCAATTTTTACCAACAGAAACCCCCTCCGGGATCACCACCGGGGAAGGTGAAACGCAATCCCCGCCTTCCTCCCCCGGCTACGACCACCCATCGCAATTTCAGTGACGATGGGTGGCTCCGCCGGGGAAGGAAGGCTACCGTCTGCCCTTTCAAAAGCGAGGAACCGAAGCGGCTCCTTCCAAGAAGCGCTTCCGCACGATCTCCCGGTCAATCGTATCGCTGTCGATTCCCCAGATGGTTACAATCCGCTTTCCGCCCGGATACTCGGCTTCAGTCTTCAGGCGCGGGTCTTCGATACTTTCGAACCATTTCAACGCTTTGGTGACCTGGCCCATTTTCGCCGGCGGCACAGGCGTTATCACGCTTCCTTTCAGCTCGTAGCGAACCACCTTCGCCTTGGATCCCGGCAATACATCATCCGGAAAATCCTTCGTTTCCAGGAGAACCACCACCCGAGCCACTTTCACGCCCTGGGCCTCGATGCCCGAAATCAGGCTGTTCCGGATCGACACGCCCGAGGGGTTCAAGTCCGTCATCACGAAAACCGTTACTTCCTTGCCGCCGATCGCGGCCTTGAGGTTGTCGGTGAAATACTCGATGGTCAGCACCGCAGGCTCTCCCCGGGTGCAGATATGCGAGGCTCCCGCTTCCGAAGCAAGGGACTGGGCCATGTTCGCCAACCCGGCCTTTTCGACGCACAGAATGATTTCCGGGCGCTGTTTCCCGACCCCGTGAAATGGGCTGTTCATGTCCATGAACCCGAAATCCTTGTACCGGAATAGCCGCTGATCCTCGATCATTTCCCGAAGGGTATCGTAAAACATGCCCACATCATCAGAATCAAGAATGTCATCGCCCCCCAGGGCATTCTTTACCTCATACCAGAAAGACCGGATATTCCCGTCAAACGGCTTCCGAATGCCTTTCTTGATCCATCGCCAAGTCTGCCAGATGATGTTTTTGACCAGGCGCCGCTTGTCGATCTGGTTTTCTCCGAACCTCCGGAAATAGCGTAACGTCCGCTCTTTCCCGAAAATCAGAACCCGCCATGCTGCGGTAAAAGCCTTTACCGCAGACTCGTTTTTCGGATCCAGCGTATACAGTTCGCGCCAGGCGAAATCGATAATTTCCAGCTTCCGAAGCTTCTTGTCCTCCGGATGCTCCGGAACCACGTGATGCAGGCTGGAAACCCCCAGAGCCTTTTTCACGGCCCGGGCGTAGGTTGTGGTAACGGGAATCCGCGCCTCAGTCCCGCGTAAGGTCAACTCGCATTCGTCCGCCGCCCCGCCGCTTCTGGAAAACAGGATATCCCCGACACCCCCCACCGATGCGGGAACGCCGGGCCCGCGCCCGGTGGGCGCGGCCGGTTCCGCCTCTTCCGGGTATCGCTCGAAAACGCCGTCTATCCGCCCGACCGCGACTAGAAAGGAACGGTGGACCCGCAGAAAATAGCCCTGGAACTCGGTTTCATAAAAACTGAGATTTTGTACAAGTTCAAGCCGTTTGCCGTTCTCCCCGACCGCATAGGTTTTCCCGCCTTCGCCGCACAGGTAAACCGTATCCTTTGCCCGGAAAACCTGATTATCACGGGAAAACAACGGTCTTTCCGGCAGATAGAGCCTTTCGACCCTTGTTTCAAGGTCTTGGCTCATTTGAACCGTTTTTCAAATTCGGCAAGGTAGGTATTGGTAACGGCGTTCAATACAGGATTTTCGAGCCCCTCGAACCAAAGATCCCGAGCTGCGGTCATCTTCAAGCCGCGGATCTTCGTCAAGTTCACCAGGTAAAACTTGCTGGTCTTCAGAAAATGCGGGTGTTCCTTCAATCGGTCCTCGATCTCCGACAGCCGAAGATTGCTGTAATAGCTCTTCTTTCCGGAAGTCATGAACAGCGTTTCATCCCGGCCCTGGTCGGCCTTCGTGGTGATGTAGCAAACGTCTTTCAGATCCAGGAAACAAAGCGCCATGGCCG
>DYRD01000206.1 GCA_020718905.1 Syntrophus aciditrophicus | reverse complement strand
AAAAGGGAAATCCCCGTGTCGTATTTATTGCGATTCGGGGATTTTTTTATTTCGGTGTGATCTTTTTTGAACCGGCGAGAGAACCGGGAGGGGTGATTTGCATAATCGCCAGGGCCGCGTCCGGGCATTCAACCCAAGGCAGACGGAGGGGAAAATGATGGACAACCGGTTGAAAAAAGGTATTTTAAAGGGGATAATCGTCGGCGGGGGATTGCTATGCTCAATCTTGCCGGGCGCTGCCGCCCTTGCGGCCGAGCATCTTCAGGAGGTGGTGGTCACCGCTACGCGGATTGAAGAATCGGGGTTTGACCTGCCGACGCCGCTCGAAGTCGTTTCACAAAAATCGCTGCAAACGCAGAGCCCCGCTACTGTTGCCGGCCCTGTCGCGGATTTGCCGGGTGTAGAGATGGCGTCCACCGGTTACTGGGAGACAACGCCGATCATCCGGGGACTCGGCGGAAGCCGGGTTCTGGTTCTGATTGACGGCGATCGCGAGGCCAACCTCTGGGCGGGACGGGCGCCCCTGGTCCCTTTCATCGATGCCGGCGACGTCGAAAGAATCGAGGTTGTCAAGGGTCCGGCCTCGGCGCTCTATGGAACGGATGCCCTCGGAGGGGTAATCAACATCATTACCAAAAAATCCGCTCTGGCCGGGAATGACTATTTCTCGGTAAACCACAGCCTGGAGGGGCGCTATTCTTCGGTTGACAACGGCTGGTTCAGTCGTTACGCTGTTGGCGGCGGCGGTCAGGGACTCGACTTCAATATTGCCGTTTCCAGGCGCGACAGCGGCGATTACCGGCAGGGGGATGGCGGCAAGGTTGCCAACAGCCAGTACGAAGCCTGGAATGTTGATTTAAAGGGACGCTATTTTCTCAATGATAATAACGACCTCAGCGCATCATACCGGAACGGCCGCATCGACGATCAAGGGGTTCCGCAGAAAAACCTGGCGCCCTGGTCCCACTTTACCAAGTTCTACACGGACTCCTTCAAGGCTGGTTATCATGCAAAAGAGATTGGTTTTCTGAAGGATGTGCAGGTAAGGACATGGTTTGACGACCAGCGGCGCGTCTATGACGGCAACATCCACAGTGATGCAGCGCCCATGTACACGCTCAAGGGAAACCGGATCGACACCTCCGTTGTCGGCTCGTCGCTGCAGGGGAGAATCGACCCGGCGGAGTGGAACCGCATTGTCTTCGGGATGGAATACTTCCAGGAAAAAACGGACAGCACGGAAGAGCAGACAGCCAAAAAGGACGTGATTAATACAACGGCAAAAGTTACGACATTCAAACCCGTTCCGGTCTCCACGCGCGACCACTTCGGCATTTACGCCCAGGATGAGGCCCTTCTTGGCAGGTGGACGTTTCTGGGCGGCCTCCGCTACGACTATTTTGCCGCCGACGCCGAGGATGTGGCGTTTAAAATCGATAAATACAACGCCGCCGGCACGGCAATAACAAGCTCTTCGACAACATACAACCGTTTTCATAAAACGACCGATGACGCCTTCACCTTCAATGCCGGCGCCCTCTACGCCCTGACCGCCAATATCCATCTGACTTCGAATCTCTCCACGGGGTTCCGCGCCCCGGATGTCTTCGAACGCTATTCTACCCGCGGGGGAAGCACAATCCTGATCGGCGACCCGGAGCTTAAGGCGGAACGTTCCTGGAATATTGACGGCGGGCTCAAAATGGCTTTCCCGAGAACACGCGGGGCGCTGAATGCCTTCTACAACCGGGTGAACAACTATATCGACCTGGTCAACAGCGCGACGCTGTTCGGCGGCTTGCCAACCAAAAGGTACATAAACGTAGCCGACGCGGAGTTATTCGGCGCGGATGGCTCCATCGAGTATGATATTCTTGAACAACTTACCATTTTCGGCAACATCTCCCATGTGGTCGGACGGGAGACAGGCACACATAATCATCTCAACACCATCCCGCCCCTGAACGGAAAGGCGGGGCTGCGCTGGAAGGATGAATGGAGGGGAAAAATCACTTACTGGCTCGAATTCGGCAGCAACATCCACGCCCGCCAGGGCGACCCGGCGCCGGGGGAAAACGAAACGCCCGGCTATGCCCTCTTCGACGTCCGCACCGGAATGAAATTCAAATACGGTCGGCTGAAGGATGTGACCCTCACCCTTAATGTCGAAAATCTCTTCGACACAAAGTACCGGTCTCATCTGAATCTGGCCGATTTTACCATCTATGAACCGGGGATAAACGTCGTTTCGGCGATAAAGGTGTCTTTTTAGAAATAGGAGAAGGGCCGTCATGAAGAGCT
>DYRD01000205.1 GCA_020718905.1 Syntrophus aciditrophicus | reverse complement strand
TATAGAACAATCCTCCCACTTATGCACCTGTCCAGTTTTGCCATACCCGCTCTGATTTAGGGCCGAAAATTATGCTGGAATTGAAAAAATGAAAGCTTGCCTGTCCGCCGCATGGACTTGATTTGATGTTTCCGAATGAGGCCGGGGGACCGATAAATTACAGCAATATGGCTACAAGACACTCCCAGGCGGCCCTAAAAGCGGCAGGATTGCCCAAGATGCGTTTTCATGACCTGATGAGGCATACCTATGCAAGCCTCCTTATAGAGCAAGGTGAGAACGTAAAATATATTCCATCGCGGCTGGGCCATTCAAGCCCGATGGTTACTTTGACGGTCTACGCCCACCTAATGAAAACAGTAAATCAAGAGGCTGCTTGCCGACTGGAAAACACCATTTTTGAACAGAATGGTTGCAAAAAACGAAAAGGGGTCACGCGAAAAGGCGTAACCCCTTGATGTTCATGGTAGGCGGTACTGGGATTGAACCAGTGACTTCTACCGTGTGAAGGTAGCACTCTCCCGCTGAGTTAACCGCCCGTGAGGGGACTCTATAAACTAAAGGTGATTTGATTTCAAGGAAAATTTACTTGGCCCTTTTCTTCAGGCGCTCCTGATCAAGGATGACAATCTTGTTGCGCTCCGTAGAGACAATGCCTTTGTACCGAATAATTTTCAGCTCCTTGTTGAGGTTTTACGGGGACACTCCCAAGAGGCGGGAAAGTTCTTTCTGAGTAATCCCCATGGCAAGGGCGGAAGTATCGCGGCCGCCACCTGTACCAACGCCTCTTGTGCCAGCTCCCGCAATCTCTTTGCGAGGCGAGTAGTACCTTCATCACCCTTTCTTGATAGACCGCCGTCTCAAAAGAGCGGCAAGGATTGCGATCTCCCCGTCCTGAAGGGGACCGAAAAGTGGTATCTCCTTTATCAGTGCCACTACGGCCATAAGCGCCAACCCTCATGATGGTGAAGTTAAAATTGACAGGCAGTAAGAAATACATCCCCCGTCAGGAACAGAGGGAATCGTAATAATCTGTCCGCCGGTCCGTGAACAAGTCATTGTATACGTTCAGCTTCTTTTCTCTCACCACGGCAAGATCAAACTCCGCCACTCCGGCTTCGTCCGATTCACTATCACCACGATACAGGATCTGAGCCCCGGGGGCCGTGATCTGGCTGCGCCCCGTATAGCGGAAACTTTTACCGCCCCGCGTCTCAACTCCGGTCCGGTTAGCGGTCATGGCATAAACGCGATTCTCGAGGCACCTGGTAACCATGGCATCTTGACAGAAGGGCAGGACCAGATTGGCAGGATGACAGATAACGTCTGCCCCTTGCAGAGCCAGAATCCGCATCGATTCGGGGAAAAACCAGTCGAAGCAGATCATGATCCCGATCCGGCAGATCCCAAGATCATAAACCGCAAATCACTTGTCTCCCTGATCAAACCAGAGCTTCTCCTCGTTGAAGAGATGCATCTTCCGGTACGTGGCCACATATCCCTCCGGAGTAACGAGGACGGCGGCATTGAAAAGCTTCTCACCCGCTTTTTCGATGAGACCGGCCACAATGTAAATGTTTTTCTCCCTCGCTATTTCACAGAGGGCAGCCGTCGTTTTTCCCCCCGGGATGATCTCGCCGAGATCCCAGGCCTCCTGACGGGTAGTAATCAGATAGCCGGTGTTGAAGAATTCCGGCAGGACAACAAGTTGGACGTCCAACGGCGTCATCAGCGCCCTTGCTTTGCCGATATTTTTATCAATTTCACCGAATTCCGGGTTGAACTGAATAAAACCTGCTTTCACTTTCCCCTCCTTATCACCTCCAGAAGCCCCGTATCTATTTGGGGAGTATAGAAAAAAAGGCCCGGTCAGGTCAATGATAAATTATGAGGAAAGGCCCCCTCCATTACTGGAGAGGGCCTTTAAGGAGGGGATAGGGGGTTAGTTACGTTTATTTTTTACAGCATTTCATAGATCGCGGCGGGGCCCATGCCGCCGCCGATGCACATGGAGACGATGCCGCGTTTGGCCTTCCGGCGTTTCAGTTCGTGGAGAAGCTGGGCCGTCAGTTTGGCGCCCGTGCAGCCCAGGGGATGGCCCAGGGCGATGGCCCCGCCGTTGGGGTTGATATCCCCCGCCCAGTAGCGGTCTTCGATTCCCACCACCCGGCAGGAGTAAATCGCCTGGCAGGCGAAGGCCTCGTTGATCTCATAAACATCGATATCCTTCGGGGTCAAACCGGCCATCTTGAGGACCTTGGGAATGGCGAAGGCCGGGCCGATGCCCATTTCTTCCGCCTTGCAGCCGGCCACGGCAAAG
>DYRD01000023.1 GCA_020718905.1 Syntrophus aciditrophicus | reverse complement strand
CCACCATCAGGGTCCGAAGAGGACTTCCACCTCATAGTCTCCAATCAGGCACCATACCTGATCGAATAGCGCTTACGCACCACGCGCCATGCCTGGCGCACAAAAAGAAAGGCCGCCCCGGATATCGGAACGGCCTTCGTTACAGAATTTGATATGGTTTCTTTACTTGGTCGGGGTCTTGAGCATCCAGACGATCCCGATGGAGACTAGGCACATGACACCGGCGATCGTGAAGGACGTCGCGTAATTACCGGCGGTGAACTGTTTGACGACCATGGCGCCTTTATCCATTGACTCATAGGGGATCTGGGCCACGATGGTCATGAGCTTCGGGGCCAGCCAGGGGCCGAGCAAACCGCCGGCGCCGAAGGCTGCAAACATGAAACCGTAATTGGCTCCGACGTTCTTGGTTCCGAAATAGTCCGCCGTGACCGCCGGATACAGGCCCAGAAAGCCGCCGAAGCAGAAACCGACGGAGCACACGCCGACGAGGAAAAGCGTATAGGAGGTAAAGGTGTTGAGGAGGAGCATGATTACACCGGCATAGGCGAAGATGATCATGAGGGCCGTTTTCCGACCGATGATGTCGGAGATTTGCCCCCAGACGAGGCGGCCCGCGGCATTCAGGATGGCCACGATCATGACGGCCATGGCCCCCTGATCGGCGACGGTCTTGAAGGCGTCCTTGGAAACGGTGGGCATGGTTTTAGCCAGCTCGATCATGGACGGAGACTGCCACATATTGGTAATGTTCATGATAATCATGAGTCCCGCCATACACCCGGCGAAATAGGTTATCCAGAGTAAATAGAACTGCGGGGTCCGGAGCATCTCCATCGTGGTGAAGTCGCCGCCCCCCGCTTTGGCAACGCCGGGGGCCGGGGCCGGGGGATTCCAGCCTGCGGGCTTGTAACCCGCCGGCGGCACGATCATGAGCTGAGCCCCGAGGAAAACGGCCACGAGGAAAATAATGCCCAGATACATGAAAGTAGCCATGATACCGGAAGAGGCGATGAAGGCCTTGGCGATGGGGGTGAAAACCAGGGCGCCGGCGCCGAATCCCGCCACGGCGAGCCCCGTGATCATCCCGCGTTTGTCGGGAAACCATTTCACGCACGTGGCAATAGGACACACATAAGCTGTACCGATGCCCAGGCCGCCGATAACGCTGAAGGCGATAGTGAACATCATCAGATCCGTAGCGAAGGACGCAATGATGAGCCCCGCGCCCAGCATGGCCCCGCCGACCGAAGCGACGATGCGCGGTCCGATTTTATCCTGAATCTTGCCGGCGAAGATGACACCCATGGCGCAAAAGGCCAAAATGAGCTGCGACGGGAGGGCGAGATCGGTTGCGCTCCATGTGGGA
The DNA here is from genome assembly GCA_020718905.1 of Syntrophus aciditrophicus. Lineage (GTDB taxonomy): Bacteria > Desulfobacterota > Syntrophia > Syntrophales > UBA8958 > UBA8958. Next base: position 31,503 of record DYRD01000023.1, on the reverse strand, counting down.
AACTTGGTCATTAAACTGGGCTTAAAGACGCTATAGATATAAACAGCGCCAAGACTTACCTGGATCAGCATTGCGCCGACCACGACCAACCACCTGTTAAACGTTTTTTCACCTGCCATTTACAAAGTCCTCCTTATTCTACAATAATGCGGGGCTCTTTAACATAGTAGCCGGGTAAAGTCTAACGTATTTTTGCGTATTCTTCGGGGGTATTGACGTTGAGAAACATCCGGCCGTCCGGGTCGAAGCGCCGGAGGTCATCCGGTCCGACGACCTTTAATTTCATGCCTTTGTAGAAACCGGTGACTTTGAGTTTATCCTGCATGAGCAGCCGCTGGATGGGTCCCATGCAACCTTTTGAATAGACGGCATGGAGGGGCTGGAAACCGTCCGTTGTTTCGGGGACAGTGATGTCGGCGTCTCGCGATCGCGCCAGGAGATAACGGATAAATTCGCCGTTCAGGAAGGGCAGATCGCAGGCGGCGAAGAATACCGGATCGGAAACGGCATAAAAGAGCCCCGTATAGATCCCCATCAGGGGTCCCTTGCCTTTGACAAGATCGGTGACCAGGGTGACGTCGATATCGTAATACCGGTGGGGTTCATTTGTCACCAGAATGATTTCGTCGAATACATCCCTGTAAATACGCACAGTTCTGTCTATAAGCCGTTCTCCCCCCACGGTGAGGAAGGCCTTGTTGGTTCCCATCCGCGTATTCTTGCCGCCTGTCAGGATAATCCCCGTCTTCATATGGGCTGCCTTAGCATAAATTATTATTTAGTCCAAGGATGATGAACCGGGATGGCGATTTTCCTTGATAAAAAGGCGGACAAAGGATACTAAACGGGTCGGTAGTAGCGAATATTTGCGTCCATCCCGGAATGGTCCATGGCAGTGGATACCGGTGGCCGGACGCGACACGGAGGAAGGGATGTACTGGGAAAAAGATATTGAAACCATGAACCGGGAAGACCTGGCTGCCCTGCAGTTGGAACGTCTGCAAAAAACGATCGGACAGGCGGCTAATTCTTTCTATTATAACAATCTTTTCAAAGAGATCGGCCTGAAGGCGGAAGACGTCCTTGCTCTTGCCGACCTTGGCAAAATCCCCCCCACAACCAAGGATGACCTGCGGGAACACTGGCCATACGGTTTTCTGGCGACATCCAAAGACGAGCTGGTGCGGATGCATTCCTCATCGGGAACAACGGGCCGGGCGACGGTCATCTTCCATACCCAAAGCGATATCGACTCCTGGACCAACCTCTTGTCCCGGTGCATGTATATGACGGGTATGCGCAAAAGGGACGTCTTTCAGATCATGATGACCTACGGCCTCTTCACCGGGGGGTTGGGCTTCCACTACGGCGCGGAAAAAATCGGGGCCCTGATCATCCCCGCCGGGGCCGGCAACAGTAAACGTCAAATCCAGCTCCTCAAAGATTTCGAGACGACGGTCATACACATCATTCCCAGTTACGCCCTCCACCTTTCCACGGTTTTCGAGGAGCTCGACATGGATCCGCAGGACACCCATATCCGCATCGCCTATATCGGCGCCGAGCCCCATTCGGAGAAAATGCGTCAGAAAATCGAGGCTATCTACGGATTCAAGGCCTTCAATTCCTACGGCCTCTCGGAGATGAACGGTCCCGGCGTCGCCTTTGAATGTCCCTTCCAGAACGGTCTTCACATCTGGGAGGACAACTTTCTCGTGGAGATTCTTGATCCCGCTACCTTGCAACCATTACCGGACGGAGCGGAAGGAGAACTCGTCCTCACGACCCTCGTCAGAGAAGGGATGCCGATTATCCGGTACCGTACGAAAGATCTTACCCGCATTATCCCGGGGACCTGCCCCTGCGGACGCACCCATCGCCGTATTGAGCGTATCAAGGGACGAACGGACGACATGCTGATCCTCAAGGGAGTCAATATCTTCCCGATCCAGATCGAAAAGAAACTCATGGAAATTCCCCGCGTCGGGAAGAACTTCCTCATCATTCTGGACCGGGAAGACTACAACGATCAGATGACGGTCAAAGTGGAGGTCGAAAGACAGTTCTTCCAGGGGGACCTGAAACATCTCGAGCAGTTGAGACGTAAAATTTCCGAGGGACTCAAAAGTGATATCCTCATCACTCCCAAGGTAGATCTGGTGGAACCCGACAGCCTGCCCCAGTCGGAGGGAAAGGCGCAAAGGGTCATCGACAACCGGAAAGATTAAAACCATATGAAGGAGGAAAAAACCCATGATCGCAAGTCAGCTTTCTATTTTTTCGGAAAACAAACCCGGGAAGATCGCCGCTGTAACCAGTGTGCTGGCAAAAGAAAATGTTAATATTCGGGCCACGACTATTTCCATCTCCGATACCTTCGGGGTCATAAATCTCCTCGTCGATGACCCCGAGCGGGCCCAGGCCGCCCTGACCAGGACCGGAATGCTCGTAAAAATCCGGAATGTCCTGGCCGTCCTGCTGGATGATCAGCCGGGAGGACTCGACAGGTTGGCGCAACTGCTGACTAAGGAAAACGTCAACGTCAACAACGCCTACGGCTTTGTCCTGGAAAACCGCGTCAGCGCCGTGTTTGTTGTGGATGTGGATCAGCTGGAGAAGGCCGAGCGGATCATCGAGAAGGCGGGATTCAAGACCCTTGACGCAGCAGCGTTAGCGGCGGTTTAGCCTTTCCACTTTATGAAATATGAAAAGGGGACCTCTCTATGACAAGAAAACAAGCTGGTGAATACAAGACGAAGCATGCTCCGGATCACCGGACCTCCGCCGCGATTGTGGCAGCAATCAAAGAAAAACTCAAAAACGACGAATTGAGCTGCGCCCACGCCGAATCAATCGCCCGGGATACCCGGACCACGCTGGCAGAAGTGGGAACAAACCTTGATCTTCTGGAAATTCGCATCGGGAAATGCCAGTTGGGCCTCTTCGGTTACAACCCGACGAGCAAGGCCGTTGAACCGGCAGCCAGCGTCTCTGCGGAGCTGACAGCCGCCATTAGCAGTAATCTAAACAATGAGCGGCTCCCCTGTGCGGCGGCCTGGGCTATCGCCGCATCCCTCGGCATCCCCCGGATGGCCGCAGCCGCAGCCTGCGAAGCCATGAAGATAAAAATCAAACCCTGCCAGCTCGGGGCCTTTTGATTTTCAACCGTTCTGCTCCTCATAACGGGCCAACACAAAAAGCATGTCCGCCAGGCGATTCAAATACTGGTGAATATCGGGGTTATTGACAAGTCCCTCCTGCTTCAGCTTCGCGGCGTTTCTTTCCGCCCGCCGGATAATCGTCCGGGCCACATCGATATGGGCAGATAAGACCGTCTCCCCGGGATAGATAAATTCGTTTTTGAGTTTGACGTTTTTCTGGAGTTCATCGATGAGTTCTTCGATGCGTTGCCCATCCCCGGCGCCGATACGGATACCGAGTTTGGGGATATCTTCGGACAGGCTTGAGAGTTCCGCTCCCATGGTAAGCAGATCTTTCTGAACACTGAAGACAATATCCTTGATTCGCAGCTCTTTTGCCATGGCCCGAACCACTCCGAGGGCGGAACTGGCCTCATCCAGAACGCCATAAGTATCCGGCCTGAGATCGAATTTTGGAACCCGCTGCCCACCGAGGAGGCTGGTCTCTCCTCCGTCCCCCTTTTTCGAGAACTTCATCTCCCCCTCCTTTCTATGTAACTCTTCACAATCTGGACAATGGCTTCGGCGTTCCTGCGGGCACGCCAGCGGATTTTTTCCATTGTCAGTTCTTGATCTTCCAGTCCATGGGCATAGTTATCCACGGAACATAACGACCCATAGCCCATATCGAGTTCCCGGGCGACGATAGCTTCGCTGGCCATGGTCATCCCCGCCAGATCGGCCGCCTGGGACATGAGCATTATTTCCGCCTTCGTTTCAAAGCGCGGGCCAGTAGTTTGCCAGTAAATACCACCATTTACGACATCAATGACACATGCATGGGCGGCGTCTAGCCACCTTTCCCGGACCTCCTGGCTGAGGGTGGGAGTGATGTGCATCGGTCGCGAAGAAAAGACCGTCGGACCGGGATTGAGCATGATGAAATCATCGGGAACTAAGAGGGTGCCGGGTTTGTGTTTCAACCTCAGGGAACCGGTGGAATTGATACCGATTACCTCCCGGACACCGAGGCTTTTCAAGGCCATCATATTGGCAGGGTGGTTGATGAGGTGAGGCAGGATATGCCTCTTCGGGTCCCCGCCGTGGCGGGGAAGAAAGGCAATATTTGCGGCAACCAGAACGAGGGCGCTGCCGAACTCCGTTTCTATCCATTTTTCTTCGGGAGCAGGGAGCAGCCCCCTTTCCCGCAGGGCAATGGTCCCCGAAATTATCCCTAATCGTTCCAAAGATGTCCCCCCTCATAGGCTCGATGAGCGCCATGACCTATAGCAGATTCAATCCCAAGAGTCAAAACTCACAATCATCATTTTTAACTACCTTGCAAAAAAAATGAATTTGACATATTTCTTAATGTATCATACTTGAAATGCAACGAGAGGGTAACGGAAGGAGTTTTGTTTATGGGAGAAGAAGCCATGATTCACGTGTCGGATGAAAACTTCGAGCAGGAGGTACTGAAATCGGATAAACCGTCCATTGTTGATTTCTGGGCTCCCTGGTGCGGACCCTGCCGAGCCCTCAGCCCGATGGTCGAGGAGCTGGCAGCAACCTATAAGGGCCACATCAAGGTCGCCAAGCTCAATATCGACGACAGTCCTTTAACGGCCCAAAAACTCGGCGTCCGCAGCATTCCGACGCTTATGCTGTTTAAGGACGGCAAGTTGCTGGATACCCTGGTTGGTCTCGTCCCCAAGGACAAACTGGAAGATTTTGCGAAGAAAGGACTATGATCAAGGACTTGACTATCCGTAGAAGTTTCATCATTACCTTTTTAATCGTCTTTGTCATGACCGCGTCCGGATGCGCCTGGTGGAAAGATCTCTGGTCGCGCCAGCAGATGGCCAAAAGCACACCGGAGGCCATGTATCAGGCGGGCGTGGCGGCTTATCAGGATGGCCGCTACAAGCGGGCGATTGAATACTTTGTCCGTGTCAAGGAAGAAAATCCTCTCCATCCCCTGGCTCTCCAGGCCGAGCTCGGCATCGGGGATTCCCATTTCTCTGAGGAGGAATATGCGGAAGCCGAGCTTGCCTATACGGATTTTGTGAGCCTCCACCCGACCAACGAAAACATCCCCTATGCCATGTATCAGCTCGGCATGTGCCACTACAAGCAGATGGGCAGCATCGACCGGGATCAGCTGGAAACCGTCAAGGCGGCCCGGGAATTCGAGCGTCTCATGGCCCGCTACCCGAGCAGTAAATTCGCCTTCCTGGCGGAGCAGAAACTCAGGGAATGCCGAAAAAATATGGCAGAGCAGGAATTCTATGTCGGCGAGTTCTACTTCAAGCAGGGCAAATTCCCGTCTGCCCTGAAGCGTTTTCAGACCATCGTCAAAAACTATCCCAATCTTGGACTCGACTATAAGGTCAAAGCATACATCGACGAGACCCAGAAGCTTATATTCAAGGAAAAGGTAAAGAAGGACATAGAAGAACAGAAGGCCGCAGCAAACAAGAAGAAAGCCGATACCGGCTCCACCAGATAATCCCCGGCTTAGTAAGCGTCCTTGTTCCCCAGAACATCCTCCTTCGTCACCGGACGCCGGAAGACCCAGTATACCCAGAGCTGATAGGCCATGACCAAGGGCACGAAAAGCAGGGCCACCCCCGTCATAACCACGAGAACAATAGTAAGGCAGGAAGCAATAAAGGCCCGCTCATACTGGTTTTTTATGGCAAAAACGCCGATCCCCATGAGGGAGGCAACCGCCAGGGCCGGAATTGATAACCAAATAACATACTTCATATAATTGGCATATAACCCGGTCGCAAAGGCCGTGTTCACAAAAAACAGCGCTGCCACCAGAACCAGTACAACCCATGCCTTGACGGCAAAACGCTCCGCTCGCCGCCCCAGGTCCTCCCCCGTTCTGATGGCCAGATAAAGGGCCCCGTGGCAGATAAACATGGCAAGAAACAGTCACCCGGTCATCAGGCCGTAGGGGTTGAGGAGCCCCAAGAGGGAGCCATGATACCCGAGGTTGTCCATGGGGAGGCCCTGGAAAAAGTTGCCGAAGGCCACCCCGAACAGCAATGTCGGGATCAGGCTCCCGCAAAAGATGGCCAGATCCCAACCCTGTCGCCAGCCTTCCGAAGCGCCTTTAGCCCGGAATTCAAAGGCTACCACCCGCAGGATCAGGGCATAAGCCACGGGAAAGGCGGCAAAGGTAGCGCCTCCGGCCGTCACGAGCCACACTTCGTTGCCGTCCCATACGGGACCGATGCTGTTGATCATCATCCGTTTCTCCTCCTCGTCCTTGCTCAGAAACGGATAGAGGATGCCTATTCCGAGGTCGAAGCCGTCGGTCATAAAATATACGGCCCATAACACCCCCCAGAGGGCAAACCATATCGTTTGATAATCCAGCATGTTAAACCTCCGGTCCCTTCTTGGCGTATTTTGCCAGGAGATACATATCGATAAGCCCCAGGAAACTATATAAAAGGGTAAAGCCGACCAGGGAAACAGTCACCTGGGTTACGGAAACACTCCGGGAAACGGCATCGGATGTCTTCAGGACTCCATAGACGATCCAGGGCTGCCGCCCCACCTCCGCCACTATCCACCCTAATTCACCGGCCAGATAGGGCAGAGGAATGGCAAAGAGCATTATTTTGAGAAAGAGGGGATAATGCTCCAGCCGATCCTGCCAGGACAGGAAAACTGCAAGGGAACTCAGCAAGATGAACAGGCCGCCCAGACCCACCATGAAGCGAAAGCCCAGGAAGGTTTCCAAGACGGGGGGACGCTGATCCTTGGGAAAGGCCTTAAGACCCTTCACTTCGGCGTTCAAATCCTTGTAGGCCAGAAAGCTTACCATCTTGGGGATGCCGAATAGCTCCACGGCGTTGCGTTCATTTTTCGGATCGGGGACAAGAAACAAATAGTAGGGCACCCCCCGCTGGGTCTCCCAGAGGGACTCCATGGCGGCAAGTTTCGCCGGTTGGACCTTGCCGACCTCGGCCCCGTGAAAATCGCCAACCAGGACGATGAGCAGGGAACTGGCCAGACCGAACATCGCCGCCATCTGAAAAGATTTCTTGAAAAACTCCGGCTGGCTCTTCCGGAGGAGATGCCAGGCTGCAATACCCATGACGAAAAAGGCGGCCACTACGTATCCCGCGAGGATAGGATGGAAGAACTTCAGCCAGCCGTAACCGTTGGTAAGAAATGCCACGAAATCGACAAGCTCGGTCCGGTTGTTGCGGAGGACGTAACCGACGGGATTCTGCATCCAGCCGTTGGCCAGCAGAATCCAGAGGGCCGACATATTTGTTGCGAAGGCGACGATCCAGATGCTCAGGGCGTGAATCCGGGGGGATACCTTCTTCCAGCCGAAGATCCATAAACCCAGGAAGGTCGATTCGAGAAAGAAGGCCAGCGTCTCCTCGATCGCCAGGGGCACGCCGAAGATGTCCCCGACATACTTGGAATATTCCGCCCAGTTCATTCCGAACTGGAACTCCAGGGTCAGCCCCGTCACAATCCCGAGGGCAAAATTGATGAGAAAGAGTTTACCCCAGAACCGGGTCATCCGGAGATACATTTCGTTCTGCGTTACTACATAGCGACTCTCCATATAGGCGACGAGAAGGGAGAGCCCCAGAGTCAGGGGGACAAAGAGAAAGTGAAACATGGCCGTCAGGGCAAACTGCATCTGACTCAACGCCAGTACATCCATAAAAACCTCCTAAGAAAACCTTTTGTGAAAGTACAATAAAATCAAATCGATGTCAAGATTCGATGCAACGGAAATTCCTTGACGCAACGGCAGCGCTTGTGTACGCTATTGCAAGAGGTGCACTGTGGCAACAAATTCGGCAGGCAAGGAAACTGTGACCCCAAGGAAACCCCATCTGGTGCTGATCCACCCCGGGCCAAACAAGAACCGGTTCGGAAAAAAACGGCGGCGTAAATCGTCCATCGCCCCCCTGACCCTGCCCCTACTGGCCGGTCTTGCCGATGCCGACTTCCATGTCACCGCCTATGACGAGGACATCGAAGATCTTCCCCCGCAGATCGACGCCGATTTCGTGGGTATTACGGCAATCACGCCCCAGGCGAACCGGGCCTACGAACTTGGCGACGCCTTCCGGCGCCGGGGCATCCCCGTGATCATGGGGGACTGCACCCTTCCTTTTTTCCCGATGAGGCGGCCGCCCATGCCGATACCCTGGTCATCGGCGAAGCGGAGACGATCTGGCCGGAATTGGCGGCAGACATGCTCATGGGGACGATGAAACCACGCTACGCGTCAAACTCCCGCCATGACCTCACAGGACTCCCGCCGGCCAAGCGGGATATCCTCAAAAAAGGGAGGTATTCATTTCCCAACGCCATCATGGCCTCCCGGGGCTGCCCTTTCAACTGTGATTACTGTTCCGTGACCCAATACTGGGGCCGCACTTATCGTGTCCGTCCCGTTGCCGAGGTCATCGCGGAACTCGCCGCTATGCCTGAGGATCATCTGGTTTTTGTCGACGACAATATCTGCGGCAATCCCGCCTACGCCCGAGAACTCTTCCGCGCCATGATCCCTTTGAAGAAAAACTGGATCAGCCAGGGCAGCATAACCCTGGCGAAGGATCCGGAACTTCTCGATCTGGCCGCAGCCAGCGGTCTTTCCTGGCTCTTCATCGGCATCGAATCCATCAATCCTCACAACCTCAAGTATATGGGCAAGAAGATCAACAAGGTAGAGGAATATGCCGCCTCGCTCCGCACTTTCCGCGATCGGGGGATGAATGTCCTGGGCTCTTTCATGCTCGGCCTGGATCACGACGATAAGGATACCTTCCGCCACACCCTTGCCTTTTGCGAAGAAAACCGGATCTCGGGGGCCAACTTTTACATATATACCCCCATGCCCGGAACCCGCAGTTTTGCCAAAATGGAGGCGGAAGGAAGGCTTCTGCACAAGAACTGGACGCTATTCGACGCCAATCACGTTGTCTTTCAGCCCCTCAACATGACCCCGGCAGAGCTTCTGGAGGGATTTTTGTGGCTTTACAACTCATTCTATTCATTGAATTCTTTACGAAAAAGAATTAATTTATCACAACCATCCCTGCTCCAGACCGTGGCCCTCAATATCGGCCGTATGGTCAGACGTCAGGCCTTTGTTGCCGCCTGCCGCTCCTGACAATCCCCGTTGGGCAGCCCTGTTGCCGACTTTGGATTTAACACCCCCGGAGGCCTATATAATTCGCGGTTTATTTCCTATTTGACATCTCAATTAGTATACGGTAGCGTCCGCCAGGTTTTATTTATTCAACAAATGGCGTCATTCTCCGTTTACGGTCGACACCATTCATAATGACAGGGAGTACCAGATGACAGAACCATCCAGGACACACGAAGAACTGCTGGCAGAGAATTTCTTCTTGAAACAGAGAATCCGGGAACTGGAACAAACGGAATCAAATCGCAAACAGGTCGAGGAGGCGCTACGCTCATCCGGGGAAAAATATCGGGAGCTTGTGGAGAATGCAAACAGCATCATCCTCCGCAAGGACGCAAAGGGAACGATTACCTTTTTCAACGAGTACGCCTCCCGTTTTCTGGGTTTCTCCCGTGACGAGGTTATCGGGCGCAACGTGGTAGGAACAATCGTGCCGGCCAGCGACAGCGCCGGTAGAGACCTCGCCCAGATGATTCAAGATATCAGTATCTACCCCGAACAATACAAAAGTAACGAGAACGAAAATATCTGCAAGGACGGAACGAAGGTCTGGGTGGCCTGGACCAACAAACTCATCTTTGATGACCAGGGACGATGCGTGGAGATACTGTGCATCGGGAATGACATCACCAAACGGAAACCGGCAGAGGAAGAAAACCGTGCCCTTACGGAACGTTTGCAACATGCGGATAAAATGGAGGCCATCGGCACCCTTGCCGGCGGCATCGCCCACGATTTCAACAATCTCCTCATGGGGATTCAGGGATACGCTTCCCTGTCGTTAATGAATATCGGTTCCTCTGATCCAAACTATGAGCGGCTCAAACGGATCGAGGAACAGGTGCAAAGCGGAGCTGATGTAACCAAGCAACTACTGGGTTTTGCCCGAGGGGGAAGATATGAGGTAAAATCCGCCGATATGAACGACATCCTGGCAAAGAGCTCCTCCATGTTCGGCAGAACCAAAAAGGAAATCTCCCTCCATCGGAAATTCGCAAAAGACCTCTGGAGCGTGAAAGTGGACCGGGGACAGATGGAGCAGGTATTTATGAACCTGTATGTGAATGCCTGGCAGGCGATGCCCGGAGGTGGCGCTATCTATCTGGAAACGAAGAATATTATTCTGGATGAAGAACAAGGGCTTGCCTATACCGTCCAACCGGGACGATATGTCAAGATATCCATGACCGATACGGGCACCGGGATGGATGCAAAGACGCGGGAGCGGATTTTTGATCCTTTTTTCACGACGAAGGAAATGGGAAGAGGGACCGGCCTGGGGTTGGCGACGGTCTATGGGATTATCAAGGGTCATGGAGGTAGTATCAATGTATTTAGCGAACCCGGCCATGGAACAACATTCACTATCTACTTGCCCGCTTCGGAGCAGGAAATGGTGAAGGAAAAGACGGCAACCGGGACAATCGCCAGGGGCTCGGAAACAATCCTGCTGGTGGACGACGAAAAGATGGTTCTCGAAGTGGGCAGGGATCTGCTGGAAGTCATGGGGTATCAGGTCTATACCGCCGGGAGCGGTCAAGAAGCGATCACCGTTTACATGGAGAAAAGAAACGAAATCGAGCTGGTTATTCTCGACATGATCATGCCGGGGATATCGGGGGGAGAGACTTTCGATCGTCTCCGGAAGATCAACCCCGGGATCAAGGTTCTTCTTGCCAGCGGGTACAGCATCACCGGCCAGGCCCAGGAGATTCTGGACCGGGGCTGCAACGGGTTCCTCCAGAAGCCATTTCATCCGGAAAAATTCTCCAACATGATCCGGAAGATGTTAGACGACAAGAGCGCTTGCCAGCGCTGATCGGCAAGCGACCTGGTATAATCAAGCCCCATAATTGCCCGCATCATGAATATGGGGCAAGGAGGAGGGACCCATGCCTTTTTACGTGACCGACGACCACGTCCGCCTCTATTACGAGATCAGAGGGAAGGGAAAACCGGTCCTCCTGATCCATGGCCTGACGGCGAATCACCGGCATTTCAAAAAGCAGACGCCGGAACTGGCAAGGCACTTCAAGGTCATCACCCTGGATTTGAGGGGTCACGGCGATTCCGATGTGCCGGAACATGGCCTGACGTTAAAGCGCCTCGCCCGGGACCTGAAAGAATTCATGGCCTATCTGGAAATAACCGCTGTTTCCCTGGTGGGATGGTCCCTGGGAACCCATGTAATCTTCGAGTATATTCGTAATTATTCATGCCAAGGAATCGCGAAGATCATCGTTATCGATATGGCGCCGCGGCTGCTGAAGGCCGAGGACTGGCAATTCGGCCTCCCCGGCGTCCGCAGCAGGAAGCCGGGCGATTTCGGGCCTGAAGACAATCTGATCATGCTGGCGGCCATGCTTGGCGACTGGGAAGCCTACAGCCGGGTAGTCGCACAGCGGATCATGAACAAGTCCCTGTTCAATGAAAAAATGGAATTCAACGGCGATGCCGATTTCATGGGCAAGGAAGACCTCCCCTGGCTCTATGAGGAGGCCCGGAGCAATACCCCCCATATCATCATCGCCTTGTGGATTTCCATGTCCATGCAGGATTACCGCGGGATGCTGAAGGACATAACGGCGCCATGCCTGCTGACCTTCGGATGGGAAAGCAATTACTATCCTCCGGAGAGCTCCGCCTACCTGAAAGACCATATCCCCCAAGCCAGGGTGATCCCTTTTGAAGGATGCGGCCATGCCCTGCACATCCAGAACCCCGATAAATTCAACAAAGAGGCCATTGCCTTCCTTATGGACATGGAAGACTATCATTGAAGAGGATTATTTATGAGAACACGAAAAGGCCCGCCTTCTCATCCGGGCTCGCTTCTCAAGCTTCAGTACCTGGAACCGTTGATTGGCAGGCAATAAAACCTGTATTGGAAATTGTACCTATAAGCGTGTAAAGGACATTGATGATGGCTTCCTGAAGGCGAGCATCCAGCAAATTTGACGAGTATCCAAGGCGATCTACTATCTTGCCGACATTGGCGAGGTGTGGACTTGTAGATGCAAGAGAGTCGGTCAACAGTTTAAGAATATTTAAAATAAACATGAAACTGCCAAAAATTCCCGAAACCGCTTATGTTCTCCTTTCCGGAGGGCAGGATTCCTTTGTCTGCCTGGTATGGGCGTTACAGAATTTCGCAACGGTGGCAACCGTCGGCATCAACTATGGCCAGCGGCATAGCCGGGAATTGGATTATGCCGCTAAAATCGGCGCCCATTTCGAGGTGCTGCACACCGTCTATGATATCGGAAACTTTATGAAAGCGATTACCGATAGTACCCTGCTCAACCAGGGAGACCATAGTCACAGCCATCCGTTGGCCGCTGACCTGCCGGCGAGTTTCGTTCCCAACCGGAACGGATTGTTCCTGACGATTATTTCCAATCATGCCTTTCGAAAGGGCGAGCAGCGGATCAACTTAGTCACAGGCACATGCGAGACGGACTTTTCCGGTTATCCGGATTGCCGCGACAATTATATCAAGGCAAAGGCCGTGGAACTTTCCCTGGGCCTCGACCGTCCCGTAACCATTTACACCCCCCTGATGTGGAAAAACAAGGCCCAGGTCTTTGAGATGGCTTATAACGCCGGCAAACTTAAAGAATTGCGTGAGCTTACCCTGACCTGCTACAATGGCGAGGAACAGATGAATCCATGGGGCCGTGGCTGCCGTCAATGCCCGGCCTGTAAGCTCCGGGAAAAAGGCTTCGCAGCATTCCGGCAGACCTATCCCCACCTTGCCCCTTGAAGGGGATGGTGGTTATTAAGTTAATTATTACAAGCATATAAGGTTTCATTTTCCGGTGGAAGAAAATAAGGACGTTTTTTATCTATCCGAACATTTTGTCTCCCTTCAGGGGGAGGGAAACTGTGCCGGGCTGAATAGCCTTTTCCTCCGCTTTCATTTCTGCAATCTGACCTGTACCTGGTGCGATACGAAGTATACCTGGGTTGCCGCTTCCGGCCAATTTCAGCCTTATACCTCCGCAACACTTAAAGCCTTAATCAGCGCGCACCATACGGAACAGGTAATTTTAACCGGGGGTGAACCGACTCTTTACCGGCTCGATAACCTTGTCGTCCCGGGGAAAAAATATCATGTGGAGAGCAACGGCGTTTTTATTCCCACGGCGCCCTTAGCTGTCACCATCGCCGACGGGACGGCTTTTAGGCGGGAGAGAATGGACGAATCCGTAATAAGTCATTTTAATTGGGTAATTTCGCCTAAACTGTCAAACGCGCGGCAACAAATCAACGGGCAAAGCCTGAGTTTTTGGGCAGCAAAGGATTATTGCATATTTAAATTCATCATCCGGAACGAGGCGGATCTAGACGAAATAGAAAGTATTTTAAAAAGGTTTAACATTGCCGGGAATAAAGTGTATGTTGGCCTGGAAGGGCAAAGCTTGGAATCGCAATTAAAACCGGCCCTGGTTGATGAGATAGTCAGCCGCGGTTTTAACTTTTCGCCGCGCCTGCACGTGATGCTCTGGGGAGCGGGGAGAGGAAAATGAACAATTTTCCGATCATCCGCATCGGAGCGGCTATGCGTTAAAATTATGGAGCCCATGGATGAAATACGTCATAAGCAGAACCTTTAAATTCGAGGCCGCCCACCGGCTGTGGAAAGATTATACCGGCAAGTGCATCAATAATCACGGTCATTCCTGGCTGATCAAGGTGCATCTGGAAGGGGAAAGCCTTGATGAGAAAGACATGCTTATCGATTTTCAGGAGTTGAAAGTCCTGAAAGCCTGGATCGATGAAAACCTCGACCATGCCTCTTTGCTATGGGAAAATGACCCCATGTGCCAATATATTAAAGCATCGGGACAACGGATTTATGTCACGAAAAAAAATCCTACCTCCGAACACATCGCGGAAATAGTCCTAAGTGAGGCGATCCGGTTATTCGAAAATACGAGAATCAAGGTACAATGCGTAGAGGTAAATGAAACCTGCACCACCGGGGCAAAGATAATTCCCTGATTCCAAACAACAATTGATAATTTGGGGCTTAAGATTTATGGAAAACTTTCATTATTTGGGTAAAAAGGTAAACGCGCCTGCCAAACAGCTCGATACCTTTCCCAAACCAGCCAACGTGCAAACGTTGAAATTCGCGAGCAACGAGCTGACCAGCGTCTGCCCGGTCACTCATCAACCCGACTTCAACACCGTAACTATTGAATTTGCGCCGGATAAACTCTGTATCGAAAGCAAAAGTCTGAAACTCTACCTCTGGTCCTTCCGCGAAGAGCCCATATTTGCGGAAGGATTGGCCGCTGTGATCGCCGCAGACATTTTTGCTGCCGTTTCACCTTTCTGGTGCAAGATAACACTGGTACAAAATATCAGAGGCGGCATGCAGTTATCTGTCGTTGCCGAAAAAAGCAGTGGCATTTTTAAGGGAGATTGATTAAGGAGGGGCACCAAGACTTTAAGGAGTAAAGCTTATTATGACCAAAGCGACAAAATCAGCGTCCTTTCGCGGGGCGTCCCGCTATGTCCTTGACGATGAATTGGCAAAAATTGTCAATGTTTCCATGGATCTGGAAATGCCTCTCCTCCTGAAGGGGGAACCGGGTACGGGGAAGACCATGCTGGCACATGCCATTACGGAAAGCATGCACATGCCGCTCATCACCTTGAATGTAAAATCGAGCATGAAACTCGTCGAGGCCCTCTACCAGTACGACACCCTGACCCGCCTCAACGACAGCCGTTTCGGCGATTCTAAACGGAATGTCAGCGATATCGAGGCCTACATACGCATGGGAAAGATCGGTCAGGCCTTTGTTTCCGATGTCCGGACCGTCCTTTTGATCGACGAAATCGACAAGGCCGATACGGACTTCCAGGACGACATGCTGGACGTCCTCGATCAGATGCAATTCGATATCATCGAGATCGACAAGACCATCACGGCCAGACACCGCCCGGTGATCATTATCACCTCGAACGCAAAAAAGGATCTCTCCGATCCCTTCCTGGGGCGCTGCAACTTCCACCACATCGCCTTCCCCGATCAGGAAATGATGCGTCTGATCATCAACGTTCATTTCCCCGGCATCGACGAGGAACTCGTCGGGGCTTCCGTCGCCGCCTTCTACCGCCTCCGGGAGCTGCGGGGGATCGAGAAGAAGCCGGCGACCCGGGAGCTGATCAACTGGCTGCGGGCCTTGAAGAACGATCCCGATTTTCGGCCCAAGGTCCTGCAACAGGGCAAGGTTCCCTACCTCGGCATCCTCTTCAAGAAAAGCGCCGATCTCATCCATGCGGCGCAGCAGTTGGGGCGAGGGCAGTTCTAAGGAATAAAAAATGTTCGTCGATTTTTTCTATACCCTCCGGGACCGGGGGATTCCCGTCACCCCGACCTCGCTTCTGAGGCTCCACCAGGCCCTCAGCCTGGGCCTGGTCCAGTCCATGGAAGACTTCTACACGGCGGCGCGGGCCATCCTCGTCAAAAGTGAAAGATATTTCGACAGCTACGATCAGATCTTTGCCCATCATTTCAAGGGGGTGGAGCTTCATGACCCTACGGCAGTGGAGTTGACGGAAATCGCCCGGGCCATGCTCGATGAATGGTTGAAGCATCCCGGGGATATGGCCAGGGCCTTGGGGCTGGATGAAGCAGAGCTGCAGAAAATGACGCCGGAAGAGTTGATCCAGTATTTTCTTGACCGCCTGCAGGAGCAAAAAGAGGCCCACCACGGGGGCAACAAATGGATCGGAACGCGGGGAACATCGCCCGTCGGCCATTCGGGCCATCATCCCGGCGGGATGCGCGTGGGGGGCCAGTCCCGGAACAAATCCGCCGTCAAGGTAGCCCTGGAGCGGCGTTACCGCGATTACTCCCAGGAGGGACCCCTTACGGAGTTTCAGATGGGGGAAGCCCTGAAGAGGCTCCGCAGGATGACGCCCACGGGGCCCAAGGACATCGTCAATGTCGATAAAACCATCTATCAGACCATGCGCAACGCCGGGGAGATCGAGATCGTTTTCGACCGCCGCCTGAAGGATCGCATGAAGATTGTCCTCCTCATCGACAACGGCGGCTGGTCCATGGAACCATACGTGGCAATCGTCCAGACCCTGTTCCATTACGCCCGGTCCCAGTTCAAGGATCTCAAGATCTATTTTTTCCACAACACCATTTACAGCCGTGTCTGGGCGGATCCCCAGCGCTACGACAAACCGGAACCCCTGGAAGAGTTCCTCAGAAAAGATCCGGAGACGAGGCTGATCATGGTCGGGGACGCCAGCATGGCCCCCTATGAACTCATGCATATGAACGGGGCCATTTATGTCGATCAGCAACCCACCGGCGCCAGTATCGACCGGATGAAATTCCTCGCCCGGACCTTCCGCCACGCCGTCTGGCTCAATCCCGTCCCCCAGGACGCATGGGAGATGACCTGGACCATCGGTATTGTCCGGCAGGTCTTCCCCATGTACGAGCTGACCCTCGACGGCCTGGAAAAGGCCATTCTCCACCTCATGGCGAAGCACTGATCGGTCTCCCGACCACTTTCCCGATTGACATGTCCCGGGGGAAACCCTATGATGCCTATCAAATAAAGACTGTCGGACAAATTGCCACCCCCTGGCCAGGTATGAACCATGATTGAAAATTTTATTGAAAATGCGTCCGCTTATCTTCAGACCTCCCTGTTGCTCGCATATGGGGCCGCTTATCTGGGCGGGGTGCTGGTAAGCCTCACCCCCTGCACCTATCCCGTCGCCCCGATTACGGTGGCCTTCATCGGCGCCCACAGCAGCGGCTCAAAGATGCAAGGATTTGTTCTTTCCATAATTTACGTCTTGGGCATGGCCATGACCTATACGGCCATCGGCGCCGCGGCAGCCCTGACGGGGAAACTTTTCGGCCAGCTGCAGAGCAACCCCTGGGTTTCCTTTTTCATGGCAAATGTTTGTGTGATCATGGGTTTGTCCATGCTCGAGGTGTTTACTCTGCCGATCCGGACCCCCGCTTTCATTGCCCGCCTTCAGCCCCGGGAAAAAACCAGGGGGGCCGCCGGGGCATTTTTTGTCGGCGCCGCGTCGGGGCTGGTTATGGGACCCTGTACGGCCCCGGTGCTGGCCATACTCCTCAGCTTCGCCGCTACCCGGCAGAGCATTCCCTATGCCATGAGCCTCCTGTTTGTCTTCGCCTTCGGCATGGGGACCCTGCTGATCATCCTCGGAACCTCAGCAGGACTGCTGGCAAATCTCCCCCGGTCCGGGATGTGGATGACCCGGATGAGCCATATTTCCGGATGGATTATGATCGGGGCGGGGGAATACCTGCTGATTCAGGCGGGGATACTCTGGGGATAACAACCGCAAGGCGTCATTTTCTGTCATTCCCGTAAAAACGGGAATTCAGAAGTCATGAAAATGATTGCAAGAACCTGACTCCGGGACCAACCCGGAATACCAGAAAATAGCCAAGGGAGTCTCTATGTCGAATCGTAATATACATTTTTTTTGGATAACAGCCATCCTGGCAATATATCTGCTGATTCCCTCCTGGTGTTTCGCCCAGGAGCAGGCGCCCCGCTTCAGCATCCGGGATACCAACGGCCGGATCTTCAGCTTGAGCGACTACGGGAAGAAAACCGTCCTCCTCATCTTCAGCACTACCTGGTGCCCCTCCTGCCGGACGGAGCTTCCCCATTTCAAGCAGATCTATCAAACCTACAGCCAGCGGGGACTGGAGATGGCCTACATCGACATCCAGGAATCCCGGGACAAGGTCGCCCGTTTCGCCGCCAAATATCAACTGCCCTACCGGATCCTCCTGGACGAAAAGGGGGATGTTGCTTCGGCCTACGGCATCATGGGCGTTCCCGCCATGATCCTCATCAAGGACGGCGTCGTGGTTACCCGCAATTATCGCCTGGTGGATGGAACCCTTCAGAAACTATTCAGTAAGTAAAGGGAGGTTGGCTATTATTGATTACAATAAATCTCTGCGGTTCATCCATTCCTATCTCCCCGAACCCTTCACGCCTTACACGCTACTTGTGTAAGTCATTATAGTTGCGAGGATTTTCTCCTTTTTTACGGGCTTGTTAAGATGGGTATCGCAACCTGCCGCAATACTTTTTTCCACATCCTCATTTGAGGGCGAACGCCGTCAAGGCGATAATAGGCGTATGCCGCCGACCTTCCGCCGTGAGCAGCTTATAGCGGTTGAGATAGCCGCCGCCCCTTTCCTGGACGTTCATCAAATCAAGGATTACGACCTCAAGAAAACCGGGATGGACAAACTCGGCCGCCGATTGGTTGGCAAAAAGGATGGTCCCGTTCCAGTCGAGAATCAGCAGGGCGTCAAGCATGTGATCCACAACGCTTTGGAAAAGGGACTCCGTCAAGGGAAGGGGCTGCTTAGCAAGGTGATGGTTTTCTTTGGATCCCGTCATATTATCATCCTTGACGGCTTCGTAAAAAGTCCGGATGCATGTCCTTGGCAAAATGTCACCGCTCCAAAAACGGCGGGGGTATCGTATAGAATAAGCGCTTTGAATATATTGAACTTTTCAGAAAAAGTCAAAAGGTTTCCGCCTGCCTTATTATCGATTGATTTGTGGAATTATATCTGCTGTGCTATATTGCCGCTTAAGGGAAGGACCGTACCCCAGGGCCAGCTCAAGGGATGATGAATATGTTGAGAACGGCTGCTTATATTTTTACCTGCTTTTTCATCTATGCCATGACCAGTAACCTCCTGAATCCAGCCGCCGTCTCCGCCGCGAGCCATCCCTTTTCCGTTCGGGATCTGTTAGGCATGGAAAGGATCGCCGCTCCCCGGGTTTCCCCGGACGGGCGCCGGGCCGCCTTCACGGTCTGGCGGGCCGATCTTACTGCCAACAGAGGTCTTATATCCATACACATAGCCGACATTCAGGAGGAATCTTCTTTCCCCATCAACCCCGCAACCGGGGCCGACGATACGAATCCCCGCTGGTCCCCCGACGGCAAAACCCTTTATTTTCTTTCCTCTCGTTCCGGCTCCCGGCAGGTATGGAAGGCCTCTCCAACCGATAAAAAACCACTCCCCGTCACCGACTTACCCCTTGATGTGGGGGTCTTTGAAGTTACTCCCGACGGCCGGGCGCTGGTCCTGTCCCTGGCCGTCTTCCCCGGCAGGACGCCGGAACAGACCAAGATGATGCTTGCGGAAAAGGCAAACCAGCCCGGATCGGGTGTGGTTTTCGACCGCCTGATGGTCCGCAATTGGAACACCTGGAATGATGGCACCCGTAACCATTTGTTTTTTATCCCCTTTCCGGCGGTCCGCCCCGGGACCTCATGACGGCCATGGACGCCGATTGCCCGTCCAAACCGGCTGGCGGGACGGAAGAATTCTCCCTCTCTCCCGACGGCGGGACCCTGGTTTTCGCAGCCAAGGAGGCATGGTCTACAAACAGCGACCTTTTTATGGTTCCCCTCGGAACAGCAACAAAGCCGGTGCGGATCACAAATAATCCCGCTATGGACACCCAGCCCCGTTTTTCTCCCGACGGCAGGACCCTCGCCTATCTCGCCAGGAGCCGGCCCGGACACGAGGCGGACCGTTACCGGATGCGGTTGCGGGACATGGCTTCGGGAACGGAACGGGCTCTCGCGCTACGGGCTGACGATGGTCCGCGGAGCGATCGCTCCCCCGACTTCATCGCCTGGTCTCAGGACGGCAAAACCCTTTATTCCACCGCCGATCACCTGGGGCAACATGCCCTCTTTGCCATGGACGTGGCAACGGGCAAGAGTCAGATAATCATGAAGGCGGGAAACACCTTTGCCCTCCAGCCCCGGACGGACGGAAGCATCCTCTTTGCCTGGAATTCCCTCAATCAGCCGACAGAGCTTTATCTCCTCGGGATCAGGAATGAAAACTCCCGGCGGGTCACCAAATGGAACGATGAGCGCGTGGGAAAAATCCGCTTTGGCAAGACCGGCGCCTTTAGCTTCCGGGGCGCCTACGGGGATACCGTATATGGACGGATCGTTTATCCCGTCGATTTCGATCCTGCCCGGAAATATCCCGTCGCCTTTATTATCCACGGCGGCCCGGAAACATCCGACTTGCATGAGTTTCACTACCGCTGGAATCCGCAGATATACGCCGGGGCCGGTTATGCCGTCATGCAGATCGATTTTCACGGTTCAACGGGCTATGGACAGGTATTCACCGATGCCATCCGGGGAGACTGGGGCGGGGCGCCCTATGAAGACCTCATGACGGGCCTTGATTTTGCGCTGAAGGAGTATACCTGCCTGGATGAAAAACGGATGGCCGCCTTGGGACCCTCCTATGGCGGTTATATGATCAACTGGATCGGCGGCCACACGGACCGTTTTCGCTGTCTCGTCAGTCACGCCGGGCTTTTCGACAGGACTATGGCCCACTATGAAATGGATACCCTCTGGTTTGCCGAATGGGAATTCGGCGACCCCAAACGCCATAACCCATTGGATTACGTCAAAAACTGGCGGACACCGGCCCTGATTATTCACGGCCGGAAGGATTATCGGGTTTCCTACACCCAGAGCCTCGCCCTCTTCAGCGCCCTCCAGCGCCAGGACATTCCTGCGGAATTCCTGATCTTTCCCGACGAAGGCCACTGGATACTAAAGCCCCGGAATGTCCTGCAGTGGCACGACACGGTTCTGGCGTGGCTGCACCCGTGGTTGGGGTCACCCTAAGCAAGGATCCTTGAGGTTGGAGGGAAAATCGCGGGACGCCCCTTACCGGTAGCGGCCGTATTTACGAAAGATCGCTGGCATCAATATCCTTAGCGTCTGACCAGGGTGCTGATCAGGCGCTCGATGTGCTCCAGGGTATTACACTCCTTGATCGCGGTGCAATAAGGAATGTACTGGCGGATCTCCGAATCTCCCGCTCCCCAGAAGGCCGGCACTTCGGGATTGAGCCAGATGAGACGCTTGCAACGCTCGTAGATGGCCTTGAGGTTCTCCGGACGGGGATCGTTATAATTATTGCGGGCATCGCCGAGGATCAGCACCCTCGTCTTGCGCGTCACTGCGGCAAGATGATTCCGGCGGAAATCAGCGAAAGAACGTTCATAATCCGTCCTTCCCATAATCAGGGGGATATCCGTCCCCCCCTGAATCCGGGTCAGGGCCTGGTCCACGGGACAACTGCCAAGAATGTCGCTGGCCTCGCAGAGATTGGTGCAGAAAACAAAGGTCCGGATGCGGGCGATCTCCTGGTTGAGACCGTAGAGGAAAAGAAGGAGAAAGCGGACCGTCCGCAGGACGGAACGGCTGATGTCACAGATGATGACGATCTGGGGGCGGGCGATTTTCTTCTTCTTCCAGGAAGGAGCAAACAGCATCCCCTGATAGGAGATGTTTTCCCGCAGGGTCCTCTTGAAATCCAGGACCCCTCTGCTGGCCGCTTGGCGGCGGCGGGAGTGGAGATCGTTGAGACGCTTCACCATCCGCTGGATAATATTGTGAAGACGGGCGAAATCACGCTGCTCCAGGTTCGACAGTTTGACGAGGCGCAGCTCGCTTTCCAGACGCCTCTCCCCTTCGTTCCGGGCAAAGAGATCGTACTGGCCCTGCACATATGTTCGCACGTTGTCCACAAGATAGGCCTTTGCACTCTCGAGGCGGACCTTCGCCGCCGCCGCCGGGGTATCGATCCGGCCCAGGGCCTGAATCTGGCCATCGAGACCAACCGCCCCCATCCGGCCGAGTATGCGCATAGCGAAAAGTCTGCGCTGAGTAAAGTATCTGATTTGAGAGATGTTTTCCAGGCGCGCCGCCTCGGTCATGGCGGCGATGAGGCCCGCCCGATCTTCCTCCATGAGCATGCGGACCAGAGACGATTCCCTTTGCAGGAGATCCGGGGGAGGCGCATCTCTACCGGCCCGGTCGGAAGGGGCGGGGAAGAATTGAAAAGCAAAGAACCGCTCGAAACAGTCTTCAAGAATGGTCTTTTCTGCCGCTGTCTTGGCCAGGGTAACGGCAAAGGCGTCCTTCAAAAGAGGTCGCTCCCGATAACCGACAATCTTGACCGCGCGGACGGCGTCAAGGGTTTCGGAAATGGAAATGCGGACACCGGCAGTCCGGGCGGCGACAACAAAACCTTCAATAATCCTTTCCATCTCAAAGCCCTCCTGATTGCTTATCTTTCCTTACTTTACCGCTTTAGCCGTCATAAGGGGGACTTTTCCGTCACGATGGCGACATCGTCTTCGAACTTGATAAAAATATTGAGGGTTTCCTGGACGAGGGCCGGATTCAGGATTTCGGCGTGCAGGATCATGAGCACCCGGGCCCAATCGATGGTTTCGCTAATGGAGGGAACCTTTTTCAGGTCCAGCTTGCGCACATCCTGAATAAAATTGACAAGCTGGTGGGCAAGATCCTCCGAAATATCCGGGACGCGGCGGCGGATGATCTCCCGCTCCAGGGCCGCCTCGGGAAAGGGTATGTACAGGTGGAGACAACGGCGCTTGAGGGCCTCGCTTAGCTCCCGGTATTATTGCTCGTGAGAAAAACCAGGGGTTTGGTTACGGCCTGCACCGTCCCTATTTCGGGTACGGAGACCTGGAAATCGGAAAGGATCTCCAGGAGAAAGGCCTCGAATTCATCGTCCGATTTATCTATTTCATCAATAAGCAGGATGGAACCATTTTTTTCCTGAAGGGCCTTGAGGAGCGGGCGGGGTTCGAGAAAAGGCCAGGGGAAAAAGATGTCGTCGTACTGATGCAGTTTGTCCATGGCCGACTTGAAACCGTTTTCCCGGCAGATGATGTCATCGAGTTTGTCTTTGAGAAGTTGGGTATAGAGGAGTTGTTTGCCGTATTTCCACTCGTAGAGGGCCTTGGCTTCATCCAGTCCTTCATAGCACTGGAGTCGGATGAGGGGCAGTTGCAGGCAGGCGGCGGTTGCCTTGGCCAGTTCCGTCTTCCCCACTCCGGCGGGACCTTCCACGAGCATGGGTTTTCCGAGGCGGCAAGCGAGATAAACGGTCATCGCCATCTGGCGGTTGGCAATATAGTCCACGTCCCGGAGCTTCTCCAGGACCGCTTCCAGGGAAACAAACTGTTCTTCATAGCTGGACTTCATCTTAAAATACCCTCATCTATGGGAATTATTACCCTCATGTCATCCCTCCCCCGCAAGGGTTAGCTAACGAAACCTGCCCCTCCCCTTCCAGGAGCGGGTTAGGGTGGGGATGGGTTAACGCAGCAGCGCCGCCCCTTGTTTTATCTGCTTTAAAGTCATGACATTCCTTGCCAGATTGACGGCCCGCACCAGGTCGCCGCTCAGGGAGAGGAATTCCTCGTTCTCCGCCAGCAGGGCCGTTGCCGCCGGCTTTTCCAGGCCCTGTTGAAACTGCCGGGCCAGCTCCCGGAACGACAAGATCAAGGATAGCAATCCCGCCCGCCCGTCGTCGCGATCCAGCATCCGCGCCGCCTCGTAGGCAATAAGCCGGAGGGTATCCCGGAGATACTGGAGACGGCCGAGCTCCGCCGGCAAGCCTTCGGCAACCGCTCCTCCCTGCCGCCGGAGTCCCTTTAACAACAAAGACATCTGCCTGTTGATCCCCCCTAGAACGAGGCCCATGAGGGCGACATCCTCGATTTCCCGGAAGGCAAGGGCGACGGCCGGGTAAGCCGTACCCGCGGCGCCGATGATATTTTCCACCGGGATTGCACAATCCGTAAGCCTGATGCCGCAATGGGGGGAAGGCTTGAAGTTGGCAAGGTTCAGCGGCGCCGTCATCGCGACGCCCGGTGTATCCTTCGGAACGATAAAGGCGCTGAACTCCTTTTTTTCATCACTGCCAGCGGTCCCGGTGACCGCCAGGACGACATAGAGATCCACAAAGGGACCATTGGTCAGATATGCCTTTTCACCGTTCACTATATAGACGTCTCCCCGGCGCTGGGCCATTGTTTTCAGGTACTTGGGATGGGCGCCCACCTCGGGCTCGGAGATGGAAAGGGAGGCCGTAATCCTTCCCTGGGCCAAGCCGGGAAGATACCGGGATTTTTGTTCTTCCCTCCCCAGGGAGGCAAATACCAGCCGGGCCACGACATTATGGATCAGCCAGGAAAGCCCGATCCCGAGACTTCCTCCCTGGGCAGCTAACGCCTCCGCCACCAGGGTAATTCCCAGATAAGCCAGCCCCAGTCCACCGTATTCCCGGGGAATAGCAATTCCCATCAGGCCGGCTGCTCCCATTTTCCGCCAGAGGGGCAGGGGGAATGCGGCATGGTTGCCCTGGGCCACCCACGGGGCGATCTCCGCGCGGGAGAAACGGGAGGCCTGCGCTATGATTTCGGCAAGTTCCTTATTTATGCGATAATTGTACATCGTCACTGCTGCTCCCGTCGTTTTTGTTGAATTTTTCGAAAAATGACCTGAGAATGCTCTTGAATATCTCCATTTCCTCCGGGAGATGGCCCGTCTTTATTTCCTCATTAATCCTTTTGATGACCACCTTGGCCTTGTCCCCGGCGGCGATTCCCTCCGGAGTCACCTGAATGAGGAGAGAACGCCGATCCGTGGGACTGGCCTGACGGGCCACGAAACCCACCTTTTCCAGGCGGTCCACGAGGCCCGTAAGGGTGGAATTATCCACCCCGATGAGCTGACTAAGGTCGGACATGGTCCGGCCGTTGCTCTGTTTGAGAAGGAAAAGGATGCCCGCCTGGACAAACGTCACCCCTGCGTTCGCCGCCACCAGGGCATTGTTCAGGTAAGTCCGCAACTTGTTCTGGGCGGTAAAGATGAGGAAAATAAGTCGATCGTCTGGCATGATGCCTCCCGTTATGATTGGTCGGCAAATATTTGGCATCCCAACTTTTTATTGTCAACGAATATCTTCTATTCCGCCGTTCTCGCCACCCGGAAGCCGAGATTGCCGGCGGTTAATTTCAAATGGCCGAGGTTGACCTCAGGAAGGGCCTTGACACGCAGCGCCATCCGGCAGGCCGCGGCGTCGCTGTCCCAGGCGCCGCCGCGCTGTATCCGGAAGACCCCCGACCTGGAACCGGCGGGATTCACGGTCTGCCTTGAATTATAGGGTCCATACCAATTATCGACCCATTCCCAGCCATTGCCGGCCATATCGCAAAGCCCCCAGGGATTGGGGCGGAAACTGCCCACCTTCAAGGTTTTGCCGGGATTGGCGCCCTTGCATTCGGAACCCCACAGGCTGTTCCCATAATTAGCCCGGGAACAATCAGGCCTGTTTCCCCAATAATAGGCCGTTACCGTCCCCGCCCGAGCGGCATATTCCCACTCCCCCTCCGTCGGCAGGCGGTAGCGATTTGTCCCTTCCAACGCATTTAGCTTCCCGATGAATGCCTGGGCATCGTGCCAGGTTATCTGCTCGACGGGGCAATCTTCACCGCAAGCACGGAAATGGGAAGGGTTAGTTCCCATGACCCGCTGCCACTGCCCCTGCGTGACCTCCGTTCTCTGCAGATAGAAAGCCCGGCTGATGATCACCCGTTCCTGCATTTCGTCGGTATTGCGTCCGGGCTCGTCGGCAGGAGACCCCATCACGACGGAGCCGGCGGGAAGGAGGACGAAAGACATACCGATATTGTTGACCATGCCCGGTATTCCCGCAGAAATTTCCACACTTACCTCTTGATACACCCCCTTCGGAAAATCGCTTAACACCGACCAGACGACACGCCTGTTCCTCCCCGGCCGGACCTTACCCAGATCTCCTTCCAGGTGCAGGCTTTTAGCGGGGTAGGTTTTGTCGCCCACGGTCACATAAACAGACACGAGCGCCGTGCTCTCCTCCCCCTCCAAGTCATAGGTGAACAGCAACCGGTTCTCTACCTTTTGGATGACGATATTTTTCACCTCCGCCGCTTCCAGGCGCAGGACGCGTGTCGACAGCACCAGCACCATTAAAACAATCACCCTAAAACTGTTCATCCATTTATTATTTTTAATATTATTCACCTTTCCTCCCAAACAAATTAGGATGGCAGAAGATTTCTTCACCTCATGCCCCCTTCCCCAGAAAATAATATTCGTGCTTTTCATCCTCGCCGTCCATATCCCTTTCCCGGTGCAACAGGGTCAGACCGGCGGCGTCAAGCTGCGCCGCGAAGGCGTCCGCGGCAAAGGAGGTCATGGTGATCACATTGCGGGCGTAATCCCCTTCCTTGGGCCGGTACTTCTCCATACCATCAAAATAGCGGATCTGCACAAAAAGGAAGCCCTCTTTTTTCAGGAGCTTTTCCATAATCTGGAGAACCCTGAGGGTATATGCCTGGGAGGGAAAGTGCTTGAAGACGCCGACCGAAATGATGAAATCGACCGACTCCGGGGCAATTTGCTCCAAAACGGCCTCCGGGTGCTCCGATGGAAAATGGCAGGCCGTAAAAATCCCCGCTGCCGCCAAGTCCGCCATCCGTTTCCGGCATTCGTACAGCGTCGCTGCCGCGATATCCAGGCCGTAAACGGAGGCAAAGTGCTCACAAAGCGGCCGGATGATTGCCCCGCCGCCGCAGCCCCACTCCAGGGCCGTTTTCTTTTCCAAGCCCCCGCGCCAATCCGGTCCCTTGACCTGCCGCAGACGTTTTCCCGCCAGGTCAAAGAAAAAATCGCCGTAGGCAAGCCATCGTTCCTTCTCCCATCGCCCCTCTCCATACCAGTGAGACTGGTCCCTGATTCGTTCGTCGCTATCGCTCATGGACCAGTACCGGCCGGCGTCGCGCTCGAGGTCCGTCTTCCTGCCCCCAGAGAGCCTCCGGAAAAATTTCCCCAGCATAACTATCGATTGCCTTTAAATTTCCGCAACAAAGATAATCTTTTCATAAACGCCAACATTCGTCTTGACTACGGGCAGGGCGGCCGTTAAGATATGGTTTTATGAACCAAGCCCACACCGCCCGTCCTTTTCACGCCAAGGCAGGGAACAAAACACCTTACGCCTTCAAGGTCATTTACCGCAAACCGTTGTCTCTTGTCCATCAGCTTGATTACACCATGGGGATGATTATCCGCCTGACGACGGATATGCACCGGCTACCGGCGATCAGACTTTACCTGCGTCGCATGCTATTGCCGGGCCACGCATCCCTTTACAGTTATATCCAGTGGCGTATCACCCTGAAAAAACTTGGGGATCTTACATGTTGAGGTATCCCGTTGAAAAGGTATCCTGTGTCGGTTGCGGCTACTGCTGTATCCGCAATACCTGCGCCTTTGGCGCGGCCCTCCATCCTCACGATGAGGACAAGATTTGCCCGGAGCTGGCATGGATAGGTATAAGGTATGTATGTAACCTCATGGGCACCCATCCCTTAGCCGCTTTTTACCGCCAGGAACTTCAGTCCGGCGGCGGTTGCCGGTCTTTCAATAATCCGTGGCGGCACGATGTCCGTCTCAGGACCGATGCGGAGGCCCGGACCATCGTCTCGGGAACGCCCTGGCCCACCCCGGACGCTGACTACCGGCGATGTTTGTAATTCATTTCTTGCCCTTTACGATCCCCTCCCGCACCTCTTCATATTGTTACGGCAGATACCGATAAGCGGGGCTAGATCTATATGACCCGGCTGCGCCCCAACACCTTCGTGTGGGGATAGCTGACGGCAAGGGGCGATTAGTAATGGGGAAATTTCCCGTGTTTAACGTTGACACACCGGCACTGCGCCGGTATAGTCCACAAAAAGTCGTGAAGAAGCTTATGCTCAAGGACAAGAAAATCATCGTCGTCATGCCGGCCTACAATGCCGCCAAAACCATCGTCAAGACTTACGAGGAGGTCATGGAACAGGGTATTGTAGACCTGGTCATCCTCGTGGACGACGCCAGCAGGGACGAAACCGTCGCGATCGCCGCGCACCTTCCCGCAGCCAAGGTCCATGTCCATGCAAAGAACCGCGGTTACGGGGCCAACCAGAAGACATGCTACCGCCTGGCCCTTGAAGAAGGAGGCGACATAATTATCATGGTCCACCCCGATTACCAGTATACGCCCCAGTTGATTCCGGCCATGGCCTCCCTGATCGGCAACGGTCTTTACCACTGCGTATTGGGATCGCGTATTCTGGGCGGGTACGCCCTGAAAGGCGGGATGCCGCCCTGGAAATATATCGCCAACCGCTTCCTCACCCTCATGGAAAACATCCTGATCGGGGCGAAGCTATCGGAGTATCACACCGGTTATCGGGCCTTCTCCCGGACATTGCTGGAAAAGATTCCCCTCCACGAGAATTCCGACGATTTTGTCTTTGACAACCAGATGCTGGCACAGATTGTCTGGCTTAACTACACCGTCGCCGAGGTCAGTTGCCCAACCAAGTATTTTGAAGAGGCCTCTTCCATAAATTTCCGGCGGAGCATGAAATACGGATTTGGATGTCTTTTCACGGCCTTGACGTTCCGCCTCGCCAAAATGAACCTGCTGACTTCGCGGCTCTTCCCGCCCCGGAGCTCATAACGACGCCACCGCAGATATCACTTGCACCTGAGCATACAAGCCCATTTCCTTTAATATCTTGCGGGATTTATTCCCCTAGGCATGCTTGGCCCGCGTCATTCCCGCGCCAGGATGAATCCATCGGCAGCCCGGACTTCGGACCAAGTCCGGAATGACCGTTGATACCCCGCTGCTTGCGTGGGGGGTTCATTATTCTATACTTTCCCTCCCCTTCGAGGGGAGGGTGGAGTGGGGATGGATCGGCGCCGCATTTCCATTTCCCCTTGTGACGGCATGGCCGTCACAAGGGTTTGTTTTTGCAACGGAATTACTTCTTTTTCGGCGCCGCTTTTGCCTGCTTGGCGATGATCTTGTCCTTGATCTTGTCGTAAGCCTGATCGGTGAGAATCTTCTTCGCTTTCAACTGGTCCTTTTTGGCGTAGGGGCGGTTCTTGATAATCTGCTGGGCCGTTACCTCGCGGACACCCGTCAGGGTCATGAGCTGCTCCTTCGTCACCGTGTTGAGATCAATGGGTTCCGCCGCCCAACCGGCGGTCGCGACAAACATCATCACTACGAGCACTGCCAACACCCTTACCAATAACGCTTTTTTCATTTCCACTCATCCTCTTTATTATTGATTATCATGGCAATCCTGCAGGGGATGACAACCATCAATCCCCCGTTTGCTTGTCAATGGCCTTTTTTGCCTCCTCCTCCAGCTCCCTCTTTTTGGCGGCGATCAGGATGGCGCTGATGGCCGCCTGGGTCATTCCCGGAATCCGGTCGGCCTGACCGACAGTCCCCGGCCGGATGCGGGCAAGCTTCATCCGCAATTCATTGGAGAGCCCGGGGATAGTGTCGTAATGCAAATCATTTGGAATTTTGCGCATTTCCAGGGACTTCAACTTGGCAACGGACTCCTGTTGCCGTTTGATATAGCCTTCGTACTTCGCCTCGATCTCGATCTGGTTTTTCACAAAGGGGTCGTCAATGGGCGCCCAACCGTCCAGAGGCCGGAGGTCGTCATAGGCGAGTTCTTCCCGCTTCAAGATCTGGAAGAGGGAGGCGGGGTTCTTGATCGGGGGCGTTCCCAGCTCCGCCAGTATCCGCAACGTCTCGGCGACAGGGTAAATTTTAGCTGCCGACAAGCGTCCGATTTCCCTGGCGATTTCCTCACGGCGTCCCCGCATCCGGGCCTGATGATCCGCGCCGATGAGGCCCAGCTCGTGGCCCTTATCCATGAGGCGCAAGACGGCGTTGTCTTCCCGGAGGATGAGGCGGAACTCGGCCCGGGAAGTGAACATCCGGTAGGGCTCGTCAACCCCCTTTGTCACCAGATCATCAATCATTACACCCATATAGCCTTCAGCGCGGCTGAGGATGAAGGGGGGCTGCTCCTGCACGGCGGCGGCGGCGTTGATCCCCGCCCAGAGGCCCTGGGCGGCGGCCTCTTCATAGCCCGAGGTGCCGTTGATCTGCCCGGCCAGATAGAGCCCCCGGAGCTGTTTTGTCTCCAGGGTGGGCCAGAGCTGCGTCGGCTGGACGAAGTCGTATTCGATGGCATAGGCCCAGCGCATGATCTCCGCCGCCTCCAGGCCGGGGACGCTGTGGACGAGGCGCTCCTGAAGCTCGGGGGGGAGGCTGTTTCCCAATCCTTTCGCGTAGATCTCCTCCGTATCCAGGCCCTCGAATTCGAGGACGACGGGGTGGCGTTCCTTGTCGGCAAAGCGCATGACCTTGTCTTCGAGGGACGGGCAGTAGCGGGCGCCGACCCCCTGGATACGTCCCGAATAAAGGGCCGATTCCTGAATGTTTTCCGTAAGAAAGGCATGGGTCGCCACCGTCGTGTAGCTGAAGTAGGAAGGGAGGCGCTCCGTCCGCAGGGCCTCCGTGGCAAAGGAAAAAGGCTGAGGGTGGGGATCGCTGTCCTGACGCTCCAGGCGGGAAAAGTCGATGCTTGAAGCCCGCAGCCGGGGCGGCGTCCCCGTCTTCATCCTCCCCGTCTCAAAACCCAGGGCCTTGAGGTTTTCCGCCAACCGCAACGACGCCCATTCCCCGGCCCGGCCCGCGGGAATCTTCGTAGTTCCGATGTGGATCAGGCCGTTTAAAAAGGTCCCCGTCGTGATCACGACGGCCCCGGCCCGGTAGGAAACGCCCGTCTGATCGATGACGCCCACGCAGCGGCCACCTTCGACAATCAGCTCGTCGACGAGGCCCTGGCGGAGGTGAAGGTGCTCCTGCCGCTCCACGACGGCCTTCATCGCCAGGCGGTAGAGCTGCTTGTCGCACTGAACCCGCGTAGACTGGACGGCAGGACCCTTGGAGGCGTTCAGGAGACGGAAATGGACGGCCGTCTTGTCGGCGAGTTTCCCCATTTCCCCCCCCAGGGCGTCCACCTCCTTGACGAGCTGCCCCTTAGCCAGCCCTCCGATGGCGGGGTTGCAGGACATGAGGGCGATGGCGTCGAGATTGATGTTGAAAAGCAGGGTCTCGCACCCCATGCGAGCCGCCGCCAGGGCCGCCTCGCACCCGGCATGCCCCCCGCCGACAATGATGACATCGTAATTATTGGACAATTTCAATATTCTCCTTTGACGGGCAATTTATCTTATGTAAAGGCGTTTTGCAACACATTGTGGATTAGAGAGGTGGTGGGGGTTGTTTGGACAGGATACAGGTTTTTATAAGTGGGAAAT
>DYRD01000204.1 GCA_020718905.1 Syntrophus aciditrophicus | reverse complement strand
GTCGCGATGCCGCTTGAAAAATCAACCAAAGCTCCGGAAATCGGCTGCGCCCCATTTTCTTTTGCCATCTCACTGCCGCCCAATGCGCTAACCAGAGGCCACGCCGCGCACAACACATCGCGCATCGGGTTTAGGATAAATTGGGAGAATCCGTGGGTCGCGATACAAACCGCCAGTGCGCCGCTCCCGATCGCACGGCCGGCCACAGAAATCCCGGCGCATATCCCTGTGGGATCCGGAATATACTGCGCGTATGTGGCGGCCGCCCCCGCTACAGCGACATTCAAACCGAAGCTGGCCAGCATATCACTCATATACACCAGATTATTCATGCTCTGAATAACCGCCATTCCGCGCACCTGCCACACCCCGCCAGCCAGCGCGGCGGCGTCCGCCGCATTTTGCGCCTGCATTTTCTCGTGAGTCACATGCGCCAGATTAATAACGACGGTCAGCACAATCACCAGAACCATCACAAAGATGGCTCCGATAACCAGAAGGTTCGCCGCCTCATCCCGATGCAGCCGTCGCCACACCGGAATTCTCGACGCTCGGCCTTGCCTATTCTGTTGCATCATCCATTTCCCCCTGCAAGAACTCCATCCCCGCCCGCTGATCGTCCACTATCCGATCCTGAATCCGGTAATAGTCGGCGATTGGGATGATGGCTCCATTCATCAGCTCAACAAACCGGGCTTTGATCAGTTCATTGGTCGCAATCAACCCGTTTTCATACGTCCGGCGGGCTTCCCAAATATCGGTCAGCTCTTTCTCTGCGGGGTCTAAACTTCCGTCAGAGTATGAATCTTCATCGTAATTACCTCGACTGATAGAGTTTTTGAGGTTGTCGAAATGGCAATACCCCTTCTTCTTTAGGTCATTAATGTCTTCCTCCAGATCATCAATGTCGTCCTCCAGATCATCAATGTCATCCTGAATATCGGCCTTTTCATCCGAATCACTTGCATTTTTTTTATCCTCTTTCAGATCATCAATGTCTTCCTTCAGATCATCAATGTCTTCATACAAGTCCCGTATGTCTTTGATCCATGAAATCTCATTTTTTATCTGATCAATTTCCTTATCGATGAGACCATCCTCTTCCGTCATCTTTTCCCGATAGGCGGTATCTTCTAAGAGAGTCACCAAGGCATCTATGATATGCTCCGCATCTGAAACTTCGCCTGCATCCCGCTGCCCGCTCATGTCCTTGGTAACAAGGCCGGGCGACGAGCCGATCTGATTTTCTCCGGATCCTCGCGTCACAGCGGCCCAGTCCAACGTGCCAACCCACCCCTTGTTGGCGTACTTCCGATCACGGGGCCCGCTTCCGGGCGAGTCGCCGCTGAAGTACTGGCGGAAACTCTTGTCCGCTTCGCCGCCGAGATGCATGGCGTCTTCTATAAAACTGTGTACCTCATGCAGATTGCTGATCGCCACCTCATCCACATCCAGCAGAAGCTGCTGGTAAACAGCCGCATAATTCTCCCCTCTGGATTTGGTTGCCTTCCCCGGCTCGCTGTCCCACGTCGGCTCAATCGGCGCGGCACAGGTCTGGTAGATGCTGAATGCACTCGGTTTGTCGGAAGAAGAGGCTTTGCTGCCTAAATAGGAGAACCGGGAAAACATCATGGACGCGGAGTAGTCATAATGGAACGACACCCTCCCCACTTGCGCCTCATACCGCGGCGGGCCTTCAGAGTCAAAAAATTTGACATTAGTCTGTCCAGAAAAAAAGCCAATCACCGCATTACCTAGGTCAGCCACCCCCTTTAGAATAGCTCCAACCAGGCCCTTCAAGGGACGGTGCTGCGGCTCCTGCCCATCGTAGAAAAACCCCTCTTTAAGGTAAATTCCCGACGGCTCATTTGTAACAGCGAAATCGGACATCCTTCCCAGCGCGGTCCGATACTTCCTCATCGCGTTTTCTTCGCCACCGCTAATCAGCGTCAGATTCATTAGATTGAAAAATTCACGAACCCCGTCAGGGGGCTCGGCTGTTGCAAAGTCCTTACTGGGTTCCCCTGCCCCCGGAATCGTCCATGCCGACATGATGGCGGCGGCAACCCCCCGGGCCAGCGCTTCAGCCTCCTCCGCTCCCTTAGGCCCCTCAGTCTCCTTAGCCCCTTCAGCCTCCTCCTCCCCGCTCTCTGCCGTCAGAACCGGATAAAATACGGAATATGAGCGGGCGGCGGCGTAGGCGGCATAACTGCCGAGGATGTCGTAGATAAAGACGAACAAGAGCTGGATGGCGAAAATGAAGGTGACCAGCAGGATGGGAAATGCCAAGGCAAACTCCACCATTACCGCGCCGGATGCACCT